>JAJYLA010000002.1 GCA_021788115.1 Actinomycetes bacterium | reverse complement strand
TGGGCACGGTCGCCCCCGACGACGTGGGGCCGGCGTCGGTGCAGGGTGCCAACGGTGTCATCGATGTCCTCGTCCCCGACGAGGCGGCGGCGGTTCGCGCGGCCCGGCAGTACCTGGGGTACTTCCAGGGGCATCACCCCACGTGGGAGTGCGCGGACCAGCGATTGCTGCGCGCGGCTGTCCCGGAGGACCGCCTGCGGATCTACGACGTCCGGGCGGTGATCGGCGGGCTCGCAGACATCGGTTCGGTGATGGAGCTGCGGGCCGGATGGGGTCCGGGAATGGTGACGGCGCTGGCCCGGCTCGAGGGACGGCCCGTGGGGATCGTGGCCAACGATCCCCGCCACCTCGGCGGGGCCATCGACTCCGACGGGGCCGACAAGGCGGCCCGGTTTCTGCAGTTGTGCGACGCCCACGACATCCCCGTGGTGTCCCTCTGCGACACGCCGGGGTTCATGGTCGGCCGCGACGCGGAGCGCACGGCCCAGGTCCGCCACTTCGCCCGGCTGTTCGTGATCGGGGCGAGCCTGACGATCCCCTACGTGACCGTCATACTCCGCAAGGGCTACGGGCTGGGTGCCCAGTCGATGGCGGCGGGCAGCTTCCGGGCGCCGGCGCTCACCGTCGCGTGGCCGACAGGGGAGATCGGCGGCATGGGGCTAGAGGGGGCCGTCCGGCTCGGGTTCCGCAAGGAGCTCGACGCCGAGGACGACCCCGACGCCCGCCAGGCGCTCTACGAGCGCCTCGTGGCGGTGGCATACCGCAACGGCAGGGCGCTCAACGCCGCCACCCACTTCGAGATCGACGACGTCATCGATCCCGCGGAGACCCGCGCCCGGGTGGTCGCCACGCTCCGCGCCGCCCCGCCGCCCCCGGCGCGCGCGGGCAAGAAGCGGCCCTGCGTCGACGCGTGGTGAGGCGCGTACCCTGGGAGGCATGGCCCGAGAGGTAGACAAGACCGACGAGGAGTGGCGCGCCCAGCTCAGCCCGGAGCAGTTCGACGTCCTCCGGCGCGCCGCCACGGAGCATCCGTGGTCGGGCGAATACGTCCACAACCACGACGACGGCACCTACAGCTGTGCGGGGTGCGGAGCGGTGCTGTTCGACTCCGCCACGAAGTTCGAGTCCGGCAGCGGCTGGCCGAGCTTCTACGAGCCCGCGGTCGCTGACGCGGTGGAACTGGTCGAGGACGCCAGCCACGGCATGGTGCGCACCGAGGTGCGCTGCCGGCGCTGCGGCGGGCATCTCGGTCACGTGTTCGACGATGGTCCCCAGCCGACCGGGCTCCGCTATTGCATGAACTCCCTCGCCCTGGCGTTCCGGCCGGCGGCCGGCTGAGGAGCGAGCCGCCCGTTACTCCGTCTCGACGAGGCGGCGGGTGGCGGCGTTGCGCGCCGCCCAGAGGGCGCGACGCCGCTTCCAGAAGGGGGTCTTCCACACCTTGAAGCCCTTCCGCCTGCCCGGTTTCGGCTGCGGGCGGGGCCGCGGGGAAGACTTGCGGCCGAGGTCGTGCGGCACCTGGGGGCACGCCAGGTCGGCGTCTTCGAGGGCTTCTTCGTCCCCGGCCAGCACGTGCAGCTGGACGCGTGCCGTGTGGCGTACCTGGCGGCTCGTGCGCCGCCGGTGTCCGGGGGGATCCTCGAGGATGGTGCCGGGCTGGATGACGGGTCCGCTCGCCTGCTGGTCGCTCACGAGTAACCTCCTGCTGGCTCTGCCGGCGCTCGGTGATCGGCGCCGGCCCCGATGCCATGCTGCCACGGGCGGGTGCTCTTGCCAATACCGCTCGGCAACCTTTCAGGGGATTCTCACCCGGCGTTCAGGGCGCGCCGGCCGCGGGGCGCGGGGGCCGGAAGACCGCGTCGCGGTAGTAGCGGAGCTCGGCGACGCTCTCGCGGATGTCGTCGAGGGCCCGGTGCGAACCGGTCTTCTTCGGTCCGCTCGCGTAGATGTCGGGGTACCAGCGGCGGGTGAGCTCCTTGACCGTTGACACGTCGACGGAGCGGTAGTGGAGGTAGCGGTCCACTTCGGGAAGCCATGCCGCCAGGAAGCGGCGGTCGGTGCCGATGGAGTTGCCGCAGAGGGGGACGGTACCCGCGTCGGGGATGTGCTTGCGCAAGAACGAGAGCGTGGCCGAGCCGGCCTCCTCGAGGCTGACGGAGGACCTCTCGATGGCGTCGAGGAGGCCGCTGCGGGTGTGCATCGCCTTCACGACCTCGTCCATGGCCGCGAGCTGCACCGGTGTCGCCGACACGACCAGGTCCGGCCCCTCGGCGAGCATCTCGAGGTTGTCGTCGGTGACGAGCGTGGCGATCTCCACGATCGTGTGGCGGACCGGGTCGAGGCCGGTCATCTCCAGGTCCATCCAGGCGAGCACCGCAGCGACGATACCGAACGGGAGCGGGACGGCTCCGCTCGCTACCGTGGAATCCGTGATCGACATCCCCGTGGTGGTGCTCGACCCCGACCTGCCGCCGCCCACGTACGCGCGGCCCGGAGACGCGGGGGCGGACCTGAGGGCCCGTGTGCCCTGCCTCGTGCGGGCGGGGGGAGGCCGCGCCGTGGTCCCCACGGGGCTCCGGGTGGAGATCCCCGAGGGCTTTGCCGGCCTGGTGCTGCCGCGCAGCGGCCTGGCGCTCCGCCACGGGATCACCCTCGCCAACAGCCCGGGGCTGATCGACTCCGGCTACAGGGACGAGCTGGCCGTCCTCGTCATCAACACCGACCCCGAGGCGGACTTCCAGATACAGCGCGGCGACCGGATCGCCCAGCTGGTGATCCAGCGCGTGGAGCACGCCGTGTTCGTCCCCGTCGCCCGGCTGTCGGATTCCGTGCGGGGCGTCGGCGGGTTCGGCCACACGGGTCGGTAGCACGGTGCCGGAGCTTCCCGAGGTCGAGGCGCTCGCCCGCTTCCTGCACGAGGGGTCCCGCGGGCGGACCGTCGAGCGAGCCGAGGTGGCCTCTCTTTCCGCCCTCAAGACTTACGACCCCCCGGCGGAGTCGCTTCGCGGGCAGACCGTGGCGGAGGTGTCGCGTCGG
Organism: Actinomycetes bacterium; assembly: GCA_021788115.1. Classification (GTDB taxonomy): domain Bacteria; phylum Actinomycetota; class Acidimicrobiia; order Acidimicrobiales; family Palsa-688; genus JAJYLA01. The sequence continues at coordinate 89,178 of JAJYLA010000002.1, read as the reverse complement.
GGCAAGTACCTTTGCGTCCGCGCCGGCGAACTGTGGCTGGTCGTCCACCTCGCTCTCGGCGGCTGGGTGCGGTGGCACGAGGTCGCCCCGCCGGGGCGGGGCCGCCCCGGGCGCGGGCCGCTCGCCCTCCGGGTCGCCCTGTCGGGGGGGCCGGGCTTCGACGTCACCGAGCAGGGCACCGAGAAGCGCCTGGCCCTGTGGGTGGTCCGGGACCCCTCCGAGGTGGAGGGGGTCGCCCGGCTGGGGCCCGACCCGCTCGACCCGTCCTTCAGCGCGGCCCGGCTCGCCGGGCTCCTCGCCGGCCGCCCCGGCAGCCTGAAGACGGTTCTCACCGACCAGTCGGTGATCGCCGGCGTAGGCAACGCCTACTCCGACGAGGCCCTCCACGCGGCCCGCCTGTCGCCCTACAAGCCGGCGGGGCGGCTCACCCCGGTCGAGGCGGAGACCCTGCACGGGGCCCTCGTGGGGGTGCTCGGCCGTGCCGTGCAGCGATCCCTCGGGCTGCCCGCGAAGGGGCTCAAGGCGGAGAAGAAGGAGGGCCTCGCCGTGCACGGCCGGGCGGGCCGGCCCTGCCCGGTGTGCGGTGACACGATCCGAAAGGTGTCGCTCGCGTCCCGCTCGTTTCAGTACTGCCCGACCTGCCAGACCGGCGGGCGCCCGCTAGCCGACCGGCGGCTGTCCCGGCTGCTCAAATGACCGCGGAGGAGACCACCCACCGGGGGGTCCGCTGGAGGAGGGAGCCGGGGGGTCCGACCAGCTTCTACGACGACGACGGCGGACGGTGGATCGAGTGGCGGCCCGGCGTCGACGCCCCGCCCCGGCCGCCGGGATGGCAGGCACCGGAAGGGGTTTGGCGCGTGCGGCGACCCCGCTGGCTGTCGCCGTGGCGACTGGTCCCCCTCGCGATAGCGGTCTTCATCGTGGTGGTGGCGGTCCTGCAGGTGACGCGCCCCTCGGGCAGCGCGGCGAAGAAGGAGGCCACCGCCTCCGCTGCGCTCCTCGGCAAATGCCTGGCGCAGCACGGCACCGCCGAGGGACACCCGAAGTACTCCACCACGCCGGTGCCGTGCTCCTCGCCTCAGGCCGCCGTGAAGGTGGTCGAGGTGGTCCCCACCACACCCGGCAGTCCCCTCTGCCCCTCCGGCACCACCCCCGTCGAGATGACCTACCTGGGCGTTCGCTATCCCCACGTGGAGTGCCTCCGGCCCGTCCACCACGGCCCCTGACGCCGGCGGCGGGTCTGCTAGCCTGGAAGCCCACTGCGGACGTGGCTCAGTTGGTAGAGCATCACCTTGCCAAGGTGAGGGTCGCGGGTTCGAATCCCGTCGTCCGCTCTCGTGTTCGGTATTCGAACTCGGGGACGTCGAAGATGTCGTCGAAGGGCGGACGGTGCTCCTCGTGGCAGAGCCGGCCGTCGCGGACGTCGAGGCGGGTGAAGACCGCGGCGTTGAGCTGGCGGCGGGTGCGGTCGCTGGCCTTGGCGACTCGGCGGGTGAGCAGCCCCCGGGGCGGCGTCGGCCCGCTGGCGCTCGATCACCTCGGCGTCCAGCTCTTCGCGTAGGCGCTCGGCCCAGGTGGCCGGGAGCTCGATGGCGGTGTGAGCTGTTCGACTTGGACTTCGAGATCGTCGGCGCCGACGTAGCGTTCCCGGCAGGTGCCGGCGGGGTCGTTCTTCTGGCCGAGGCAGAACAAGTAGGTGTACCGGCCCTTGGAGTGCTGTATCGACAGGCGCCTTCCGCACACCCCGCAGTACAGGACGCCCTTCAGGTAGTGGGGGTGCTTGCGCTCCCGGGTGCCACGCACAGAACGGGCCGCGAGCAGCTCTTGGACCCGGCGGAAGGTCTCGGGGGTGGTGAGCGGCTGGTGGAGGCCGGGGTCGACGCCACCCCAGATGCCGATATGGACCGGGTTGGCGAGGATCTTGGCGAGCCCCTGCCAGGTGATCGCCTTGACCGGCCGGTCCCGCCGGCCGCGGTTGGTGAGGCCCTGGCGACCGAGTTCGCCGGCCAGGCGCTGGAGGGTCCAGTGCCGCTGGCGTAGTGCTCGAAGGCGAGCGTGACGAGCGGAGCCCGGTCGGGGTCGGGCACGACGCGGGCCACCTGGCGTCCGCCGACGATCTCCTTGACGCTCGGGTGGCCGATCGGGGCGCCGTGGGGGAAGCCGCCGAGCTTGGCCTTTTGCACCATGCCCTTCTTGATCTCGGCCGCCAGATTGGCCGAGTAGAACTCGGCCATGAGCGCGTGGATGCCTTCGACCAGGCGGCGCGGGGTGGTTTCCAGGACGTTCTCGGTGACCGACACGAGGGCCACTCCCCGGCGCCGCAAGAGAGCCCGGATCGCGACGTGGTCCTCCATGTTGCGGGACAGGCGGTCGATCTTGTGCACGACCACGGCGTCGACGTCGCGCTCGGTGGCGATGCGGGCGAGCATCGCCTGGAGCTGGGGGCACTCGGCGCTTCGCGCCGATTCGCCCCGCTCGGCGTACTCGTCGACGAGGTCCCAGCCGGCGTCTCGGATGCGGCGGGCAGGGGCCTCTCGTTGGGCGGGGATCGAGTAGCCCTCTTCTCCTTCGCCCGCCCTTCCCGGCCTGTCCTCGGGTCGATCTGGCCTCGTCGCGGAGGCTGGGGCAGCTGCCTCTTCAGCTCCAGCGGCTCCCCGGCGCGACCGGTGACGCTCGTCGTCGAGCGCGCTGTCACCTGGCGCTCCCCCCACACTCGTGAGCTCCCCCTCGACCGGCAGCGCCCGAGGCGCCGCGCCGCGAGGGTCCCGATAAGGCAGGCCGGCGGGAAGTCGGCGCCAACCGATGAGACTCAGCCCAGCCTGCTCCCCGTGGTCGCGCACGGAAAGCCGCAGCTCGCTCAGCACCGCCGTGGCCACCACGCCGGCCGGGTCCTCGCTCCACGAGGTGGGCTCCTCGACCTCGACAGCGATGGCGCCGAGAGCGGTCAGCCAGCAGTGGTACGGGCTGGTGCCGACCTCACGTGGCGGGCGGACCCGGTTGACCAGCCCGGCCCGGTAGAGCAGGCCGAGGCGATGCTGCACGGTGCGCTCGGGAAGCCCGGCGAGGCGCGCCAGCTGACCCGAGGTGAGGACCTCGTGGGCGCCGAGCAGGGCGAGCAGCTGGCGCTCGGACGGCCGCAAGGTACGCCCTGACGGCTCGTCCCCGGCACGGGAGGCCGATGGCGGGTAGGGCGGGGCGGGATCGGCCCAGGGCTTCGGGGGCGAGAGGACCGCCATTGACATGGGATTTTGCAACATGGGCTGTGTGCCCACGACCGAGGCGCGCCACTGACGGGAGGGAGATGAGATCTCCATCCGCTCGCGAAGTCAAGGGGTTCGTCGAAGTTTTTTTCGATGCCGACACGGACAGCGATCGCCCGGGCGCTGTCCAGGGACCACCGTGGGGGTGCTAACCGGAGCAAGCGCAACCGGATGAGGAAGGTCGCGGTGAGGAAACTCCACGCCATCTCGGTCGAGCGCGCGTCCTCGGATCGGAGTGACCCGCATGTCGCCGCGTCACCGGGCGCTTTCCCGGGCGGGGATCCGGGCGGTCAGGCTGCCCGAGCTCGCGGTGAATTGACCTGATCCGTTGCCGCTCGTGGTTCGGTCAACGGGCGGCTGCCTTCTCAGTTGGGCGGTGCTCATCGATGGCAGCCTGGCGGGTTGACCATCGCTGTAGCGCGCCGGCACGAACCTCGGCGTAGTCGGGGCTTCGGAGCCGGCCGACCACCTCTCCCATGAGACCCGAAAGTTCGTCGAGCTGAGCGTCGCGCATCCCCTCGAAGAGGAAGCTCGCGAAGTCGTCCTGGTCGGCCACTAGGGCTTCGGTCAGCGCCCTACCGGTGTCAGTGAGGCTGACAAGGAATGCCCGGCGGTCGCTCGGGTGGGGGTGGCGGGCGGCGAAACCGCTGGCCTCCAAGCCATCGACGAGCCCAGTGATGTTGCGCGGCGACACTCGAAGGAAATCCGCGAGGTCGCATTGGCGAAGCGGCCCTCGATGCTGGAGCACCCAGAGCACCTCCACCCTGGCGACGCTGAGCCCCCGCCCTGCCGCGTCCGCCTCCATGCCCTCACCTAGCAAGGTGGCCACCTCCAACAGGCGCTCCAGTGCTTGGCGGCGGGTGACTTTGTGAACCATCCCGATAGTATAGTAGCTTCACAATATGGCTCACATGCGCTCCGTCCACAACGAGGTCCGGGAGCGCTTGAGTGTTCCCACTGGACGGCTCCCCAAGCGCCGCCGCCAACAGCTTCGCCGTTTCGCCTCAGGCCTCGTCCCGCTCGGGCAGCTACAGCTGTTTTCCCGTCGCCAGTGGAAAGTGGCCGTCGAGGCCTACATCGTCGCACTGGTCTTGATCGGGGCGTTCGGCGAGACGCTCCCGGGTGCCTCGATCGGACGGGTCGTGCCGCTCAGCTGGTGGAACTGGGTGACCCTCGCTCTGTCCCCACCCCTGATCGCCCTCATCGTTGCCACCTTCGTGCCCGGCGGTCAGGCCCGACGGGCACGCCGACGTGCCAAGGTGCAGACGGGGGTGGGGGGGTTCGCGAGCGGAGTGGCCATGGCCTGCCCGGTGTGCAACCCCATCGCCATCGCCATCTTCGGTGCCGGCGGCGTCCTCTCCTTCCTCGCCCCCTATCGCGGCGCGATCGCTGGCGCCTCGATCGTCTTCCTCGCGTTCACTCTCGTGCTGCGTTTGCGTACAAGTACGTCCTGCCCGGTGATGCTCAGCCCGTCACCGGAGGGCTCAGTCGCCTCGGCTCCCCCGGGTACGCCCGTGCTGTCCTCCACCGCCCGGCCCAGTGGCGGTGCTGGAGGGCCCATGCTGTTCAGTAGCCCATCCTGAAACGGGCATGCCGCACCGGTAGGCGAGCTGGGTCATAGCCGCCTCCCTGATTTCCCGCCCCGGCGCCGACCTGCGCAGTACCGCGAGCATGACTAACGGCGACGCAAAGTCAGTCGGGCTCTTTGGCCCCAGCCATTGCTGCCGTCACTGATGTCGAAGCAGCCCCCTGAGCTCGTTCCCCATCTCAGCAGTTCCACGAAAGTCCTGGGCTGGTCGTGGCGGCCGGCACCGACCCGGAGACGGGCCGGAGGACGAACGTGCACGAGACCGTGCGCCCGACGACGTCACCTCCGCCAGCAGGCGCCGTAGCAAGTCCGATGGCGTCCGGCAGGCGGCTTTTCAGGGCAGGTGTGCGACACCCGAGGACGAGCGCCTCGTACCCGGTGACCTCGAGTCTGGCGATAGTTGGGCGAGGGTTCTGCTGCGGACGGCTCGGCGCCGGTGGGCGACTCAGGCGGCCTGCGGGACGGCGGTCATCGTGGCGAGGATCGTTGCGACGTGCTTCTCGCCGGTGCCGGAGACGGTGAAGGCGTCGCCTCGGCACACGGTCAGACTTCTCCCGGGCCGGATGACCTCTCCGACGGCCCGCAGGCGTTCACCGACAGCGGGGGACAGGAGGTTGACTTTCAGTTCGACGGTCAGGACCCGTAGGTCGGGCGCCATGAGAGTGAACGCCGCGTAGCCGCAGGCCGTGTCGAGGAGGGCGATCCCGACCCCGGCGTGGAAGAAGGCGTCTTGCTGGGTCAGGTGCGAGGTGAACGGAACGCTGATCTCGACCGCGCCAGGTTCGATGCGCACGAGTTGCGCGTTGAAGGTGCGCATAAGGCCCTGGCGGTAGAAGCTGTCCCGCACGCCTTGGACGTAGTCCGGATTGCGAATCTCTCGTTTCGTCTGAGGTTTCATCGAGCTGCCTTCTTCACCGGGGGCCACATCCGGGGCCACGGTTGTTTGAGACTGTGGGAGGGCACGGGGGTGTGGCGGGCGTTGGCGATCAGCGTCTGGTCCTGCTCGGTCACTGCGCCGCTCCTGCGCATAGCTTCGACGAGCTCGGCGGCAACGTCGACCGCGGAACGGTTGAGCTGCTTTGCGGAGTCCGCCAGCCAGGCTCGGGCCAGCAGGTACCCCGGGACTTCTTTGACCGGCAGTCCGCCGTGGATCATCAGCGCGTAGGCGAAGATGCGCCGCGCCGCGTACCACACGGCCCCCTCGGGGTCCTCGACGAGCCGGCTGGCGCGGCGGTGGGCGGTTGCGAGCACCGCGGGGGCGTCCGCGGGCAACGGACCGTGGGCGGTGAGCAGGAGGCGCGGGTGGAGCGCGTCGAGCTTCTCTATGGAGGCCACCGCCACGGTGGCCGCGTCGGGGCCGTCCAGAGCCGAGGCCACCCAACCGACGTCGTAGTCCGACAGCACGTCACCGGCGACGAGGACCTGCTCGTCGGGCTGCCAGAGGCTGAGGTGCCCGGGAGTGTGGCCGGGGGTGGCGATCACTTGCCACTCGGTCTCCCCGAGAAGGAGGATGTCGCCGTCGCCGACGCCACGATCGACGCTGTACGGCGCAACGGGCTGGTCCAGGTACTCGGCCAGGCAACAACCGGGATGGCGGCGTTGGACGGCTTCAGCGTCGTGTGAGCTGGCCATGATCTCGGCCCCGTGCTCCTGCATGGCGGCATTGCCGCCGACATGATCAGCATGCCAGTGCGTGTTGACGACCACTTCAATCCGACCGCCGGCCTGGGCCAGGGCCCAGTCACGGGTCAGACCGGCATGCCCTACGAAGCCGGTGTCCACCAACGCGGGTCGTCGGCCGGAGAGCAGCAGAAGATTGGCGTCGGGAAACGGTCGGGACTTCCAGTGCGCCCAGCTCGGCAGCTCGGCCCTTCCGCTCATGCCGCACCTCGATTCGTCATCTCTCGGTTGTGCATGCCGTTCACGTAGTTGAGCCTACGCTCAACTATTCGGGATCGCTAGTAGGCTGAGGGTCGTGCCGAGGCCATCGCGCTTTGACCAGGACGCGATCCTCAATGCTGCCCTGGAGATCGTCGTGGGCGCCGGCCCGACGAAGCTCACCACCGAAACGGTGGCGGCCCGAATGGGCGGCCACATCGGGTCGATCTACTACCGGTTCCCGACCAAGGATCACCTCCTTGCTGCGCTGTGGCTCCGGTCGGCGCGGGCGGGCCAGGCAGGGCTACTGAAGAGCCTTCAGTTGGAAGATCGGGAGTGTGCGCTCGAGGAGGCCGTGCTCCACTATCCCCGGTGGGCGCGAATCGAGACAGCCACAGCACAGATCCTCGCCGGATTGGGGCGGGAACAGGTCAGTCCTCGCTGGCCGAGCGAGTTGGACAACGACCTGCAAACCGTGAACGACGACCTCATAAGAGCACTGGACGCCTTCACCGTCCGCTGGTACGGCGACAGCGCCAAAGCGCACCGACGAGTCGTGACCTTCGCCGTGCTCGACCTCCCCTCGGGAGCCATTCGTCGCTATCTACTCGCCGGCAAACCCCCGCCCCGTCACCTGGATGCTCCAGTGCTCCTCGCAGCCAAAGCGGCCCTCGCAGCAGGGCGTTCTACGTCACCGGTCACCTGAGGTGCTCGCTGGGAGCGAGTCGCGCCCCCTTTGCTGCCGGGCGGCGTTCTGTTCGCCGGGCCGGGGATCAGTACTCGTTCTTGAGGACGAAGAAGGAACCGCGGATGGTTCCGGCCAGCTTCGACTTCTGTCGGGCGAACTTGAATTGCGAGGCGAGCTCCGCGGGGACGTCCATCCCTTCGGAGAGCTTCAACCCGACAGCCCGCTTCTTTGGGTCGTCCACCGTGTACATCACGTTGATCGACAGACCGCTCTCGTAGAAGACGTACGCCATTCGGATGTTCTCGACCTGGAAAGCCGTAGCCTCGAGAGGTCGGGATGAGATGACGATGCCGCGTTCTTCTTCCAGGATGTGGTGCACCCAGTCGATCGTGGCCTTCGCGTTGCGGGCAGGCTCCACCGTGAAGACGTGGTCGTACTTGTTCTTGAAGTAGCGGGCCTCGTTCGCCCGCAGACCGGCGAGCGCTGCCGCGACCGGCGACGATTCCAGGCCGACCGTCGAAACATGGTTGAAGTCCACGCTGTAGGCGATGACGCACTCCCGCGTTCAGGTATGTCCCTCTGGGTCGGCCCCGAGGCTACCTCAGCCGTGACCACGGCCGAGCCCGGACGTGGACGGTGACGGTGCGGTGGGCGTCCTGCTACGGGGTCCGGGTCGGTTTGCCGATCTCGGAGAGCAGGGTGGCTTCTGCCTGCTGGACGAGGGTGCTTGGGAAGTCCGGGGGGAGCGCGGTGACCGGCGGTGAGACCAGGAACGGGGTCGAGGGCGGCACCGCGCTGTAGGAAGGGGCGCTGGCCGCGTAGGCCTGGTCCGGCGCGACGAGGCTCGCCAGAGGGATGGCCCTCCAGTCGAACAGGGTCATCGGCGGGATCCCGAGCAGCGTCTCGGCTGTCTTCAGGATCGAGGGGTAGGAGCCGACCTGCGAGGAGACCGTCGCGTCCTGACCGAGGCGGCGGGCGAGGCCTCCGGAGGCGAGCACGAACGTCCGGTGGATGTCGACATGGTCGCCGGAGTTCTGGGGATCGTCCTCGGTGAGCAGCACGAGCGTGTTCTTCCAGAACGGGCTGCGGGACAGACCCTGCGTCACCAGTCCGATGGCGTAATCGTTGTCGGCCACCATCGCCGGGCGGCTCGGGTCGAGGGGGTTGTAGGCGAAATCGATGACGTAGGTGTGGTTTTCGGGGAAGACCAGGTAGCTCAGATTGGGCATAGCCCGCTGGCACGTGGCGTCGCTGCCCCCGGCGGCGCGGCACCGGTCGTACGCTCCCGTCCAGCCGTCGAGGGTGAACTTTGCCTGATCGGCCGGATTGAACGAGATCGTCTTACCAAACGTGGCCGGCGGGCCGGTCCTGAACTTGAGGAGGTCCCACGCGTGGGAAGTGGTCTTTCCGTGGAGGAACATCTCGGCTCGATCGACGTCGGGGAATGTGATGTCGCTTCCGCCGATGGCGTCGGGACCGAGGCCCCACAGCGCCAGCGGCACCTGGTCAGGGGTCGCGGCCGAGGCGGGGTTGAGGTCGTCGGAGTAGATGCGTTCGCTGAGCCGGAGCGGGTTGGTGGCGGGGTCGGCCAGGACGTCGAAGATCCTCTGGCGCGGTTCGACCATCGCTTTCTCCTCGGCCGCCACCCGCGGGTCGGTCTGTGGCGCGACCCCCTGAGCCGCCAGGTAGGCATTGCCGGAGTACTCCCCTGCGCTCCGGTCGCCGCGTAGCCCGAGGTCGTATTCGGGACCCCAGGTCAGCTCGTTGTACTCCGTCGTGTACCCCGCCGTCAGCCAGCTGTGACCGAGCACCGACGACTCCCCGTCGGAGAAGAAGTTGTCGTCCAGCGCGAACGTCTCGGCCAGGGCGTGCTGGTTCGTCGTGACCGCTGCCCCGTAACGCGTGAACGCCGGGTCGGCGTTGGCGCCCGGGAGCACGCTGCCGATGTCGCCGAAGTAGTCGTCGAAGTCCTTGTTCTCGTTGTTGATGATCACCACGTGCAGCGTCCGCGGATCGATCTGATGGTGGGACGCGGCGCACAGCAGCTGGCTGGTCACCCCCGCCCCGCCCGGCAGCGGCGCCGGCAGGCACGGGTCGGTCGCCGGGTCGGGCAGGTTCCGGTCGAAGACCGGGGCGAGGTGATCGTTGGCCACGGTCTGTCCCGTCCATGCGGCGAAGGGTGGCGCCGACAGGCTGGCGGGCAGGTCGACCACGGAAAGACTGCCCTCGGTCATCGTCCCGACGACCGGGGAGAGCTGCTGGTAGGTGCCCGGGCCGGAGCCCACACCTTTCAGGTTGGTGACGTAGAGCCGGGAGCCCGTCCCCGTCGGGTTCGGAGCCACAGCGAGCGCGTCGGGGTACCAGCCGGTCGGAATCCAGGTGTGAGCCACGGTCATGGCGGACCCGCCCACGGTGACGTGCTGCGGGATGGGCCGGCCGCTGCCGGTGAGGACCTCCACCGCGTTGAGCCCGGCGAGATCGACGAAGAGCCGGCTTCCCCTGGCGCCGAAGGCCACCGCCAGGGGGGTCGTACCGAGCGGCGCCCCGCGGCTGACCCGAAGCGACACCGTGCGGGTGGAACGGGCTCGTCCGTGTCCGTCGAGCTCGATGACGGACAGGCTGTCGTCGGCGGAGTTCGTCACGACCAGCTCGCGGCCGTCGGGCGACAGGGCGATCCCTGTCGGGTCGTGGCCGACGGGGATCACCTGGACCTCGCGGGCCGTGGCCGGGTCGGCCACATCCACGACCGACACGGTGCCCGTCCCGCCGGCGCGGGCCGGATTGGTCGAATCCGCCCAGTTGGTGACGTACAGCACCCCCGCATGCGGGTTGAGGGCCAGGCCGTAGGCGTCGCGACCCACCGGGACTCGCACCGGGGAGCGAGCCGTCGACGGCGGGCTGATGATGCTGACGACCGAGCAGATGTCGCTGCCCGGACACGTGCCGGCGCCTCCGGAAGCCGGCATGCTGATGTTCCCGAGCACGTAGAGGGTGCCGTCGGGGCCGGCGAGCATGTTGCCCGGGTAGCCCGGGACCGCGATCCCCCCGCCGCTCGGTACGGCCGCCCCGCCCTCGAGCCGATAGGGGAAGACGGCGTCGAAGGAGCCGCCTGACACCCACACCCTCCGGTTGCCGTCGAAGGCGACCCCCTGCCACAGCTGGGACGCCGGCGTGTACCAGGCGGTGAGCGTCCGGGCGTTGAGCACGGCGACGTCCTCGTCGTACACGCCGCTGCCTACCACGGCCACCGTCTGGCCGTCCGGAGACACCGCCAGCCCGGTCGGGCTGCGCGAGGTCTCGACCGTCCTTCCCGCCGGGTCGAGGGCCCAGCCGTTGGGAAGCCGGTAGCCGGCCGTCGCCGTGGCACCGGCGGGCTGCGCCCGCCCCCAGCGGCCGGGCACGACCGGTCCGAAGAGCACCAACAGGGCGACACCAGAAAGCCCGACCAGGGCCTTCCCCCGGGCCATGTGCCTACGTTCGCGCGCCGGGACCACGGGGACAAGGGGCCACCGTGGATTGTGTCTTCGTGCGGGCCCCGTGCGAGCGCAGCGACGGACTCCGCGGCCTGCCGGCCGGCCACCGGCCGCGTCGCCGGGCTACAGCGTGAAATATATATAGACTAATCAATATTGATGTCGAACGATCCGACGACAGGGGACATCGGGCAGGTCGCCTACGTCTTGGCCTCACTGCTGCTCGCCCAGCGGCCACGGGACTTGAGCCTCACTGCCATGTCCACGCTGGCGGCTCTGGACCGGGCCGGGCCGCGCCGGCTGGGTGAGCTTGCGGTCGGCGAGGGTGTCACCCAGCCCTCGATGACCACGCTGGTGACCCACCTCGAGGAGCGTGGGCTCGTCGAGCGCCGGCGCGACCCCGACGACGGTCGGGGAGTGCTGGTGTCGATCACGCCGGCGGGTCGCGCGCACCTCGATCGGGGGCGCCGGGCTGTCGCCGCTGGGTTCTCCGCGCGGATCGGGCGGCTCCCACGTGAGGACGCGAGGGCGCTGCTCGCGGCGGGTCCGGCCGTGCGGCGCCTGCTCGACCTGGCCGACGCTTGTCCTGTACGGGCGCAGGAGAGGGGCCGGTGACCGGGAGCCCGGCGCCCAGCCCGTTCCGCCAGCCGAAGGCTGTGTGGGCGGTCGCCTTCGCGTGCGTGGTGTCGTTCATGGGGATCGGCCTGGTGGACCCGATCCTGCCGGCGCTGGCTACCCAGCTGAAGGCGTCGCCGAGCACGGTCGAGCTGCTCTTCACCAGTTATCTGCTGATCACCGCGGTGGCCATGCTGGTGACGGGTTGGGTGTCGAGCCGCCTGGGTGCCAAGCGGACTCTGGTGGGCGGGCTCTCCTTGATCGTGGTGTTCTCCGCTGCCGGAGGGCTGTCCCATTCGATCAGCCAGATCGTCGGGTTCCGGGCGGGCTGGGGGCTCGGCAACGCCCTGTTCATCGCGACTTCCCTGGCGGTGATCGTGGGCGCGGCGAGCGGCGGATTCGCGGGGGCGATCATGCTCTACGAGACGGCTCTGGGGCTCGGCTTCGCCCTCGGGCCCCTCGTCGGGGGGGAGCTCGGCGGCATCAGCTGGCGAGGCCCCTTCTTCGGCGTGTCCGTGCTGATGGGCGTCTCGCTGGTCGCCACCGTGGTGTTCCTCGACCCCCTCCCGCCCCCCGCCCGTCGCAGCTCGATCCGGGAGCCTCTGGCCGCCTTGCGCCACGGCGGGCTGGCGACCATGAGCGTCATGGCTCTCTGTTACAACTGGGGTTTCTTCACGCTCCTGGCGTACACGCCGTTCACGATGCGGCTGGGCGTCCACCAGCTGGGCTATGTGTTCACCGGCTGGGGTGTCCTCGTAGGCCTGTTCGCCGTGTTCGCCGCCCCGAGGCTGAAGGCCCGCTACGGGGCGGCGCGGACCCTGCTCGTGAACCTCGGGCTGCTCGCGGTCGACCTCGTGGTGATCGGCGCGTTCACGTCGTCGAGAAACGCGGTGATCGTCGCGGTCATCGCCTCGGGGATGTTCGTCGGCCTCAACAACACGCTGACAACCCAGGCGGTGATGGAGGTGGCCCCGGTCGAGCGTTCGGTCGCCTCGGCGGCGTACGGGTTCGTGCGCTTCATCGGCGGGGGCCTCGCCCCCTTCTGCGCCGGTAAATTGGCGGCGCATTTCGACGTCCACGTCCCCTTCTACGTCGGGGCCGCGGCCGTGGTCGTCGGCATGGGCGTGCTCTACTCCGGCCGCCGCCGGCTCGAGGGCGTCGGGCCGGCGGTCCGGGAGATCGCCGTTGTCGCCACGCGGGCAAGCGCGGCGCAGGAAAGCGCCCCTGTCGTGGTGGCCCTCGACACGCTCGCGCACGCAGAGCCGTTGCTGACGGCGGCGGCCGACCTCGCCCACCTGCTCGACGCTCCTGTCGAGGTTCTCCACGTGCTGGAGACGAATGTGGCGGGCGAGGACGCCATCGAGCGCGGCGGCGTCGGCGCCGGAGAGGAACTGGTCGCCCGCAGCGTGGAGCGTCTGGCGGCCCTGGGAACCCCCGCGAGCGGGCACGTGCTTCGGGTCGTCAACGATCACGCCGAGACCGGGCGCCAGATCGCCCGGTTCGCCAACGACCGCCATGCCCTCCTCGTCGTCATCGGCAGCCCGGCGGACCCGGCCCTCGCTGCGCTGTTCGACGCCAACTTGTCCCGGCACCTCGTGCACCGGGCCCAATGTGACGTCTACATCGTCCGGCCGGAGCGGCCGGCGCGCTCGGCGGCCACCGCCCTCGGCGGCAGGGCGGCCACCGCCCTCGGCGGCAGGGCGGCCACCTCCACGACGGCAGGATCCTGAGCTTCCCGTCCCCCCGCCGGCCGCCGCCACCCGCCCGCCAGGGGTCATGGCAGGCTGGGAAGGTGAACCAGGTGTCTTTTCCCCGTCAGTACGCGCGCACCAGGCGCTTCAGCCTCGGGGTGGCGCGTCAGCCTGTGGTGGCCCCCGACGGCGACCGGGTCCTCTTCTTGCGGTCGCGCGCCGGCGACGACCCCGTGACCTGTCTGTGGTCCCTCGACGCGCCCAGCGGCGAGGAGCGCCTGCTGGCCGACCCCGCCCGGCTGGTGCCCGCAGAGGAGGCCGTCCCCCCCGAAGAGATGGCCCGGCGGGAACGGCTCCGCGAGCACAGCGCGGGGATCGTCGACTACGCCACCGACAGAACGGCGCGGATCGCCACCTTCGCTCTCTCGGGCCGCCTCTGGCTGGCCGGGGACGGCGGCGACACCCGGGAGCTTGCTGTCGCCGGCCCCGTGCTCGATCCGCGGCCGGACCCCACGGGGCGACGGGTTGCGTACGTGAGCGGCGGGGCCCTGCGGGTGGTCGCCGCCGACGGGAGCGGCGACGGGGCACTGGCGGAGCCGGGTGCGCCGGAGGTGACCTACGGGCTGGCAGAGTTCGTGGCGGCCGAGGAGATGGGAAGGACGCGTGGCTACTGGTGGTCGCCGCGAGGAGACGTACTGGCCGTCGCGCGCGTCGACACCTCCCCGGTGTCCCGCTGGTACGTCGCCGATCCCGCCCACCCCGACCGTCCCCCCCGCGAGGTCGCCTACCCGGCGGCGGGAACCTCCAACGCCGACGTCTCCCTCTGGCTCGTCGGGCTCGACGGGTCTTGCACCGAGGTCAGGTGGGACCGTGCGGGCTTCGAGTACCTGGTGTCCGTCCGGTGGGAGGATGCCGGGCTGGTCGTGGTCGTGCAGAGCCGCGACCAGCGTCGGATGCAGGTCCTCGAAGTGGATCCGTCGACGGGATCCACCCGTCTGCTGCGGGAAGACTCCGACCCGCTGTTCCTCGACATCGTCGGGGGGACGCCGGCCCTCCTGGATGACGCCACGCTGGTATGGACGCTCAACGACGACGACACTCGGCGCCTCCTCGTCGGAGAGCGGCTCGTCACCCCCCCGGGGCTGCAGGTCCGCTCGGTCCTCGACGTGGACGGCGACACCGTCCTGTTCGCCGCCTCCCGGGAGCCGACCGAGACCCACCTGTGGACGTTGTCGCCCGCGGGCCTCGAGCAGCAGACCACCGAGGCGGGCGTCTATTCGGCACGCCGCTCCGGCGGCACCACCGTCATCCTCGCCCGCACGCTCGGGCGACACGGCACCGAGGTGACCGTGTGGCGTGGCGCCGCGCAGGTCGCGCGGATCGAATCGTCCGCGGAGACGCCGGTCCTCACGCCGCGCGTGACGATCGCTGCCTACGGACCGCGGGAGCTCCGCACGGCCCTGCTGTGGCCCTCGGACCACCGGACCGGCTCCGGGCTGCTTCCGGTGCTGCTCGACCCCTACGGCGGCCCGGCCCTTCAGCGGGTGGTGGCCGCGCGTGATTCGTATCTGGTGTCCCAGTGGTTCGCAGACCAGGGCTTCGCGGTCCTGGTCGTCGACGGCCGGGGCGTCCCGGGCAGGGGACCCGCGTGGGATCGCGCCGTGCGGGGTGACATCGCCACGCCGGTGCTCGACGACCAGATCGAGGCGCTCCACGAGGTCGCCGCCGCCAACCCCGACCTCGATCTCGGCCGGGTGGCGATCCGCGGGTGGTCCTTCGGCGGCTACCTGGCGGCGCTGGCGGTGCTGCGCCGGCCCGACGTGTTCCACGCTGCGGTCGCCGGTGCCCCGGTCACCGACCAGCGGCTCTACGACACCCACTACCAGGAGCGTTACCTGGGCCACCCGGACGAGGAGCCGGAGCACTACCGCCACTCGTCGCTGATCGACGACGCCGCGAAGCTGACGCGCCCCCTCATGCTCATCCACGGGCTGGCCGACGACAACGTCGTCGTCGCGCACACCCTGCGGCTGTCCGCCGCCCTGACGGCGGCGGGGCGGCCGCACTGCGTCGTGCCGCTGAGCGGCGTCACGCACATGACCCCCCAGGAAGAGATCGCGGAGAATCGGTTGAAGCTCGAGCTCGAGTTCCTGAAGCGCTCCCTCGGCGTGGGATGAAGGTAGGACATCTGGCCACGATCCTGCAGCTACGCCTCGGGACCGGGTGCCCCCGGTTGGTGACCCGATGCTCGGGCTGGCAAGCTAGACGGGGCAAGCTGGACAAGAATGAATCGCGACCGCCGGTGGCCGGTCTCCGGCGTGGTCGGCCGCGGGAGCCCCGCCATGAGAACAACCAACGATCCGGGCGCCGGCAGAGACCTGCTGGACGTTTTCGGCCGGACAGCCGACGGAATGGCGGCGATCGACGACCGGGCGCGCATCGTGGCGTGGAACGAGGCGGCCTCCCGGCTTCTCGGGTTCAGCGCTGAGGACGCTATCGGCCGTGCGTGCAGCGAGGTGCTGGCGTGGCACGACGGGTGCGGCAACGCCGTCTGCGATACCGACTGCCGCGGGTATGCCCGGGCGGCGGCCGGCGAACTGCTCGAGGCGAGGGAGGTGATGGGCCGCACGAGGGGCGGTGACAGCGTGTGGCTGTCGGTCAGCACCCTCGTCGCAGCCCCCGCAAGCCGCTCGACGTGGCGCCTCGTGCACTTCATGCGGGAGGCGTCGCTACCGCCCCGCCTGGGACGGATGCTGGCGGACCGGCTCGTCTCGGGCGGGGTCGCCCCCGCGGCCTCGTCGTCGGTCGACGGCGACGGGCAGGCACCCGACGGCGACGCGCCGGCACGGCACACGCCCCTCGACGCCCTGACGGCGCGCGAGCGCGACGTGCTCCGTCTCCTGATGGAGGGAGCGGGCACCGGCGGCATCGCAGCCCGGCTGGGGGTCTCGCGCGCGACGGCCCGCAATCACATCCAGCACCTGATGGACAAGCTGGACGCGCACAGCCGGCTCGAGGCGGTCGCCGTCGCGCTCAAGCACCGCAGCTAGCGCCGCGCCCGAGGGGTCGCGACGCCACCCGTGGCGGGCCGGGATGGTGCGGGTGCATCATGGAGATGAGCCATTCGGAGGATTGACCGAACGGTCAGTTTGGGGGATGCTCAGCGTGGTAGCCCGCACGAGACCAGGGAGGGACGGGCGGTGGACAGTATTTTCGACGCCGGCATCGAGTGCATGGATCCGGACGACCGGTGGAAGCTGCAGAGCGAACGGTTGGTTTCGCTGCTGGAGCGGCTGCGGCGATCGGCCTCGCCCTACTGGCAGGCGAAGCTGCAGGACGTACCGGCCGTCCACGACATCGACGACATCGCGCTCCTGCCGTTCACGGCGAAGTCCGAGCTGCGTGACACGTACCCCTTCGGGATGCTCGCGGTCCCGCTGGCCGACACCGTCCGGGTGCACGCGTCGTCGGGGACGAAAGGCAAGGCGACCGTGGTCGCCTACACGGCGGCGGACGTCGAGGTCTTCGCCGAGGCGAACGCGCGCTGCATCGCCGGCGCCGGCGGCGTTTCCAGCGACGTGATGCACAACGCGTACGGGTACGGCCTGTTCACCGGGGGGCTCGGGCTCCACTACGGGGCGGAGCGCCTGGGCGCCACGGTCGTGCCGGCATCGGGCGGCAACACGTCGCTCCAGGTCCGCATGATGGCCGATCTCGGAGCGAACGGCCTGCTCAGCACCCCTTCGTTCGGGTTGCTGCTGGCGGAGCGGGCGGAACAGGAAGGCGTCCTCGACGACATCCGCCGCACGCTGCGCTTCGGGGCCTTCGGGGCCGAGCCGTGGTCGGAGGGGTTCCGGAGCAAGTTGGAGGCCGCCTGGGGTGGCATCGACGCGTGTGACATCTACGGGCTGTCGGAGGTCATGGGTCCAGGTGTGGCCGGCGAGTGCCGGCAGGGCAAGGGCGCCCTCCACGTGTGCGAGGACCACTTCTTCCCCGAGATCGTCGACCCCCAGACGGGCCTCCCGGTCGGGCCCGGAGAGCTCGGGGAGCTCGTGATCACGACCCTCACCAAGGAGGCCCTACCGGTCCTGCGCTTCCGTACCGGGGACATCACGCACTTCGTCGACCGGCCGTGCTCCTGCGGGCGGACGCTCCGGCGGATCGCCCGCCTCTCGGGGCGGACCGACGACATGCTCGTCGTCCGCGGGATCAACGTCTTCCCGAGCGAGATCGAGGCGGTGGTGCTCCAGGACGAGTCGGTGAGCGGGCACTACCGGATCCTGCTCGACCGCCGCTCGACGATGGCCGAGCTGGTCGTGGAAGTCGAGCTGGCCGGGCAGGGGCTGGTGGGGGCACGCCAGGGCGTGGCGGAGCGGCTGCGCCGCGCCCTCATGGACAGGCTGCGCGTGCGGGTGCTGGTGGAAGTTCGCGACCCGGGCTCGATCGAACGCTCCGAGACCGGCAAGGCCAAGCGGGTCTTCGAGATCACCGCCTGAACGGCCCGGACGACTCCGCAGCGACGGGACTTTGGGCCCTAGGGCACCCATGGCGACGAACCGTAAGGTGAGGGGCACCGCTAGTTCCGGGGGTTCCACGTGGGTCGAGAGACGTGTTTGTCGAGGATTTCGTCGATGTAGCCCTGCCGC
This sequence comes from Actinomycetes bacterium, assembly GCA_021788115.1. Taxonomy (GTDB): domain Bacteria; phylum Actinomycetota; class Acidimicrobiia; order Acidimicrobiales; family Palsa-688; genus JAJYLA01. The sequence continues at coordinate 71,339 of JAJYLA010000002.1, read as the reverse complement.
TCGCTGCAGTTCGGGGGAGTTTCACGGGCGACGACGCCTGGTTGGCACCTCTGGCGAACACGGCGGCGGACGACGGCGAGACCCTGCGGCTGCGGGTCGGGCCCCGTGGGCCGGGGCGTGGCCTGACGCGGGAGGTGCGCGTGCGGCTCGGCCCGGCGCGCCAGCGGGGAGACGCTGTCGTGGTGCCGCTGGCGTGGGAGGCGACCGAGCACTCGGCGCTCTTCCCGGCGCTCAACGGCGACCTCGAGCTGGCTCCGCTCGGGCCCGACGTGTGCCGTCTGACCCTGTCGGCCTCCTACGCCCCCCCCTTCGGAGACCTGGGGCGGGCCCTCGATACGGCCCTGTTGCACCACCTGGCCCAGTCGACGGTGCGCTCCTTCCTCAGCCAGGTCGCCTCGACGCTCGAGGGGCAGCTCGACCCGGCCCTGCGGGCGCGGTGAAGGGCGCGGCGGGACCTGAGCGGGTGACGCAGTGACAGTCGAGGAGTCCCGGCGACCCGGGGAGCCGCGCCCGGGCGGCGCGCTCTCCGCCCGGCAGGTGCACATCGTGCGCTGTGCCTACCGCGTCTTCGCGGAGAAGGGCGTGCAGCGCGTACCCGTCCACGAGATCGCCGCCGCAGCCGGGGTCAGCAAGAGCATCATCCTGTACTACTTCAAGACCAAGGACGAACTGGTGATGGCCACGATGTCCTGGGTGCTCGACGAGATCGGCGACCGGGTCCGCCAGGAGGTGAGCCGGACGAGCACGCCCGAGGAGTCGGTGAGGACGATGATCGAGACGATCTTCCTCGGGCCGGAGCAGAGCCGCCGCTTCTATCTCACCTACCTGGACCTCATCGACCACGCCGCGCGCGTCACAGGATTCGAGCAGCTGAGCGCCGCCTTCCGCTCGACGGTCAACGAGGTGTACGCCGAGGTCATACGCGGCGGCCTGGCGGACGGGAGCTTCCGGGTGGCCGACGTCGACGAGGCCGCGACCGCGGTGCGTGCGATCATCGAGGGGCTGCACTTCCAGTGGCTGCAGGAGGACGATTGGGAGAGCCGCCATGAGTGGTACAAGCGAGCCTGCACCAGCGCTGTCCTCGCGTATCTGCTCAACGCGGGCGAGGCCCCCCCGAGGGCCGCCGTGGCGGGGCCGCCGCCAGAGACACGCCGGGCCAGGTCGGCTAGAACAAGCAGGTGGCACACGTGAGCAAAGTGGTCAGTCTGGAGTCCGCCGTCGAGCGGTTCGTGCCCGACGGTGTCGGGCTTCTGGCGGTCGGCGGCATGCACCTCCACAACAACGCGATGGCGCTGGTCAGGGAGGTCATCCGCCAGCACCGCCGCGTGCGGCGCCTCCTCACCAGCCCGTGCGGGGCGCTCAACGCCGATCTCCTGATCGGCGCCGGCCTGGTCGACGAGATCGCCACGTCCTACGTGGGGTTCGAGCACCTCGGGCTCGCCCCCTGCTTCCGGCGGGCCGTCGAGTCGGGATCGATCCGGGTCCTCGAGTGCGACGAGGCGTACATCACCCATGGCCTGTACGCCGGAGCGGGCGGACTGCCCTACGTCCCCCTGCCCGTCGGACTCGAGATCTCCGACGTGTCGAAGGTGAACCCGGAGTACTACCGCATGGTGGAGGACCCCTTCACGGGCGCGCGGGTGCTGTCGGGCGCGCCCCTCCGGCCCGACGTCGCGCTGCTCCACGCCCTGCAGGCCGACGAGCGCGGCAACGCCGTGATCGCGGGAGCCCACTTCGTCGACCGCTCGATGGCGCTCGCCGCCAAGACGGTGCTCGTGCAGGTGGAGGAGGTCGTCGGCTTCGGGGAGATCGCCCGCCACGCGCCCGGGACCACGATCCCGGGCTTCCTGGTACAGGCTGTCATCGAGGCGCCCGGAGGGTGCCACCCCACGGCCTCGCACGGGGCCTACCGCTACGACGAGGAGCACCTGATGACGTACCTGGCACGAGCGCGCGACGCCACCGGGGTGGCGTCCTACATCGAGGAGCTGGTCACCGGCCAGAGCGAGGACGGATACCGGGCGGCGACAGCCGGCAGGGTCGGCGCCCTGCGGTACGCGCCGGCGGCCGCTGCGGCGTCGGCGACACCCGGGGAGGCGACGCGCCGGTGACGGCGGGTGACGGCGCCGCCGGCAACTGGTCGGTGGGCGAGCTGATGGCGGTAGAGCTGGCCGCGCGTCTTCGCGACGACGATGTCGCGGTGATGGGCACCGCCAGCGCTCTGCCCCAGGTGGCCTGCCGGCTCGCCCAGCTCACCACCGCGCCCGGCCTGTGGTACGTCGCCGGCGGGACCTCCTCGGTGAACCCCCACCTCGATCCCGTGGTTCCTTCGTGCTGCGACTACGACCTTCTGCGTGCGGACACCGCGCTGCCCCTTGGTGATGTGGTGCTGATGGAGGGCCGTGCCGACGTGTTCAGCGTCTTCTTTGCCGGCGGTCTCCAGATCGACGCCCACGGGAACTGCAACCTCGTCTCGGTGGGGGACTGGTCCCGCCCGAGCCTTCGCGGCCCCGGGACGGTGGGATTGCCGTTCCTCTCGCGTGTGGGACGGGTGCTCATCTACTCGATGTCGCACAACCGGCGGACATTCGTGGAGCGGGTGGACTTCCTCGGCGGCCCCGGGTTCCTCGGCGGGCCCGAGGAGTGGTCGGCGGCCGGGTTGGCCGGCGGGGGACCCGCACTGGTGGTGACGTCCCTCGCCACGATGGACTTCGACCCCGATAGCCTGCGGATGCGCCTGGTGTCGGTGCACCCGGGTGTGACCGTGGAAGAGGTTCGCGACGCCACCGGCTTCGACCTGATCGTGCGTGACCCGGTGCCCACCACGGTGGCCCCGACCCCGGACCAGCTGGCTATCGTGCGTGAACTCGACTCAAACGGTGTGCTGAAAGGACGGTAGGAATGACAGGTGACGGCAGGTTCGGCGGCAGGACGGCGGTCGTCACGGGCGCCGGCAGCGGGATCGGCCGCGCCGTGGCCCTCGGCATCGCCCAGGAGGGCGGCGGGGTGGTGATCGGGGATCTGTCGGCTGACCGGGCGAAAACGGTGGCCGAGGAGATCGCGTCGGCGGGCGGGAACGCGCTTCCGGTCGAGGTCGACGTCGCCGACACCGCCGCGGTGCGCGCCATGGTGGAAGCGGCCCTCGGGCACTTCGGCGGCATCGACGTGCTCGTCTCGAACGCCGGGTGGGACAAGGTCATGCCGTTCATCGAGACGGACGAGACACTGTGGGACAGGGTGATCGCCGTCAACCTGCGCGGCCACCTCGCCTGCGCGCACGCCGTGCTGCCCCACATGATCGAAAGGGGCGCGGGCAAGCTCGTCTTCGTCGCCTCCGACGCCGGGCGGGTCGGATCGAGCGGCGAGGTCGTCTACTCGGGCGCCAAGGGCGGCGTGATCGCCTTCGCCAAGGGGCTCGCCCGCGAGACCGCGCGCCAGGGCATCAACGTCAACTGTGTCGCCCCGGGCCTGACCGACACGGCGATGCTCGCCGACGTGAGCGAGGGCCACGAGCGGCTGATGTCGGCGATCATCCGCTCGATCCCGTTCGGCCGGGTCGGGACCCCCGAGGAGGTCGCCCAGGCCGTCCTGTTCTTCGCCTCTTCCCACGCCGACTACATCACGGGCCAGACGTTGAGCGTCAACGGTGGCCTGAGCATGCTCTGAGATGGGCGGGCCCATCGCGGACGCGCCGATGACGGCGGCGGAGTCGGTCCTCGCGCGGGCTGCCGGCGTGCCGCGCGTGGTCCCCGGCGAATACGTCGTGGCGGAGGTCGACGCCATGATGATGCACGACATCTTCGCCGCCGACGTGCTCGGAATGCTCCAGCGTGTCGGGGTCCGCCGGCTCCACGACCCGAGCCGGGCGTCGGTGGTGTTCGACCACATGGTTCCCGCCCCCTCGGTCGCCGCGGCCGAGCACCAGGCGGCGGCCAGGCGCCTCGTGAAGCGCTACGGCATCGAGGCGTTCTTCGAAGTCGGCCGGGGAATCTGCCACCAGGTGATGGTGGAGGAGGGCCGCTTCCGGCCCGGGGACCTCGTCGTGGGGACGGACTCCCACAGCACCACCTACGGGGCGCTCGGGGCTGCCGGTTGCGGGATCGGCAGCTCCGAGATGGCGTATGCGCTGGCCACCGGGCGCCTGTGGTTCAAGGTCCCCGAGACGGTGCTGGTCGTGCTGGAGGGCCGGCTGCAGCCGATGGTGACGGCGAAGGATCTCGTCCTTTACCTGATGCGCGAGGTGGGCTCCGCCGAGGCGCAGTACCGCTCCGTCGAGCACGGCGGCCCCGGTGTGGCGACCCTCGGCTTGCCCGAGCGAATGACGGTCGCCAACATGGGCGTCGAGATGGGGGCGAAGTTCTCGCTGTTCCCGGCGGGCGACGTCGACACCATGCGCCCCGGGGCGTCGTACGCGGCGACCCACACCGTCGACCTGGGGTCCCTCGCGCCCCAGGTGGCCGTACCCCACCACGTCGAGAACGTCGTCGGGGTCGACGAAGTCGCCGGCGTGCGCCTCGACCAGGTGTTTCTCGGCTCCTGCACCAACGGGCGCCTCGAGGACCTCCGCCAGGCCGCCCGGATCATGCGCGGGCGACGGATCGCGTCCGGCGTGAGGATGGTGGTCACCCCGGCGTCGTCGGAGGTGTACCGCCAGGCGCTCGCAGAGGGGATCCTCTCCGATCTCGTGGAGGCGGGGGCGATCGTTGAGGGACCGGGCTGCGGCCCGTGCTTCGGCGGCCACATGGGGCTGCTGGCGCCCGGCGAGCGCTGCCTCGGCACGCACAACCGGAACTTCCGGGGTCGCATGGGAAGCCCCGAGGCCGAGATCTACCTGGGCTCGCCGGCGACGGCCGCCGCCTCCGCGCTGGCCGGTGAGATCACCGATCCCCGTAGCTTCGCCGCGGCCGACGAGGAGGAGGCGGGGAAAGAGGAGGACGTGCGGTGAGCAATCCCAGCGGTGACGTCGCCCGTCTCGCGGGCCGGGCATGGCTGTTCGGCGCGGACATCAGCACCGACATGCTCTCGCCGGGACAGTACGTCCACGACCCGCCCGAGGTGCGGCTGCGCCACGTGCTCGAGTCGGCCCGCCCCGAGTTCGCCGGTCAGGTTCGCGCCGGCGACATCGTCGTCGCGGGACCGAACTTCGGGTGCGGCTCGAGCCGGGAGTCCGCCCCCCAGCACCTCAAGGACCTCGGTGTCGCTGCGGTGGTGGCCGACTCGCTCGCCCGGATCTTCGCCCGCAACGCGATCGCCATCGGCTTGCCTGCCCTCAGCTGCCCGGGCGTCAGCGCCGCGGTGGCCGACGGCGACGTGGTCGACGTCTACATCGTCGCCGGCGTCGTGACCGTCGAACAGCAGGGGTCCGAAGGGTCGGTCCGGCGCGAGCTCGAGGCCGACCGGATCCCCGAGCCGATGCTCGACGTGCTCCGCCACGGGGGCATCGAGCCGCTGCTCGCCGCCCTGGCAGAGGCCGAGGGAAACCCTGCCCAAGACCTTGACTGACCGGGCAGTCTAACCTAAACTCTCTCACGTAATAAAAAGTTCAGTGGTCTACGTATAGTCACTGCATCACAGTGAGATGGCGTGCACGACGCGAGCGGCGCGCCGGCAGAGGGAGGAACCTGGGGTGGACAACACGGGAGATCCGGACATCGCCGATCTCATCTTCGACTGGAACGAACTGGCGCCGCGCAGCTGCACGCTCGACCCGCCCGCGGAGATCATCCTCAACGACGAAACGCTCCGGGACGGGCTTCAGGGCCCATCGGTGCTGCAGCCGACGGTCGAGCAGAAGCAGGTCTTCCTTCGATCCCTGGTGCCCGTCGGGGTGACGTGCGCGGACATCGGCTACGCCGGCGCGAGCGAGGGTCTCCTCGACGACGTCGTCACCTTGGCCAAGACCATCGCCGACGAACACCTCCCGATCGAGCCGAACTGTGCCGGCCGCACCCACGTCCACGACATCGACCCGATCCGTGAGGCTCAGGAGCGATCCGGCGTGGCCATACAGGCGGCGCTGTTCATCGGGTCGAGCCCGATCCGCCAGTGGGTGGAGGGCTGGGATATCCCGACCCTGGTGCGGATCACCGAGGAAGCGGTCGGCTACGCCGTGAAGGCCGGCATGGATGTGATGTTCGTGACCGAGGACACCACGAGGGCCCGCGGCGAGGACATCGAGGCTCTCTACCTGGCCGCCGCGAACGCCGGGGCCAGCCGGTTCTGCATCTCCGACACGGTGGGCCAGGCGACCCCCGGCGGGGTGCAACGCATCGTGCATTTCCTCGCCGAGCAGCTGTCCAGCCACGGCTTCGACGGAACGGCCATCGACTGGCACGGCCATCGCGACCGGGGCCTCGACGTCGTCAACGCGCTCGCCGCCCTCTCTGCGGGTGCGACCCGGGTGCACGGCTGCGCCCTCGGCATCGGCGAGCGCGTCGGCAACACAGCGCTCGACCTCGTCCTGGTCAACGTCGCCCTTCTCGGCTGGAAGCAGGTGGATCTGACCCGGCTCCCCGAGTACTGCAGGGTGGCGAGCGAGATGACCGGCGTCGCCGTCCCGAACAACTACCCCGTCCTCGGCGAGGACGCCTTCGCCACCAGCACCGGCGTGCACGCCGCAGCGGTCGCCAAGGCCTACACCAAGGGTGACGCGTGGCTCGCGGACCGGGTGTACAGCGCGGTTCCCGCGTCCCTGGTCGGGAGGCGCCAGCACATCTCGGTCGGACCGATGAGCGGTAAGTCGAACGTGCTGTTCTGGCTGCGCGAGCACGGGTTCGACCCGACGCCCGAGCGGACGGAGGCCATCCTCGAAGCGGCGAAGCACACCAGCCACGTGCTCGCCGACGAGGAAGCCACCCACATCATCGAGGCCCTCGAGGCCGCCGCCCACCCGGCCAGCTCCACCCTGGTGCCCCGGTGAGCTCGACGCTGCTGTCGGGGAACGAGGCGATCGCCCTCGGCGCCTACCACGCCGGCATTTCGGTGGCGACCGGCTACCCGGGTACGCCGAGCACCGAGGTTCTCGAGTACCTGGCGCGCATCTCGCCGGCGGGCGACGTGGACGTGGAGTGGGCGACCAACGAGAAGGTGGCCCTCGACGTCGCCGTGGGCGCCGCCCTCGCGGGAGCGCGTGTCCTGGTCACGATGAAGCACGTCGGGGTCAACGTGGCGATGGACAGCCTCATGACGAGCGCCTTCCTCGGGGTCAGGGGCGGCCTCGTCGTGATGAGCGCCGACGACCCCGGGATGCACAGTTCGCAAAACGAGCAGGACAACCGTTACGTCGGCCGATTCGCCGGCATCCCGGTGTTCGAGCCGGCGGACAGCCAGGAGGCCTACGACTTCGTCCGCGCCGCGTTCGACGTGAGCGAGGAGTGGGACCTGCCCTGCATGCTGCGCACCACGACACGGACTTCCCACGCCCGCTCCTCGCTCGAGGCGGGAGACCGACTCGAGCGCCCTGCGGCGTCCGGCTTCGAGCGCAACCCGAGCAAGTACGTCATGCTGCCGGCGTTCGCCCGCAGACGCCACGCCGTGCACATCGAACGCCTGGAGAGGATGCGCGAGTGGGCGGAGCACAGCCCTCTCAACGCGCAGGAGATCCGCTCGCGCGACGTCGGCGTCATCACCTCCGGCATCGCCTACCACAACGTGCGCGAAGTGCTGCCCGAGGCGAGCGTGCTCAAGCTCGGCGTCGCGTTCCCCCTGCCTGAGGACCTGATCCGCCGCTTCGCCGCCCAGGTGCAAAGGCTGATCGTCGTCGAAGAGCTCGAGCCCTACCTCGAGGACGAGGTCCGCAGGCTCGGCATCGCCGTCGAAGGCAAGAAATGGTTCCCCCGGGACGGGGAGCTCTCGCCCGAAGAGGTCCGCAAGGGTTTCGAGAAGGCCGGCCTCCTGGACCAGCGCCCGCCGGCGGCCGCCCGGCCGGCTCCCGCCGCAGGCCCACGCCCACCCGTGCTGTGCCCGGGCTGCCCCCACTCGACGCCCTTCCTCGCCTTGCGTGAGCTCGACGCCGTCGTGGCCGGCGACATCGGCTGCTACACGCTCGCCGCGGGGCCGCCGATCGCGGCGATGGACACCTGCCTGGCCATGGGATCGAGCATCGGGATGGCGGTAGGCCTGTCGCTCGCCGGCGTGCCGGGCCAGCCCGTGGTCGCCACCATCGGCGACTCGACGTTCCTCCACGCCGGGGTGCCCGCGTTGATCGACGCCGTGCACCGCCAAGCGGACGTCACCGTCGTCGTGCTCGACAACGGCATCACCGCCATGACCGGCGGGCAGCCCCACCCCGGCGTGTCGGTCGGGATCCGCGGGGAGACGCTACCGCGTGCCGACATCGTCGAGCTGTGCCGGGCCGCCGGCGTGCACTCCGTGACGGTCGTCGACCCCTACGACCTCGCCGCCACCCGCAGGGCCATCCGGGAGGCGACGGGACGGCGCGGGGTTTCGGTCGTGGTGACCACCCGGGCGTGCGTCGAAGCCCCGGTCAAGAGCCGCGGACCCGTCTACACGGTCCGCGCGGAGCTGTGCGACGGCTGCCAGGCGTGCATGGGGCTCGGCTGTCCGGCCATCGCGTGGGATACGGACGCCGGCGTGTCGCCTCCCCGGGTGCGCATCGACGCATCGCTGTGCTCCGGATGCACCGTCTGCGCCCAGCTCTGCCCGAACCGCGCCATCGTGTCGGTCCACGAGGAAGTCCCCGCGGCGGCCGCCGGAGGCGCGCTGTGAGCGCCAGGACGGCCGAGCCGACCAGCGAGAAAGAGGCGTCTCCTGTGTCGGGCAACATCGTCGTCGCGGGTGTCGGCGGCCAGGGCGTGATCATGGCGAGCAACGTCATCGCCCAGGTGCTGCTCGACGCCGGGTTCGACGTGAAGAAGTCCGAGGTCCACGGCATGTCCCAGAGGGGCGGGACCGTCGTCAGCCATGTGCGGTTCGGCCACGACGTCCACTCGGTGACCGTCGAGCCGGGAACGGCCGACTGGGTCGTCGCCTTCGAGTGGGAGGAGGGCCTGCGGGCCCTGCCCTACCTCGCCGACGAGGGTGTCGCCTTCGTCAGCACCGAGCGGCGGCTCCCCCCCGCGTCCATGAGCGACCACCGGGGCGGTGCCCTCGCCTATCCGGCCGCGGACGCGTCCCCGAGGGGGGTCGTGGCGATCGACACCGCTGCCGTGGCGGGCGACGCTGCCGCCACGAGAGCCGCGGTGGCCCAGACCGTGCTCCTCGGCGCCGTGGCCGCGCGGCTGCCCTTCCCGGCTGAGGCGTGGCACACGGCGATCCGCTCGTGGGTTCCGCCGAAGACCGTCGAGGAGAACATCACCGCGTTCGAGCGCGGCAGGGCGCACAAGCCGGCGTCCCCCACCCGACTGCGGCAGGCCCCCGTCGTCGCCCGCCCGCCGGCCCTGGTCAGCATCGAGGCGGCATGGTGCAAGGGGTGCAACATCTGCGTCGCTGTCTGCCCGGAGCGCTGCCTCGAGCTGGACCGCTTCGACGTCGCCGTCTTCGCCCACCCAGAGCGCTGCACCGGCTGCCAGCTGTGCTCGTGGCTGTGCCCGGACCTCGCCATCGACGTCTCATATCAGGCCCAGGAGGAACATGTCCACGCTGCAGCTGGTCCAAGGTAACGAGGCTTGCGCCCTGGGGGCGCTCGCTGCGGGGTGCCGGTTCTTCGCCGGGTACCCGATCTCGCCCTCGTCGGAGATCGCCGAGGCGCTGGCGCGGGCGCTTCCCCGGCGGGGCGGGGTGTTCATCCAGATGGAAGACGAGATGGCGTCGCTCGGCGCCGTGCTCGGCGCCGCCATGGGCGGGGCGCGGGCGATGACCGCGACGTCCGGGCCGGGTTTCACGCTGATGCAGGAGCACCTCGGGTACGCGTCCCTGGCGGAGATTCCCTGCGTCGTGGTGGACGTCATGAGGGGGGGCCCGAGCACCGGGCTGCCCACGTCCCCCTCCCAGGGCGACGTGATGCAGGCCCGCTGGGGGTCGCACGGCGACCGGGCGACGGTGGTGGTCGCCCCGGCGAGCGTGCAGGAGGTCCACGACCTGACGGGCACCGCCTTCGCGCTCGCGGAGCGGCTGCGCACCCCGGTCGTGGTGCTCTTCGACGAGGTGATCGGCCACATGCGCGAAGGCGTCACCCTGGCCGCCCCCCCGGCCGGCTCGGCTGGGCGCCCGGTGCCGGGCGAGCCGCCGGGGCCGTCGTTCCGCTCCGCGTACCGCCCCAACGCGGAAGGGGTGGCCATGGTCCCCGACTTCGGGCGCGGCTACCGCTTCCACGTGACCGGTCTCATGCACGACGAGCGGGGCTACCCCACGTCGGATCCCGCCACGGTCGCTGCGCTCCTCGAACGGCTCGAGAGGAAGACCGACGCGGCGCTCGACGCGCTGCCCCCGGAGCGCTACCGGCTCGAGGACGCGACGGTCGTGCTGATCGCGTACGGCATAACCGCCCGCATGGCGCGCGCCGCCGTCGACGTGCTCCGCGAACGCGGCATCCCGGCGGGCCTGCTGCGCCCGCGGCTGCTGTGGCCGGTCCCCGTCGCCGCCCTCGAGGAGGCGATCGCCCCGGCGGAGCTGGTGGTGGCCGCGGAGATGAACCGTGGGCAGTGGTCGCTGGAGGTGGAGAGGGTGGCGGGCCGGCAGGTGCCCCTGGCGCCCTACCTGAAGGCCGGCGGGAGCATCATCTCCGTTGAGGAGCTGGTCGAGCACGTGCTCGCCGCGACGCGCGAGGGGGTGCTCGCATGATCGAAGCCGCCCCCACCGAGAAGCGGCTGCTTCGCCTCGACATGATGCCGCACATGCTCTGCCCCGGCTGCGGGCACGGCATCGTCTTCGACGCGATGCTTCGCGTGCTCGCCCGTCGCTACGAAACCCTCGACGGCGTCGCGTTCGTGGCCGGGATCGGCTGCTCGAGCCGCGTCGTCGGCTACGTCGACTCCGCCACCATGCACACGACCCACGGCCGGCCGCTCACGTTCGCGACCGGCCTCAAGCTCGCCCGGCCCGATCTGAAGGTGATCGTCGTCACCGGCGACGGGGACGGCCTCTCCATCGGCGGCAATCACCTGATCCATGCCGCCCGGCGCAACATCGATCTCACGTGCGTGCTCTTCAACAACGAGATCTACGGCATGACCGGCGGGCAGCTGGCGCCGACCACCGTGCCGGGCGCGTTCACCTCCACGTCGCCGGAGGGGAACCACGAAGAGCCTTTCGATGCCGCGCGGCTCGTGGAGGCGGCCGGTGCGACGTTTGTGGCGCGGGCGCAGAGCTTCCGGACCAGGCTGTTCGAAGAGGTCTTCGCAGAGGCGCTCGACCACCCCGGGTTCTCCTTCGTCGAGGTGCTGACCGACTGCACCGAGTACTTCGGCCGCACCAACCACCTGGGCACCGGCGCCGACCTCCTCTTCGCCCAGGGCCGGGAGGAGCCGGCGGTCGACGCCGACCTCGCGACGCGCCCCACCCTGCGGCCGGTGCCCGAGAAGCGGACCCGGCCTACGCTGGCGACGGGCGTTCTCCACCGCAGCCGGCGGAGCACCCTGGAAGAGGCGATGGGCCTCGTCGGGGGTGCGCGATGACCTGGCGGGTCGACTCGCGTTTCGCCGGCGCCGGCGGTCAGGGCCTGGCCCTCGCCGCCGTGGTCGTCGCAGAGGCCGGCCTGGCGTCGGGGTACGCGGTCGCGCTCACCCAGGAGTACGGACCCGAGGCGCGGGGAGGAGCGAGCCGCGCCGACGTCGTCCTCTCGGACGAGCCGATCGCCAACCCGCAGTGCGGCATTCCCGACATCCTTCTGGCGCTGCACGACAAGGCGTGGCACAAGTTCGCCCGGACCCGGCCCGCCGTGATGGCGGCGCTCGCCGAGGGCCGGTGCACCGCCCTGGTCGACGCCGACCTCGTCCGGGTCGAGCCGGGCGTGGCGGGGATCCTGGCGCTGCCGTTCGAGGCGGCGGCCCGCACGGAACTGCGGGCGAAGGTCGTCGCGAACATGATCGGCGTCGGCGCTTTCGCGTGCGTCTCGGGCAGGTTCTCCCGCGACGCCATCGAAGAAGCGGTGGCCAAGCGGTCGCCCGAGGCGTTCCGCCCGGTCAACCGTGCCGCGGTGCGGCGGGGATGGGACATGGCGGCCGCCCACGGATCGGTGTTCGACGGGAGCTTGGTCGGGCATGCCGTCAGTGCTTGAAGGGACGCGCGTCCTCGACCTCTCCCAGGGGGCGGCGGGCCCCATCGCCGGGATGGTGCTCGGCGACTACGGCGCCGAGGTCATCAAGGTGGACCCCCCTGGCGGGGAGTGGGGCCGCAACCTGGGGCCCCCGTTCGTGGGGGGCCAGGCGGCCGCCTATTTCGGCATGAACCGCAACAAGCGGTCGGTGGTCGTCGACTTGAAGCGGCCCGGTGGTGCCGACGTCCTCCGGCAGCTGGCCCGCGGCTGTGACGTGCTGCTCGAGAGCTTCCGCCCCGGCGTCCTCGACCGGGCGGGGCTCGGCTACGACGTCCTGTCGGCCGACGACCCGGGCCTGGTGTACTGCTCGATCAGCGCGTTCGGGCAGGACGGGCCATGGCGCGACAAGCCCGGCGTGGACGGCATCGTCCAGGCGACGAGCGGGATCATGAGCGTCACCGGCGAGCCGGACGGCAGCCCCGTGAAGGTCGGGGTGCCTGCAGCGGACACGATGGGCGCCATGGCCGCCGTGCAGGGGGTGCTCCTCGCCCTCCTCGGCCGCCAGCGCACCGGACGAGGCCAGCGCGTCGACGTGTCCCTGCTGGACGCGATGCTCATGTTCCAGACGGTGCCGCTGTCGATGTTCCTCGCCAGCGGCGCGTCGCCCGGCCGGCATGGCAGCGCCGCCCCCTACGCCGCCCCCAACGAGGCCTTCCCGACGGCGGACGGCTACGTGATGGTCGCCGCCTACTGGCCCGACCGGTGGCGGGCGCTGGTCGCGGTGCTCGGCTGCCCCGAGCTCGCCGACGACCCCCGTTTCGCCTCCGGCGCCGACCGGGTCGCCAACCGGGCCGAGCTGCGCGCCGAGCTGTCGCCGCGCTTCCGGGCGCTTCCCACGGCCCACTGGCTGGCCGCGCTCGGCGAGGCCGACATCCTCTGCGCCGAGATAAACGACTACGCGTCGCTGGCACGCCGGCTCGAGGATGTCGCGCCCGGGCGCCTGCTCGAGCTGCACCACCCCGTGGTCGGACCGGTCCCGGGGGTGGCGGTACCGGCGAGGCTGTCGGCGACGCCGGCCGTGCCGGGACGCCCGGCCCCGCTGCCGGGGGAGCACAGCATCGAGATCCTGCGCGACGGGGGCTACTCCGACGCGAGCATCGGCGACCTCCTCGACTCCGGGGTGGTCGTGCAATTGACGCCGGAACCGGCCGCGGCCGGAGAGAGGAGCACGAGCACATGGACGAGCTGATCGTCGTCGAGCGCCTCGACCAGATCGCCCGCGTCACCATCAACCGCGAGTCGGCGCTCAACGCGATGACGCCGGAGATGCTGATGGGGCTCCGGGACCACCTGGGCGAGCTCGACGCGGACGGGACCTGCCGGGCGGTCGTCCTGGCCGGGCAGGCCCGCGCCTTCTCCGTCGGCGCGGACATCAAGGGCCGGGTCGCCGAGTACGACACCGGCGGCGGCAGGGACCCCCTCGGGGACATCATCCGGGGGCTGTTCTCCTTCATCGAGAGGATGTCGAAGCCCGTCGTCGCCGCCCTGGCCGGCTACGTTCTGGGCGGCGGCCTCGAGCTCGCGCTCGCGTGCGACCTGCGCGTCGCCGACACCACGGCGCGCTTCGGCCTGCCCGAGGCGACGGTCGGCAGCATGCCGGGCGCGGGGGGCACCCAGCGCCTCACCCGCCTCGTGGGCCCGGGCTCCGCCCTGGCGCTCATGCTGCTGCCGGACCGCATCGACGCGGAGGAGGCGCTGCGGATCGGGCTCGTCAACGCGGTGGTGCCGGCAGGCGAGGCCGTCGCGGAGGCCGAGCGCCTCGCGCGCCAGATCGCCGGGAGGGCGCCGCTGTCGATTGGGTGTATAAAGCGGTCGGTGCAGGTGGCGCTCAGCAGCGACCTCCAGACCGGCCTCGACTTCGAGGCCCAGTGCCACGCGTTCCTGCGCGGCACGAAGGACAGGGAAGAGGGCATGCGGGCGTTCGTGGAGAAGCGGCAACCCCGCTTCGAAGGAAGGTGACGGAGCAGATGGGCGTTTCGGGACGGGTGGCCGTCGTAACCGGGAGCGGGCAGGGCATCGGCGAGGGGATCGCCCGCCGGCTGGCCGCCGGCGGCGCGCGGGTGGTGCTCAACGACGTCGACGAGGAGCGCGTCGCCAAGGCGGCCGCCGCCCTGGCCGAGCAGGGCGCCGACGTCGCCTACTTCGCCGGGAACGTGTCGGTGGCGGAGGGCGCTCAAGGGCTCGTCGACCGTGCAATGGAGGAGTTCGGGCAGATCGACATCCTGGTCAACAACGCCGGCATCGCCCGCGACAAGTGGCTCGTGCGCATGTCGGAAGAGGACTGGGACCAGGTGATCAACGTCAACTTGAAGTCACAGTTCCTCTGCACCAAGGCGGCCGCCGCCCACATGATGGACGCCGGGTACGGGAGGATCGTCAACATCGCCTCGCGCGCCTGGCTCGGCGGCGCCGGCCAGGCGAACTACAGCGCCTCCAAGGGCGGCGTGGTGTCCTTCACCCGCACGCTCGCGCTGGAGTTCGCCAAGTACCAGATCACCGCCAACGCCGTCGCCCCCGCCCTTGTCGACACGCCGCTGTTCCGGGGGCTGAAGGAAGAGGTGCAGCAGCGGCTGATCAGCACCATCCCCGTCGGCAGGATCGGCGGCGTGGAGGAGATCGCCGAGGCCGTGGCGTTCTTCGCCGCGGACGAGTCGTGGTACATCACCGGCCAGCTGCTCTACGTGTGCGGCGGGCGGAGCATCGGGGCGGCCTGAGAGAGGAGCAGGGACAATGACCGTGGTTGAAGCGAACAGCGAGTACGACCTTGAGGAGGACCGGGTGCGCCTGCGCGCCGGGCGCTGCCCGGACTGCGGGGCCGTGTTCTGCCCGACGGGGACCGTGTGCGCCGCGTGCGGGCATCGGGGTCTCGACGAGATCCTGCTGGCGCCGACGGCGACCGTCTACACCTACACGCGGGTGCACCAGTCGACGCCCGACTTCCAGGCGCCCTACGACCTCGTGTACGCGGACTTCCCCGAGAACGTGCGGGTGATGCTGCCCGCGCTGGGGGAGGGCTACCCCGTCATCGGCGAGCAGGTGGACATCGTGCTCGCCCCGGGGCCCCGCGTGAAGGACGGACAGCTCATCGACATGCCGCACGCCCGGACGGCCGCAGAAAGGAGTGAACACGATGGATGACGTTTACGTGCTCGGGGCGGGGATGACCCCCTTCGGCAAACATCCCGACCGGACGGCCGCCGATCTGGGCGCCGCGGCGGTGCTCGAGGCGCTCGACGACGCCGGCGTGGCTCTCGCCGACATCGAGGCGGCCTGGGTCGGCAGCGTGTTCCAGGGCATGGCGATGGGCCAGCGGGCCCTCGGCGACGGAGGTATCTCGGGGATACCGATCACCAACGTGGAGAACGCCTGCAGCAGCGGGTCGACCGCGATCTGGGACGCGGCGATGTCCATCCGCGCCGGCGTCTACGAGGTGGTGATCGCCCTCGGCGTGGAGCATCTCACCGGCCAGTTCCGCGGCGCCTTCACGCCGGACGAGAGCGACATAGAGGCCCAGCGCGGGCTCACCATGCCCTCCGTGTACGCCATGCGCGCCCAGCGTCACTTCGCCGAGTTCGGCACGACGACCGAGCAGCTGGCGGCCATCGCGTCGAAGAACAAGCGCAACGCCGCGCTCAACCCGCTCGCCCAGTTCAAGAAGCCGGTGACGGTCGAGGAGGTTCTGGCGTCGCGCATGATCGCCGATCCCTTGCACCTCCAGGAGTGCGCCCCCGTCAGCGACGGCGCCTCGGCGGTCGTGCTGGTGAGCAAGGCCAAGAGGGACCAGCTCGGCCGCGGCCGGGCGATCCGCCTGGCTGCGTCCGTGCTGAAGAGCGGCCGCAAGGAGGTCGGCCTCCCGGAAATGACCTTCGAGGACCTCACCCACCGCGCCGCCGAGGAGGCGTACGCCGTCTCGGGGATCGGCCCCGAGGAGATCCGCTTCGCCGAGGTCCACGACTGCTTCAGCATCGCCGAGGCGCTACGGGTCGAAGGCCTCGGCCTGTTCCCCCGAGGCGAATACCCCGCACGGGTCGTGAAGGGTGAAGCCGACCTCGACGGGCGCCTTCCGGTCAACGGCAGCGGCGGACTGCTCGGCAAGGGCCACCCGCTCGGAGCGACGGGTGTGGCGCAGGTCGTGGAGGTCGTCCGCCAGCTCCGCGGGGAGGCCGGCGACCGCCAGATCCCCGGCGCCAAGGTGGGCCTCGCCCACTGCCGCGGCGGCAAGGCGCAGGGCGTGGAGGGCACGGCGTGCACCGTCAACATCCTGACGGTCTAGTCCGGTGACCGCCGTGGGGGACCCGCCTCCCGCCGGCGCCGGGTGGCGCGAGGAAGGGGAGCTCGTCGCCGTCCCCTGCTCGATCCTGCGCGGCGGGACGAGCAAGGGCGTGTTCCTCGACGAGGCGGTGGTCCCCGAGAAGCCCGACGAGCGCGACCGGTTCCTGCTCGCGCTCATGGGCAGCCCCGACCCCCGCCAGATCGATGGGCTGGGCGGCGCCGACCTGCTGACGAGCAAGGTCGCCATCATCGGGCCGCCGACCGTCGCGGACGCCGACTTGGACTACACGTTCGCACAGGTGAGCGTGCGGGACGCCCGTGTCGACACCGACATCAACTGCGGGAACATCTCCGCAGCGGTCGGCGTCTACGCCGTCGAGCGAGGACTCGTTCCTCCCGCGGCGCCCGGCGCCCGCACCGCCACGGTGCGGATCCACAACGTCAACACCGACCGCATGCTCTACGCGGAGGTGCCCGTCGCCGGCGGCCACGCGCGCGTGCAGGGAGCCTGCCGGGTCGACGGTGTCCCCGGTTCGGGGGCCGAGATCCTCATCGACATGCGCGAAACCGTCGGTGGGGTCACGGGCAGCCTGCTGCCGACCGGGTCGCCGCTCGACACCTTCGACGTGCCCGGCGTCGGCCGGGTCGAGATTTCCGTCGTGGACATCGCCTACCTGTGCGTGATGGTCCGGGCCGCGGATCTCGGCGTGGCCGAGGGCTCGCTGCCCGTCGCCCCCGATGCGGCGCTGCTCGAGCGGGTCGACCGGCTCCAGCGCTTCGTGGCCCGCCGCGTCGGGGTGGCCGAGGGAACCCTGGTTCCCGTGCCCGTCCTCGTCGGCGCTCCGCACGACTACCGGACGCTGACCGGCGGTGAGCCGGTCGGCGCCGCCGACGTCGACCTCGTCGCGGAGGTCATCGGCGGCCAGCCGCTCGTGCTGCACAAGGCCTTCCCCGGCGGGGCCGGCGTGACCCTCGCCGTGGCGGCGCGGGTTCCCGGCACCGTTGCGTACGTGCCGCCCTCCGACCGCCCCGTCCGGATCGGGCACCCGAGTGGCCGCATCGAGGTCGACGTGGCCGTGGACGCCGGCGCCGGCGGCGAGGTCGTCGTCGAGCGCGCGGCGTACAGCCGCACGGCCCGCAAGCTGATGGACGGAACGGCCTTCGTCCCGGCGGGCGCGCTGAGCGGATAGCGGTCGCCGGGGCGCGCCGAGCCGACCGCTCCGCCGCCGAATCGGGCCCGCAGCCCAGCCGGCGTTTCAGGCGCCGGCGAGCGGCTCGGCGGTGGGAGGCATCGCGCCCAGCCGGGCGACGCACCGGCGCGCCGCCTCCATGGCCAGCGGAGCGCCGCCCAGGAGCCAGCCGGCGGCGAAGGCGTCGCCTGCACCCGTGGAGTCGCGAACAGCGGCGGGCGGAACGCCCGGCAGGTCGACGCTCGCCCCCCCGGCGATAACCCGGCAGCCGGCGGCGCCTCTCTTGACGACGAGCTCCGATACGCGCAAGTGTCCCGCGGCGGCCACCTCGAGCTCGTTGCCGAGGACGACCTCGGCGCGGACGTCCGCCACGAGGCCGCGGACGCGCGCCCGGGGGAGGCCGGCGAGCAGGGTCGCCGAGGAGAGGTCGACGCTGACCCTCGCGCCCGCCGCCGCGGCCAGCCCGGCGGCGGCTATCGCCGGTTCCGGCCCGCGAGGACCGAACAGCGAGTAGCCCGACAGGTGCAGCCACCGCGCGCCGGCGAACCACTCAGGGTTCAGGTCCTCCGCTGTCAGCGTCGCCGAGGCCCCGCGGTCCGACAGCATGGTCCGTCGCCCGCCGGGTCCCACGAGGGAGACGATCACCGCGGAGCGGCCGGTTCCCGGCGGCCCCATGACAGCAACGTTTCGCGACGCGAGCATCTCGCGGATCAGCCTCCCCGCCGGGTCATCGCCGAGTACCGATATGACGCCGGCGGAGCCTCCCAGGTGGGAGCACCAGGCGGCCACGTTGCTCGCCTGCCCGCCGGCCTCCAGGCGGATGGCGGCGGGCACGTCGTCGTCTGGCACCTCGAGACGGGCGGGCTCGACGATGACGTCGATCGCCGCGTCGCCGAGGGTGACGACGCGCGCTGGGGAGGACCGCCCGTCATGCTCGCCCGGAGGGCCGCCGGTGTCGCCTGCGGTCATATACGACCGACAAGGCCGTGTCGGTCCGAGGTGGCCACCCGGTAACACCTCGATATCGCCGCCGCGCTCGATGTCACTGGCACCGCTCACGAACCCCCGGGACTCACGCGCCCTGGCGGGCGTGCCAGGCCACCGCGATGCGCGTGGCCAGCTCGACGTTCGATCGGACGGCCGCCAGGTTGGCGTCGAGCGACGCCCCGCCGGTGCCGTCCACCATGTACTGCAGGAGGTACGGGGTGAGGCCCTGCCCCCGGACACCGTCACGGTCCGCCGCCGCGAGCGCCTGCTCGAGCACCGCGTCGTGCAGCGTCGGGTCGAGCTGCGCCTCGGCGGGCAGCGGGTTGGCGACCACGACGGCGGCGGGTGCGCCGCCCAGGCGGGTCTGGGCGGACATGATCGCGGCGACCTCCTCGGGTGAGTCCACCCGCCAGTCCACCGGGTGGCCCGAGTCGCGCAGGTAGAAGCCGGGGAAGGCGTCCGTCCGGTAGCCGACGACCGTGACCCCGAGAGTCTCCAGCTTCTGTAGCGTGGCCCCGACGTCGAGGATGGACTTCACCCCGGCGCACACCACGGTGATGGGTGTCGCGCTCAACGTCTGCAGGTCGGCGGATTCGTCCCGGTTCTCGTGCCATCCGCGATGGACACCGCCGAGACCGCCCGTGGCGAAGACCCGGATGCCGGCGACGGAGGCGAGGAACGCGGTGGCGGCGACGGTGGTGCCGCCGCTCGAGCGCCGCGCCCAGGCAACAGGGACGTCGCGCCGGCTGATCTTGCGCAGGCCCCCCTCGGAGGTGATCCGGTCCAGCTGGTCGGCCTCGAGGCCGACCAGCGGGACGCCGTCGAGGACGGCGACGGTGGCCGGCACGGCGCCGCCGGCCCGCACGAGGTCCTCCATGTCGCGGGCGATCTGCCGGTTGAGGGGGCGGGGCAGCCCGTGGGAGAGGAGGGTCGACTCGAGGGCGACGACAGGCTCCCCTCCTCGGAGGGCTCGGTGGACCTCCGCCGATGGCGTGACGATCGGGGGAGGGTCCGGCGTGCGGGTATCTCGGGGCACCGTGCGAGCACCCTAGCTACCCCGCCGGCCGTCGAGTTACCGGCGGCCTCCGCCGGCGCGGGTTCTCGCTGCGGCGCGGGCGGGCGCGCTCGCTGCGCCGGGCACGGCGAGCAGGTGCGCGTAGCGCTCCCGCTGCTTCGCGTCGATCAGCCCGCCCAGGACCAGGCCGAGCTGGGCCCGTCCGTACGCCTCGACGGTCATGCGGTCGCGTAGCTGCCACCGCTTGAGCGCCCACATGTGGGCGAGGAAGACGAGGTCCGACCCGACCAGCGCAGTGTCGTGGGTGCGGAGGGTCCCGGCGGCTACCGCGGCGTCGAGCTCGGCCACGAGCAGCCCGGTCGTCTCGATCTCGTGGCTGATCACCGAGTGCAGCCCCGACCTGCTGAGCGACCGGCTCTCCCGGTACGCCAGCAGGGTCGCGGTCTGATAGCTGTCGACCACCCCGCAGTAGCTCAAGAACCCGGCCGCCAGCCGCTCCAGCGGGTCGGCGATGCCGGACATCGCCTGGGGGACCTGCTGCGCATAGGCCTTGAGGATGTCCTCGATCACGAGGAGCAGCACGTCTTCTTTGTTGTCGACGTACTGGTATACGGTGCCGACACTGATGCCCGCCTCCCTGGCGAGGGCGCTGACGGACATGTCATGGAAGCCGTGCTCCTCCATCAGGCGGGCCGCGCTCTCCACTATCTGGCTTCGGCGCCAGGTGGTGCGGGCGGCCTTGATCGCCTCAGGACCGCCGGGGCGGCTGGATGGCGTCATCATCTCGCGCCTCCGGTGAACGACCGTTCATTCGAACTGAACGATCGTAACACGATCCTCAGGATCCGGATGTGGCCGCGCCGTGGAACATCTCGTCGCGCTCTTGCGGGCCTCCCGCCGCGACGCCGTTCCCGTAGGTCTGCCCGAAGGTACGGAGTATCTCCTCGAGCGGGAGGTCCCCGAAGCTGCCGCGCTGGGCGATGTACTCCATGTGACGCTGGCCGTCGAGCGAGTACTCGTGGAAGAGGGCGTCGGCGCGGCCGTCGAACTCGAGGGGCCGCACGCCGAAGCGCTCACACAACTCGATATTGAAAGCGGGCGTCGCCTTCACCCACCGGTCGCCCACCCAGAACTCGCTGAAGCCGTGGAAGACGAAGACGTCGCTCCCGATCCAGGCGAGCAGCTTCTCGCTCGCGAGGTGATTGCGCACGTCCGCGAAGCCGAGCCGGGCGGGAACCCCCACCGAGCGCGCCAGAGCGGTGAGGAGCACGGCCTTCGGTATGCAGTACGACCGACGCCGCTCGAGCACCGTGCTCGCCCTGTAGTCGGCGGGCTCCGAGCTGATGAGGTAGGGGTCGTAGCGGATCCAGTCGCGCACCGCGTAGTAGAGCCTCACGACGCGCTGCTCGTCGGTCGTCGCGCCCGCGACCACGTCTTCTGCGTACGCCCGCACGGCAGGCGTGTCCCAGTCCAGGAACCAGGTGGGACGCAGGTACTCCTCGAGATCCAGAGGCTCAGCCACGCCGGGAGTCTAACGGGCGGCGCCGACCGCGGCATCTCTTGACTCGAGCCGGCGGGAACCCTATTCTTGAGGAAGTGAGCGAGGGTTCAGTCAATACGAATGACTACTCAATTTAGGAGGGGCGCCAGGGCCGTGCCGGGGGCCGGTGCGAGCCGGGCGTGGTCCCGGAGAAAGGAAGAGAGAGCGTGAACATCGATCTGAGTGGGCACACCGCCGTGGTGACCGGTGCGGGGTCGGGTATCGGGGCAGCCATCGCCCGGGTGCTCGCCGGATCGGGTGCGACGGTCGCCGCTGCCGACATCGACCTGCCCTCGGCCGACGCCACCGCCGCCGCGATCGAGGAGCAGGGAGGAAAGGCGCGCGGATTCCTGGTCGACGTGCGCAGCCGGGAGAGTATCGAGCATCTGCAGGCGATGATCGAGAAGGAGTTCGGCCTCGTGGACATCATCGTCAACGGTGCCGGCTGGAACCGCGGGCACCCGTTCCTCGACAACGAACCCGACTTCATCGAGAACGTCACCGCACTCAACTTTCTCGGTCCCGTCATGGTCTGCCGCACCTTCCTGACGCCGCTCGTGCGGTCCGGGATGCCGGGCCGGGTCGTCAACGTCTCGAGCGATGCCGGGCGTGTGGGAAGCCTGGGCGAGACCGTGTACGCGGGTGCCAAGGGCGGGGTGATCGCCTTCACCAAGTCGCTCGCGCGCGAAATGGCCCGCCACGGGATCAACGTCAACTGCGTCGCGCCGGGCCCGACCGACACCCCGTTGCTCCGGGCTCAGCCCGAGAAGATACAAGAGGCGCTGCTTCGGGCCATCCCGATGCGCCGTTTCGGCCGGCCCGAGGAGATCGCCTACGTCGTCGCCTTCCTGGCCTCCGCCGAAGCGTCCTACGTCACCGGTCAGGTGCTGAGCGCCAGCGGCGGCCTGACCATGGCCGGTTGAGCGGCGTGCGCCGGAACCCACCCCCCAAGCCGACAGGAGGCATCCCCGCATGAGCCCGTTCCGAGGTTCCGTCCCGTTCACCGCGACGTGGCAGCACTTCCGCTTCGACGTCGCCGAGCACGTGGCGACGGTCACTCTCAACCGCCCCGACAAGCTCAACGCGTTGACCTTCGAGAGCTACGCGGACCTGCGCGACCTGATCCGCGAGCTTCCGTACCACGAAGACGTCCGGGTGCTGGTGATCCGGGGAGAGGGCAAGGCGTTCTGCTCCGGAGGCGATGTCAACGAGATCATCGGCGAGCTTCTGAAGATGCGGCCGGACGAGCTGCTCGAGTTCACCCGGATGACCGGCGACGTCGTCAAGGCGATACGCGAATGCCCGCTGCCGGTGATCGCGGCGGTGCACGGCATCGCGGCCGGAGCCGGATCGGTCATCGCCCTCGCGTCGGACTTCCGCATCCTCACCCGGTCCGCCCGGTTCGCCTTCCTCTTCACCAAGGTCGGGCTGGCGGGAGCCGACATGGGCTCGGCGTACCTGCTCCCGAGGATCGTCGGTCTCGGGCGGGCCACCCAGCTGCTCATGCTCGGCGACACGATCGACGCCGAGACGGCGGATCGCTACGGGCTGGTCAGCCAGCTCGTCGACGACGACGCCATTGAAGAGGCCGTCGGCGCTCTCGCACGCCGGCTGGCCGGCGGGCCCTTCTTCGCGTACGCGCAGACGAAGTCGCTGCTCTCGCGTGAGCTCGACATGCCGCTGTCGGGTGCCATCGAGCTCGAGGCGATGACCCAGGCGCTTTTGATGAACAGCGAGGACTACGCAGAGTTCCACGCCGCGTTCAACGCCAAGAGGCCACCCGAATGGCAAGGGCGCTGACAGCACCGGCCACTCCGCAGAGCGCCGCGCAGGGGGTTGCCTACCGCAACGCGGCCGTCGAGCTCGCCGAGCTGGCGGCCGCCTCGGGGTGGCTGGAGCGGCGCGCGTTCATCGAATCCGAGCGCGTCTGGACCTACCGCGAGCTTTACGACGCCGTGGCGTCCAGCTCGGGCCTTCTGGCCGAGCGCGGCGTCGCGCAGGGCGACCGTGTCCTGATCGCGCTTCACGACCGCGTCGCCTTCCTTCTGGCTTTCCTCGGGGTGGCGCGCCTCGGTGCCACGGCCGTGCCGATAAACCCCCGCCTGGTTCCCGAGGAGTTCGAGTACATCGCGCACGACGCCGCCCCGTCGCTGGTCGTGTGCGAGCCGGAGCTCGCGCCGGCCTTTCCGGGCACTCCCGCCGTGTCGGGAGCAGAGCTCGAGGCCGCCGGCCTGTCCCGCTCCCCGGCCGAGCCTGCAGACCCCGGCGACGGGGCTGCACTCTACGGGCTCTACACCTCGGGCACGACAGGTCGGCCGAAGCTCGTGCTTCACCGGCACTCGGATATCCGCTGGCACTCCGCCGCAGTCTCGAGGGCGGCGCTGGGAATCGTCCCCGACGACGTGCTGTACTCGGTGTCGCGAGCCTTCTTCTCCTACGGCCTCGGCAACACCGTGTTCACCACGCTCTCGTCCGGCGCCACGGCGGTCCTCGAGCCGGGCCGCCCGACCGTCGCCTCCGTGTCGGCGCTGGCGTGCCGGACCCACCCCACGGTCTTCTTCGCCGTGCCCAGCTTCTACGCCATGCTGCTCGCCGACGGGGACCCGGGGTGCTTCCGCTCGCTTCGCGTGGCCGTCTCCGCCGGCGAGGTGATGTCGCCCGCCCTGTGCGCCCGCGTATCGGACTTCCTCGGTGTCCCCGTTCTCGACGCCCTCGGCTCGAGCGAGGTGGGGCACCTGTTCATCGCGAACACGCTCGAGCGGCAGCGGCCGGGGACCTGCGGGGTCGTCCTGCCCGGCTACGAGATCAGCGTGCGGGACGCCCAGGGGGAGGACCTTCCCCCCGGGAGCGTCGGATCCCTGTGGGTGCGGGGCCCG
Organism: Actinomycetes bacterium; assembly: GCA_021788115.1. GTDB lineage: Bacteria > Actinomycetota > Acidimicrobiia > Acidimicrobiales > Palsa-688 > JAJYLA01. The sequence continues at coordinate 47,245 of JAJYLA010000002.1, read as the reverse complement.
ACCCTCATGACCGGCTACCACGGGCGCCCCGAGGAGACGGAGCGGGTGCTGGTGGGAGGCTGGTTGCACACGGGCGACCGTGCGTACGTCGATGACGACGGCTTCGTCCACCACAAAGGCCGCGCCGACGACATCGAGATGGTCGGGGGCATCTCCGTCTCTCCCGTCGAGGTCGAGACGGTCCTCGCCTCACACCCGCACGTCGGGGAGGTGGCCGTTGCCGCCGTGCCCGATCACCTCGGCGCGACGCGGCTGCGCGCGTTCGTCGTCCCGGGTGCGGGCGTGAGCGGCTCGGAGGCGCTGGAGGCCGAGATCATCCTGCTGGCGCGGCGCCACCTGGCTCCTTACAAGGTGCCGCGATCCGTCCAGTTCGTGGACGAGCTGCCGCGCACGTCGACGGGCAAGCTCCGCCGCCACGTGCTGCGCTCACTGGGGGCGCGCGCCGGCCCCGATCGCTCGACGGCGTGAATCCGACCGGGGGCGCCGTCCATTGGTCGCCCGGCCGCCGCACAGGAGGAGATCGACGCAGCTCTGGACGAACTGCTCGATGTCGTCGCGGCCGGGCTCGAACCACTTGTACACCCAGCTGGTCATGCCGAGGAGGGCCTGCGCACCGTAGCGGGGCTCCACGGGAATGATCGTGCCTTCTTTCACCGCCGCGGCCACGGCCTCGGCGAAGACGTGCAGGTAGTGGCGCTCCTTGACCCGGATCTCCGTTTCATAAGTGGCGGCCAGGCGGGGGCGCTGGTCGAAGAACACCGAGAAGAAGCTCGGCTCCTCCGCGACGCTGACCGCCTGGTGCCGGATCAAGGCGGCCAGCCGGTCACGCGGGTCTTCGATCTGCTCGCACTCATCGAGCCGGTCGAGCGACCTCGAGATCGCCCGGTTGAAGACCAGGTACAGCAGCTCGGCCTTGGAGCGCACGTAGTAGTACAGGCTGCCCTTGCGCAGGCCGAGCGCGCCTGCCACGTCGTCGAGGGAGCCGGCGTCGTAGCCCTTCTCGCGGAACACGCGGGCGGCCGTCTCGACGATCTCGGTCATGCGCGCCTGGTACTCGGCGCTCGGCTCGGTGTGGCGGGGCCGCCCGGGGTGACGCCGCGGGGGTGCCCCCGCGGCGTCACCCAACGGCCCGGGATCGGTCGGGTGACTCGCCGAGCCTGGCATGCTCCCAGATCCTACCGGCACGCCGGTCCGTGGATCCGGCCGCACTCTCAGGCGGCCGCCCCCTCGAGGGCGAGCTTCTGCAGCCGGCGCCGGCCGAGCAGCGCGGCGCCCAGAGCGAGCACGTACTGCACCATGTCGCCCTCGGGGACGTGCACGTCGGCTCCGAGCCTGCCCCGGAGCAGCTCTGCCATCGTCTCGAAGCGGAGGATCCCGCCGACCAGGGTGAACTCGGGCTCCATCTTGACCCGCTTCATCAGCTGCACGGAGCGGGTGACGAGCGAGGAGATGGCTCCCTGCATGATGTCGGCGGGGGCCACTCCCTGCGACAGGTGGTTGATCACCTCGGCCTCGGCGAACACGGCGCACACGCCGGAGATCGGCACGTTCTCGCGTGACGTAGCCGCCAGCGGCCCGACCTGGTCGGTGCTGTAGCCCATGTAGCGGGCCGTCTTCTCGAGGAACGCGCCCGTACCGGCCGCGCACTTGTCGTTGAGGCGGAACGACTGCACGCGCCCGTTCTCGTCGATGCGGCTGGCCTTCATGGTCTGGCCTCCCACGTCGAGGACGGTGCGGGTCCCCGGGTAGAGGAAGCGCGCCCCCCAGGCGGATGCCGTGAGGTCGGTCACATTGAGCTGCCGGCTCCCGAGCTGGAAGCGCCCGTACCCGGTCGTCGAGATGTAGGCAACGTCGCTCCTCTCGAGCTTTGCAGCCTCGAGCGCCCCGTCGAGCGCTTCCTGCGCGGCCTCGGCGAGCTTGAAGCCCGTGCGGCGGAGGGACCGCCCGACGAGGGCGCCCTCCTCCGAGATCACCACGGCTTTCGTATAGGTCGATCCAACGTCGACGCCCACGATGTGACTCATGATCAGGCCTCCGAGGTCATGGCCGGCACCTGCCGGCTGCGGATGCGGTCCATGGCGAACAGCGCCGCCCCGAGGGCGCCCATGAAATGGGACTCCTCGCTGTAGTTGACGGGAAAGCCGAGGAGACCCGAGATCACCTCGACCATGCCGGAGTTGCGCGCAACCCCTCCCGTGAAGGTCACTTCGCGTTCGATGCCCACCCGGCGAAGCAGGGCGAGGGCGCGCGACCCGACGGACTGGTGGACGCCGAGCAGGATGTCCTCGGTCTTCTTGCCCTTGCCGAGCCACGACAAGATCTCCGATTCCGCGAACACCGTGCAGGTTGTGGAGATCTTGACGGGCCGATCGGACAGAAGCGCCGTGGGGCCCAGATCGTCGAGGGGGATTTCCAGGGCGGCGGAGGCCGCTCCGAGGAAGCGTCCGGTCCCCGCTGCGCACTTGTCGTTCATCGAGAAGTCGAGGACCTCCCCGTTGGGGTTCACCTTGATCGCCTTGGTGTCCTGCCCGCCCATGTCGAGCACCGTGTGGGTGCCGGGGAACATGTGCACCGCACCGCGCGCGTGGCAGGAGATCTCCGTCGTCTGGGAGTCGCCGAAGGTCACCCTGTACCGGCCGTAGCCGGTGCCGATGATGTAGCCGACGCCGTCCTGTTCCTCCCGGATGTCCGCCTCGGTGAGCGCGATCTCGTAGGCGCGCTCGGCGGCGAGGGTGACGCTCGATCCGGTATCGATCAGCGCCCGGCCCACGATCCGGAGGTCGCCGTCGATGATGACGGCTTTGGTCTGAGTGGAGCCCACGTCCACTCCGGCTGCGTAGGTCATCGCCGGCTCCCTTCCGGCTCGCCTGCTGCGGCGAGCAGCTTGCGCGTCTCGAGACCTTCGAAGAAAGCGTCGACGCGGTTCTTGATCTGTGCTTCGGAAACCGACCGCGGGTCCATGTGGTCGGAGTCGATCAGCAGGGTCCCCACGTCGGCCAGCTCCATGACCGCTCGCCGTGAGTCGGCCAGGCCCGAGGACACCGTCCGGCACGACTTGATGCCGTGGAAGACGACCCCGTCGAGCCCGAACGGCTCGACCATGTCGGCCAGCAGCCGGTCCGCGTGGAACATGTCGTTCATCGCCTCGCGGGAGGTGATCAGCGTCCCCTCGGCGAGGCTCTCGAGGGGGTTGTCCAGGTCGTAGAGGTAGCCGGAGTTCCACCCGCCGGAGGCGAACCAGGTGTAGGTCGACCCGACGAACACCCCGCCCCGCTCGGTGAACATCTCGCTGAAGCGCCGGTAGATCGGATAGCAGGGAACGCCGACGAAAGCCAGTCGGTGGCGCTGGTCGTGGGAGGTGCCGATGCCTGTCGCCGCCTTGTACTCGAGCTCCTCGAGGACTTCCTCGAAGTAGCGGGCCCCCTCGGGCCGACCCCGGAAGCCGTTCGCCACGCCGAGGTACGACGTGCCGTCGGTCACCGCGTCGTAGACGGCGGGGCGGCTCTGGTTGAGCTCGAGGATCTTCACCCAGGCTGTCGTCATGGTGTTGGCGTAGGCCATCGCCTCCCGGAGGCGGTCGACGTCGAAGCGCGTGCCGGTGACGTTCTCCAGCACCGAGATCAGCTCCTCGATCTGGCCGGCGACGTAGCGCAGGTCGTTGTCGTAGTCGACGTGGCCGCGCCCGGGCAGCCGCCCGGCCGCTCGAGGCCCGGGGACGTCGAGGGTGAAGATCGGGATGCCGTAGAGCCGCTCCCAGATCTCCGCCCACTTGATGTAGGTGTTGCAGGCGCCGGTGTAGACGGCGATGTCCGGCCGGGGGATCCTGCCCATCGGGTGGTCGCCGCCGCGCAGCTGCAGCCCGAGATCCGCCTTCACGTACCCGCAGACGTCCGAGTTGTAGCCGTAGTCCTCGGCCTGGGTGATGTAGGACTCCGAGACGTGGCGGACGGCGGTCTGCAGGCCGTTGATCTCGGGGAACACGAGGTTGAGATTGAACGAGTTCAGCAGCTCGGCGAGGCTCCCCATCACGAAGACGTAGGCGGCCTTCTCGCCGCGCTCGGGGGCGGTCGTCAGCTCTTCGTACCACTGGCGGAAGAGCCGGCTGCCTTCTCGGTTGCCTCGACCCACTATGGAGTCGTGCTGGGCGTCGGGCTCGCCGGGCCGGCTGGATTGGTTGGTTGTGTCAGTGCTCATCGGGGTCTCCGTTCACGCGAAGAGGACGTTCTCGATGAAGGTCTCGAGCTGGATCTGCAGGGTGTCGAAGCTCGTCATGTTCTCCTCGAACTCGTTGACGAAATAGGGGATTCCCTCCTCGTCGAGGGCCTTCATGTGGGGAACCAGCTCGTCGAGACCCGGCTCGCACATCTTGGCGGCGCTGATCACCGCGGCGCCGGCGCCGGACTCACGGATCCGCTTGAGGAGCATGACCTCCTTCGGCTTGCGGAGGTCGTGCTGCACAGCGCTGTAGCTGGACTGCTCGTGGTAGGCCCGGGCGAGGGTTTCGAGGGGGTCGCCGTCGGCGGCGACGTCGTCGGTGAGCCATCGCAGGCCGATGAGCAAGTCGTCGTCGACCACGTAGGAGGATTGGGCGATCGTGGTCAGCAGGTCGAGGGGCGGCTGCTCGCAGAACCCACCCTCGAACACGAGCCGCATCCGGTCCTGGGGCGCCGCGTCGCGCTTCTCGATCATCGGGATCGCCGCCTTCAGCAGCCGGTTGTGCTCGGAGCGAGGGATCCGGCCGCCCAGGGCCACGAGGACGTACGCCTCGTCCACGGCAAGGAGCCACGGCGACTCGCGCTTGATGTCGTAGAGCCGGCGCAGCAGGCGCCGGTTCTCGTTGAAGACCGCGATCGCGGCGCGCAGGTCGTCGTCGGTGACCGACCGGCCGGCGATCTCCTCGATGCCGCGCCGCAGGCGGTCGTACTCGCCGCGCAGGTAGGCCACCGAATGGGCCGAGTTCGGGTTCTGCGGCAGGTAGAGGACCTCGCAGGGGTACGAGAAGTTGCGCCCCCAGACGGCCGCCAGGTTGCGCGCCGTGTCGCAGATCGGGTGCGAGACGAACATGTCCAGCTCGAGGCGGCCCGACAGCCCGAGCTCCAGGGAGGTCTTGACGATGGAGCACAGGTAGGCTCCGAAGTGGGCGTCGCCTTGGCGCGGCTCAACCGTGGCGCCCTGGACCTTGACGGGAAGCAGACCGGCGGCTTCCACGATCTCCTCCGGGAAGTAGACCTGGAAGTGACCGACGACCTTGCCGCCGGCCTCTCGCCAGCGCTTGACCGTCGGGTAATCGGGATCCTCGACGACGTCACGGCAGTAGCGCAGGAGGTCGTCGAGTGGGAGATCCTCCCAATCGTCGAGCAGGCGAACTGTCATCGGCACCTCATCCTCCCCAAGCGGGTCGCGGACCCCAGGTCGCCCTGCGGGTCCCTCGGCATTTATTCTACCTTCTGTCCGGTAGACTAAAATCGAGTATAGCGCAGCGGTACACGTAGTGCAAGCATCTTGACGATGCCCCGCCCCGGATGATTGACTACAGTTGCGGGACGACAATAAATGATTCGTAGATCATCGTCTCATCGCTGCCGAGTCCCAGGAGGCCACCATGACGTTCGAGAAGCTCCCCTCCGTCGAGTACACCGAGATCGGTTACAGCAAACAGGATTGGGTGGCCACGATCACCATCCAGCGGCCCGAGGCCTACAACGCGTACAGCACCCGGGCGCTGATCGAGCTCGCTGCGGCGTTCCGGGAGGCGGCGTTCGACGACGAGGTTGCGGTGATCGTGTTCACCGGCAGCGGCACGGCGGCGTTCTGCACCGGGGGGGACGTCAAGGAGTACGAGAGCCTCTACACACAGTCGCCCCACGACTACTGGAAGTACATGGGCCTCTTCAGCGCGTACATCGAGAGCATCCTCAACACCGGGAAGCCGGTCATCGCCCGGGTCAACGGCATGGCCGTCGGCGGCGGCAACGAGAGCCACCTCGCCTGTGATCTCTCCGTGATCGCAGAGCACGCCTACGTGGGCCAGGTCGGGACCCGGGTCGGCAGCGTGGCCGCCGGTGGCGCCACCCAGTGGCTGCCGGTCTTCGTCGGCGACCGCCGCGCCCGCTGGATGCTCATGCTCAACCGGCCGGTCCCTGCGTACCAGGCGCTGGAGTGGGGCCTGGTCAACGAGGTGGTCCCCTCGGTCGTCAAGGACGGAGAATTCATCGTTCACGCGACGCCCGAGCAGATCGCCCTGGCCAAGAAGAACCGTGACGGGTACTCGATCGACCTGTCGAAGCTCGACGAGGCGGTCGACGGGCTGACCCGTGACCTGATCGAGCAGTTCCCCGAGTGCACCCGCTACACCAAGGAGCAGGTGAACTTCTGGAAGGGGCTGGCGTGGCACCAGACGGTCGGCCACGCCCGTGACTGGCTGTCCGTCCACTACACGAGCCTGGAGCCGCTCGAGGGCATGGGCGCGTTCGTGGAGAAGCGCCAGCCCGACTACAAGATGCTGCGCCACCGTGCGGCCTCGGGTGGATCGTCGGAGTTCCGCTGGGGGCCGTACGCCAAGACCTGCCCCAGCTGCGGCGCCCGCTACCTGCCCTCGGAGTTCCTCTATTGCGGCAAGTGTGGCCATCCCCTGAGCGACGGCAAGCCGGCCGACACCCCGGCCTCGGCGGAGTAGGGGAGCGGCGGGGATGCCAGGCGCGATCCAAGTGACGGTGCGCGAGCCTGCCGGGGACCTCGAGGCGTCGGGATGGGAACGGCGCTTCGAGGCGCCCGTCGCCAGGGTCGGGGAGCTCACCGAACTGTACGAGAGCCTCGGATACGAGGTGGAGACCCGGCCGATAGACCCCGGTGGTTTCGGTCCCCAGTGCGCCGGGTGCGTGCTGGTGGCCTGCGAGCGCTACGTCGTGCTCTACACGCGACGCCCCGAAGCGGGGGTCGCCCGGTGAGCGACGCCTTGCTCGTGCTGATCGACCGTCTCGAGCGCGAGCACGTCGAGGTGCGCCAAGCGCTCGCCGCCCTGGGCGCGCCGGCCGATGCCGGCGACGTGGAGCAGCTCGCCGCGAGGCTGCCGGATTTCGCCGCCGTCCTCGGGCCGGCGCTCGACGAGCACAGCCAACTGGAGGACGAGACCCTCTTCCCGGCTCTCGAGGAGTTCCTCGGCGCAGAGATGGTCGGCGTCTTCGCCGGGGAGCACGAACGGATCCTCTCGCTGCGCGACGCCCTGTACAGCGGAGAAACCGGCCCGAACGCCGCGGGCGTGTGCCTGGAGCTGTGCGACCTGCTGGGCGGGCACATCGACCGCGAGGACCAGGCCCTGTTCCCCGCGGCCCGCGGCGCGCTCGGCGAGGACTAGAGAACCGGCTGCCGGCGGGCCTCCACCTGGCGCCTGCTCCCGTCGAACCACGCGTCGGCGGCAGGAGCGAGCTGGCTGTGCAGCCGGCGGAACAGGGCGCGGGCCTTGCCCCCCGACCACCCGCTCGGCAGGAACTCAGTCGGCAGCCCCGGGTCGATGAAAGGGAACTTCCGCCACTCGTGGACGATCCTGGTCTTGGTGGCGAAGGCCTCGGCGGCGTGCCCCTCCGCCGGCCGGCCCGGCGCGCCTTCGAAGGCGGCGACGAACACGGCGTAGCGCTCGTCGAGCGCGCCGAGGTCCCACGCCTGGCGGACGAGGGTCGCCGCGTCGCCGAGGACGCCGAGCTCCGCGACGAACGTGACCGCCCGCGTGGGCGGCTCGACGCCGCCGAGGAGGGCCCCCACCTCGGCCTGGCGTGACGTGTCGGGCGAGATCCAGACGCCCTGGCCGAGGGAGCCGAAGCCGGACCAGGCGAGCCGGGTCCGAAGCACGTGGCGGTCGGCGCGGCGCTCCTCGGGCACGGAGACCATGAGCAGCAGCCACTTGCCGTTCCAGCCGGCTCTCGTCGGGTCGAACCCGTAGATGCGCTCGGCGCCGTCGGAGAGCACGGACCGTGCACGGTCCGTGAGCGTCCATCGGGCGGCGCGGCCGATCCTCTCGGCGGACAGCCAGCCGCCCTTGGCGGCGCGGGCGAGCGCCTGACGGCCGGCCTTGTCCTCGACTCCGAGCAGGGAGAGCGCCTCGAGCAGCGTCGCGGTCCACACCGCCTGCCCGCGGGGCAGCACGTACTCCCCGAGGATGGTCAGCAGCAGAGAGCGGGCGCTCGGACCGCCCTGGAGGAATCGGTCCTGCGGCGACGAACCATCCGGCCAACCCTCTATCTCTTCGAGACGGCCGTCCATGCGATGTAGTGTAAGCGCCTGCCGGCGTCGGTCACCGCCCGGTCAGGACAGGCTCTGCAGGGCGCGCGACACGTGGATCGGGATGACCCACTTGCGGTAGACGTGGGAGAGGTCGGTGTTGTCCTGGGGCTTGGCGGGGTGGGCCGCCGCCGCGGCCGCCTCCTCGATAACCTCGGGCGTGAGGGGCCGGCCGGCGAGGAGGTCTTCGGCCTCCCGGCAGCGCACGGGGGCCGATGCGACCGATCCGAGGACGATGGTGGCCGCCTCGCAGATGCCCTCGGGTGCCAGGCGGACGGAGGCGGCCACGCCCAGTTCGGGGAAGTCGATGGAGCCCCGCCGCCGGATCTTGCGGTAGGTGACCCGCAAGCCGTCGACGGGCGGCACGAGAAGCTCGGCGACGATCTCGCCCGGGAGCAGGGCGAGGTGGTCGATGCCGTCGTCGCGGTAGAGGTCGGCGACGGGGAAGGTGCGCTCTCCGCCGGGGCCGACCGCACGGACCGACGCCCCGAGGGCGATCGCGACGGGCGGCAGGTCCGAGGAGGCGACCGCCCAGCAGTGGGACTTCGCGGGAGCGACCCGGCAGACGTCGCCGGCGGCCTTGAGGCAGAAGCCGACAGCGGTGCGCCAGTCCTCCGGCTCGTTGTACCAGCTGCAGCGGGTGTCGAGGCAGAGGTTTCCCCCGACGGTTCCCATGTTGCGGATCTGGGGGCTCGCGATCACCGACGCCGCGTGCGCCAGGGCGCGGGGCACGGCGGAAGAGCCGGCGAGGTGGGACAGCCGGGTCGTCGCCCCGATCGAGATCCCCCCGCCGGGCTCCTCGCGGATGCCCCGCATGCCCTCGACCGCCCGGAGGTCGACGAGCGCGTGGTGCTCCACCTGGCGCCGCTTCATGTTCGGGTACAGGTCGGTCCCTCCGGCGACCACGGCCGCGCCGGGCCCCTGGTCGGCGAGCATCTCGACGGCCTCGGCGAGGGTGCGCGGGGCCAGGCGTGCAAAAGGCGGAAGGCGCATCATGGGACCGCCACCTCCGCCGGCGAACCCACCGGAGGTTGGACCCTTTCGGGCTCGCCGAACTCGAAGGACGGCACCGAGGCCGGGCCGATCACGGGGGCCTTGCCCCGGTGGCCGGCGCGCAGGGCCCGGAGGAGGCGGTCGGGGGTGATCGGCACCTCGTGGACGACCACGCCGAGGGCATCCTCGACCGCAGCGGCCACGGCGGGGATCACCGGGAGCAGGGGCCCCTGGCCCGCCTCCTTCGCACCGAAGGGACCCTCAGGGTCGGGTTCCTCGATCAGGATGGTGTGGATCTTCGGCGTCTCCAGCGTGGTGGGAAGCTTGTAGTCGAGGAGGGACGGGCCGCGGTGGACGCCCTGGCGACGGAAGGACTGTTCCTCCATCAAGGCCTCGCCGACGGCCATGTACACGCTTCCCTCGACCTGGCCCTGCACCAGAACCGGGTTGATGGCCCTGCCGATGTCGTGGGCGATCCAGACCTCCTCGACGGAGACCTCACCGGTCTCGGGATCGGTTGCGACCTCGACCACCGCGGCGGAATAGCTGTAGGCGGGGGAGATGCCCACGCCCGAGCCACGGTAGGGCCCTGCCATCTCGGGGGCCCAGTACACCCCCGACGTCATGAGCGCGCCGCGGGCGGAAGCGGCGCGGACCGCCTGTGCCCACGAGAGGCTCTTGCGCGGGTCCCCGCGAACGGCGACCTGGCCGCCGCGGAAAACCAGCTCTTCCGGCGGGACGCCGAGGCGTTGGGCGGCGCCCTCCGCGACGAGCCGGGCCAGCTTGCTGGCGGCGTCGATTGCCGCGTTGCCGGCCATGAAGGTCACCCGGCTCGAGTAGCTCCCCAGGTCGACGGGAGTGAGATCCGTGTCCGCCGTGACCATCGCCAGGTCTTCGGGCTGCAGACCGAGGATCTCGGCCACGATCGTCGCCAGCGTCGAGGTGGACCCCTGGCCGATGTCGGTCGCGCCGGAGAACACCGTGACCCCGCCGCCCCGGTCCACCTTGATGTGGACCTCCGATTGCGGCATGTCGTTCCAGTAGATGGGGAGGCCCGCTCCCGAGAGGTAGGCGCTCACGGCGAAGCCCACGCCCCGACCCCGCGGGAGGTGGCCCTTTTTCCCGTGATATCCCGAGGCGGACACGACCTCCTCGATGCAGGCACGCATCCCGCAACTCGTGATGCGAAGGTGGTTGACCGTCCGGCTGAAGGGCTCCACGGCGTTCCGCAGGCGCAGCTCGACCGGGTCGAGGCCCAGCTCCTCGGCGGCACGGTCCAGGTGGCGCTCGACGGCGAAGCGCGGCTGGGGCGTGCCGTGGCCACGCTTGGGGCCGCAGGGAGGTTTTGTCGTGAAGACGCGCAACCCCTCGAAGCGGTACGCCGGGATGCGGTACGTCGTCGTCTGCAGGGCGCCGGTGTAATAGGTGCTGGCGACGCCGAAGCTTCCGTAGGCCCCTCCGTCCAGCAGCGATCGAAAGTGCATCGCCGTGATCCGGCCGTCGCTCGTGAAGCCGGTGCGCACCCACATCTGCACCGGGTGGCGGCCCCGGTGCGAGTGGAAGACCTCCTCGCGGGTGAGGGTGATCTTCACGGGGCGCCCCGTCACCATGGCCAGCTTGGCGGCCGCGACCTCGTGGGGGAGGATGTCCGTCTTGGCGCCGAAGCCGCCGCCCACGGGCGGGGCCACCACCCGGATCCTCGACGACGGCAGCTCGAGCACCCGCGCGAGGGCGCGGTGCAGATAATGCGGTGCCTGGGTGGCCGACCACACCGTCAGGCGGCCGTCGCCACCGAGGGCCGCGAGGGTGGCGGGCTGTTCGAGGGGGGCGTGGGTGTTGCCGGCGAAGCTGAAGACGTCCTCGCGCACGAGGTCGGCAGCCGCGAACCCCGCGTCGACGTCCCCGAACTCGAGGGCCACCGCCTTGTGGACGTTGGCACCCTGGCCCTCGCCGTGGATGAGCACCCCGGAGGGATCCAGCGCGTCCTCGATGGACAGAACGGCGGGCAGCGGCTCGTAGTCGACGCTCACCAGCCGCAGGGCTTGCTCGGCGGTCTCCTCGTCGACCGCTGCCACCGCTGCCACGGGCTCGCCGACGTAGCGGACCCGGTCGACGGCCAGCGCGTTCTCGTCCTGGCTCACCGGCAGGACGCCGTACGCGATGGGCACGTCCCGCCCGGTGATCACGGCGACGACTCCCGGCAGGGCCTCCGCCCTGCTCGTGTCGACCGACCGGATCCGGGCGTGGGCGTGGATGCTCCGAAGCTGGCGGCCCACGAGCATTCCCGGCATAGACAGGTCGTCGGCGTAGCGGGCCTCGCCGGTAAGACGCGCCATCGCGTCGATCTTGGGGCGGCGCGTGCCGACCACCGCCAGGTCGTCGGTCCGCGACGGGTCAACGGTCACCTCGGTCACCTCCTCCTGCGACGTGTGCCGCGGCGCGGGCGGAGCCGTCCCGGTCCGCGGCCAGCAGCACCGCGTCGAGGATCGCCTCGTAGCCCGTGCACCGGCAGAGGTTGCCGGCCAGCGCGTGGCGCACCTCGTCCCGGGTGGGGGAAGGGTTGGCGTCGAGGAGCGCCCGCGCGGAGACGAGCATGCCCGGGCTGCAGTACCCGCACTGGGCGGCTCCGAGCTCGGCGAACGCAGATTGCAGGGGATCGGGGCGCCCGGGGGCGGCCAGACCCTCCACGGTGGTGATCTCGCATCCCTCGACGTCGACGGCGAGGGTGAGGCAGGCCAGCCACGGCTCGCCGTCCACCAGCACCGTGCACGCCCCGCACTCTCCGAGCTCGCACCCGTGCTTGGTGCCCGTCAGGTGCAGATCCTCGCGGAGGACCTCGAGGAGGGTGTGGTGCTCGTCCACCGCGGCCTCCCGCGCCAGGCCGTTGACCCGGAGGACCAGGAGCCGGCGGCTCACGGCAGCGCCCCCGCGTCCGGCAGCCGCGCACCGAGTCCTTTGGAGATCCTCGCCGCGGCTGCTGCCGTCTGGTGCGCGAGCGTCTGGAGCCGGTCCCGGCCCATGCGGGAGCTCGCGCCGATCACCGTGATCACGGCCACGGTGCGCCCCGTCTCGTCCACGATCCCTGCGGACACCGCCCGCGTCCCGGCCAGGTACTCCTCGTCGTCGGTGGCGTAGCCCCGCCGCCGGACCCTCTGCAGCTCGGCGCGGTAGGCGTCGGGGTCGATGATCGAGCGGGCGGTGAACGCGGGGAGAGGTCCCCGGCCGACCGCCTGCACCCACTCGTCTTCGGGCAGCGCGGCGAAGAGCACCTTGGCGACCGCACCGCCGAACGGGGGAAGACGGTGACCCAGGGGAGCGACGACCTTCAACTGATGCCGGGACTCACTGGCATCGACGATCACCGCGGCTCCTGCGCTTTGGACGTGGAGGATCGCGGTCTCCTCCGATACCTGGTGCAGCCAGTCGAGGTCCCTGCGTGCCACCCTGGTGAGGCTCATGTCCCGGCGGGCCGCTCTTCCCAGCTCCACCAGGGCGGGGCCCAGGCGGAAGAGCCGGGAGTCGGGATCCCGCTCGACGAATCCGGATCCTTCCAGGGTGGACAGGAGCTCGGACAGGGTGCTCTTGGAGAGCTCGAGCTCCTCGCTCAGATCGGACAGACGCCGGCTGCTGGTGTCGCCGTTGAGGGCGTTCAGCACGCGGATCGCACGCTCCACGGAGGGCACCTTGCCGCGCGGCCGCGGGGGGTGCCCGTTGCCTCCCCGCACCTCAGGTTCGCTGGTTAGTTCGGTATATCGAATCATATTCGGTCCTCTGGATGAACGGTAGCAATCCCGTGCCGCAAAGTCAAGGGGATGCATTCGCACCGGTGCGCTCGACCCTGTGGCGCGGAACGGGCTGCCGGAAGAATGACCCCGTGACCGATCGGCGATGGTTGATCCGCGAGACGCAGCACCGGTGCGCGCCGGAGCACGCGCTAGTCTTCGCGGCGATGGGGAGCTTCGGGGAGACTGCGTGTTAGGGGCCGAGCCGGTGGCCGCCCCGGGGGCGATCACCTACTTCAATCGAGCCGTTGAGACCCTCGACCCTGACGCGCTGCAGGCCCTGAGCCTGCAGCGACTCGAGACCCTGGTTGCCGAGGTCGGCGCCGAGAACGCCTTTTACCGGCGACTGTGGCATCAGGCCGGCCTTTCGGAAGTCCCGGTCATCCGGAGCCGGCGTGACCTTGCCCGGCTGCCGCTCACCACCAAGGACCAGCTCGTGGTGGACCAGCTGGAGCATCCGCCCTACGGCACGGTGCTCACCTATCCGCTGGACCACTACGTCCGCTACCACCAGACGTCGGGGACCACAGGAGTGCCGATCCGCTGGCTGGACACGCGCGAGTCCTGGGCCTGGTGGACGCGCTGCTGGAGCTTCGTGCTCCGGGCCGCCGGCGTCGGGCCCGGCGACCGGGTCATGTTCGGCTTCTCGTTCGGACCGTTCATCGGTTTCTGGGCCGGGTTCGAGGCTGCCTCGTCGATCGGTGCCCTGACCCTGCCCGGCGGCGGGCAGAGCTCCAAGCTGCGCGCTCACCTGCTCGGCGACGCCGCCGCCACCGTGCTCGTCTGTACCCCTTCGTACGCCCTGCACCTCGCCGAGGTGGCGCGCGAGGAAGGAATCGACCCGGCGGCGACGGCTGTCCGTACAACCATCCACGCGGGGGAGCCCGGTGCCAGCATCCCCGCCACCAAGCGACGCATCGAGGAGCAGTGGGGCGCCGTTTCCTACGACCACTACGGGCTCACCGAGGTCGGCGCCATGGGGTTCGAGTGCCAGGCGCATCCCGGCGGCATTCACGTCAACGAGGCGGAGTTCGTGGTGGAGGTCCTCGACCCGGACTCGGGGGAGGTGGCGGCGGAGGGCGAGGGTGAACTGGTCGTGACCAACCTCGGGCGCCGGGGCTCGCCCCTGATCCGCTACCGGACGCGGGACCGTGTGCGCCTCGTGCGCGATCCCTGCCCCTGCGGGCGAACTTTTGCCCGTCTCGACGGTGGTGTCCGGGGTCGCAGCGACGACATGCTCGTGGTGCGCGGCGTCAACGTCTTCCCGAGCGCCATCGAGGACGCCGTACGCCGGCACCCGAGCGTCGACGAGTTCCGCATCGAGGTGTTCCGCCAGGACCACATGGACCAGGTGCGGGTCCTTCTCGAACTGCACGCCGGCTCCAGCGCCGAGGAGCGGAACCGCGAGGTTCTGACGGTCGCCGAGGAGATCAGGATACGGCTCGGTATAAGGGTCGACGCGCTCGCCGTCCCGGAAGGGACGCTGCCTCGCCCCGAGCTCAAAGCCAAGCGCGTCGTCCGCGTCGATGCCATGGGGCCCGATCCCTCGTGATCTGACCGGAAAGGCGGTGCGCCCGCCCTATTCGGGACCTTCGACTCTGTCGTCGGCGGGTTGCCAGCCGTAACGTCGATTCCACGCGGACCCGGCGGCCGGGGGGAGGAACGATGGAAGACACGGCTATCCAATGGGCGGCGGAGGTCGTTTCCACACAGTCGCGGGGCGGCGAGGGATTCTTCGTCGCCGACGGTGACCGGACCATCGTGGGCTGGAGCCCCGGTATGTCCAGGATCCTCGGGGTCCCGCCGGATGAAGCGCTCGGGCAGGGTTGTTACCGCCTGATGCGGCGGCTACCGGTGCGCGACCCGCTGCCGTGCGCCCGTGAATGCATAGCCTTCAACGAGGCCTGCAGCGCGGGCTCCACGAGTTGCCTTCTCGCGCGCGATCGCGGTCTGGGCGCCTGGTCCCTGCGCCACGAGCGGATCACCACCTCGGACGGCGACCTGGTCATCCACCGGGTGCGCGACGCCTCTTTGGACGTGATCTCCGCGCACTTTCTCCGGAGGCTGGTCGACGCCCTCGAAGAGGACATCGGAGACCTCCGCCAGGCGCAGGAGAAGGCCTACTCCGAGAATGTGGTCCTCACCCCCCGCGCGGTCGAAGTCCTTCAGCTGCTCGGGCAGGGCCTCGACACCAAGACCGTCGCGCAGCGCCTGTCGATCAGCTACTTCACCGCCAGGAACTATGTCCAGAGCCTGCTCACCCAGCTCAACGCCCACAATCGCGTGGAGGCGGTGGTGACGGCCCAGCGCCTGGGGATCCTCCATGAGAGCGGACCCGTTCCCGTCGATTCCCCGGGGGCACGGCGCACGGGATCGCCGCGTCCACGCAGAAGGCGGGTGACCGGCTAGAGATGGAGGGCACCGGCGTGGCACGCGTCCCGTCGGTCGAAGCATGATGGGCGATGGCGTGAACGAACTTCGGCAACGGGCCCTCGCCTTCCTCTCAGAGCATCACGTGATGACCCTGGCGACCTGCGCGGAGGGTGATCTCTGGGCGGCGGACGTCTTCTACGCGTCGGCGTTCACCCCCGCGGAGGGACTCGACCTCCTCTTCGTCTCCGCACCCGACTCGCGCCACGCGCGGCACATGGCGGCGACGGGCCGGGCTGCGGCAACGATCAGCGCCGAGGCCACCCGGTGGCGCGACATCAAAGGCGTCCAGCTGGAGGCCGGCGCCGCGCGTCTCGGGTTCGAGGAGATCGATACGGCCCTGGAGGTGTACATCACCCGGTTCCCGTGGCTGCGCGAGATGCTCCGGGGAGTCGTAGGCAGCGCCGGCCCGAACCCGCAAGACGCGGCGAGGGGGGGTCCCGCACTGGTGCGTATGGAGGTCGCCGGGCGAACCGCCGACGTGGGCTTGTGGCGGCTGCGTACGGCGCGACTGCTGTTCGTGGACAACAGCGTCGGGTTCGCTCACCGCTCCGAGGTGGTGTTGGCCGACGGCCCGTCGCCGGCGCCGTCGTAAGAGGGTCGCGTCGCGGTCGGGATCCGCCGGGACGGGGCCGGCGACGCCTGCGCACGGAGATGTGTGCCGGACCGAACCCCAACTAGAGTGGCCCTCACCGCTGACGCGTGAAGGTCACCGCAGCCCACCATCGCAGATCATCGCCCACCGGGCAGGAGGACCGCAATGACCACTGGAGGCGAAGACCCGCTGAGCTTGTTGGCCGTCGAGCACCTGCTCAGCCCCGAGGAGCACGAGATCGCGCGCACCGTGCGCCGGTTCGTCGACACCGAGGTGAAGCCGAATCTCGGCGGGTGGTGGGAGGAGGGTCACCTGCCCAAGGAGATGGCGAAGAGCTTCGGTGCCCTCGGCCTCCTCGGCATGCACCTGAAGGGATACGGCTGCGCGGGGACCAACGCCGTCAGCTACGGGCTGGCGTGCATGGAGCTCGAAGCCGGCGACAGCGGGGTGAGAAGCTTCGTCTCGGTGCAGGGCTCCCTCGCCATGTTCGCCATCTACCGCTGGGGGTCCGAGGAGCAGAAGAGCCGCTGGCTTCCTCCGATGGCCGCCGGCGAGACCGTCGGCTGCTTCGGGCTCACGGAGCCGGACTTCGGCAGCGACCCGTCGGGGATGCGGACCCGCGCCCGCCGCGATGGCAGCGACTGGGTGCTCGACGGCACCAAGATGTGGATCACGAACGGCTCCATCGCCGACGTCGCGATCGTGTGGGCCCGGACCGACGAAGGCATCCGTGGCTTCGTCGTCCCCACCGACACCCCCGGCTTTTCGGCTCCGGAGATCACGCGCAAGCTGTCGATGCGGGCCTCGGTGACCTCCGAACTCGTCCTCGACGGGGTCCGGCTGCCGGCCGACGCCGTCCTGCCCGGCGTGTCGTCGCTGCGCGGGCCCCTCGCGTGCCTCGACGAGGCGCGCTTCGGCATCCTCTTCGGCGCCCTCGGCGCCGCGCGGGACTGCCTCGACGCCGCGATCGCCTATTCGAGCGACCGGCAGGTCTTCGGCCGGCCGGTAGCCGGCTACCAGCTGACGCAGGAAAAGCTTGCCGACATGGCCCTCGAGCTTCAGAAGGGCTTCCTCCTGGCCCTGCACCTCGGCCGCCTCAAGGACGAGGGCAAGCTCCAGCCGCGCCAGGTGAGCCTCGGCAAGCTCAACAACGTCCGCGAGGCTCTCGCTATCGCGCGGACCTGCCGCACGATTCTCGGGGCGAACGGCATCACGCTCGAGTACCCCGTCATGCGCCACGCGTCCAACCTCGAATCGGTGCTCACCTACGAGGGCACTTCGGAGGTGCACACCCTTGTCGTCGGTCAGGCGCTCACCGGCCTCAACGCCTTCACGTAGCGCTCTCGAGCCCCCGCGCCAGGTGGCGCAGCAACGACCGGAGGCCGCGGCGCGCCTCCTGCTCCAGCTCCGCCGCGCTGCCGGCCCACTCGCCTTCGAGATGCCAGGTCCCCTCGACCCGCAACTCGCTGCGGAAGGGATCGACGGCCCCGACCGTCACCTCGCCCTCGAGACGGCTGCGCTTGTCGGGCCGGACCGCCAGCCTCCAGACGAGCAGATAGCGGGCTGCTTCGGCCTTCGAGTTGCGCGAGCCGACAGGGGCGAGGGAGGCGTCGGCCGGAAAGCGCCGCGACCCGCGTCCCCGCGACGACACGCCGTCGCCGCCGGCCTCGCCGAGGTCCGCGGCGGCCGCGCGGGCGACCGAACCGAGGAGGTGTCCCGGCCGGCCCAGGATCCGGTGGACCTCGACTTCGGGAAGCTCGACCTGCACGACGTCCGCGAGGGTCACGGCGCGTGGATGCGACCGGTGGGCGTTCGCCGGCACCGCGTAAGTGCCCGCTTCGATCGCCTCGTCGCGTGCCGCCAGCTCCGCCAGGCTCGTGCGGCCGAGGAGGTCCCGGAGGACGATGGTCGCCTCGGACCACGTCTCGTGCAGGGGGCAGACGGCATCCCACCGGCACGGCCCGTCGCTCAACGCGCAGCGCTCGGAGCGAAGCGGCCCCTCCGCAGCCTCGATGACCTCAAGGACGGACACGTCTTCGGGGGGGCGGCTCAGGAGGTAGCCGCCGTCGCGCCCGGCCTTCGACGTGGCGAGCCCCGCCCGGACCAGGTCGGCGAGAATCTGGGACGCGAACGTCTGGGGCACGTCGGTGTCTGCCACGACTTCGCGGATCTTCCGCGGGGAGCCCTTGTCGAACGCGCGGGCGAGCGAGATCGCGGAGCGCATCACGTAGTCGCCCCTCTTCGACAACGTCATGTTCATAGCCGCAGGTGCACTCCTTCGCTATTCGTGTCCCCAAGGTACTAGCCCCCCGGCGCTTGTGCTCAGGCGTCCCGCCAGGAACACGAAGCCGTGGGACCGTACAGCCACTCGATGTGGCGGTAGTCGTAGGGGTCACGCTGCAGCAGCAGCTCGTCGCGGAGAAGTGCACCGACTCCGTCGACGTGCCAGATGTCGCCCCAGACGCGCGCCCTCCGCTGGACCCGTGACGCCTGGGGCGACCGGGCGTCGGAGTAGCCGCCGAAGGCGGCGGCCACCTCGTCGGCGCCGCGCCCCTGCAGCGCCGCACCGAGGCACGCTGCGTCCTCGAACGCCTGGCACGCCCCCTGGGCGAGGTACTGGAGCATGGGGTGCGCGGCGTCGCCGACCAGGGTTATCCGGCCGCTGCTCCAGGAGGCGACGGGCTCCCGGTCGTACATCACCCAGCGGTTGTCGCGGCGCAGCGCGGGGAGCGCGGCGACGACCTGCGGGCAGCAGGAGGCGAAGCGGCGGTCGAGCTCCTCGGGGGTGCCCCAGTCCTCCTCGCCGCGGGCGTACTCGTCGCTGCGGAACACGGCCACCTGGTTGTACAGCTCCCCGCGCCGCAACGGGTACTGCACGAAGTGCAACCCCGGACCGATCCACGCCACGACGTCGTCGAGGGAAGGGTGCTCGCTGACCGCCTCCAACGGCACCGCGCCCCGATAGGAGACGAACCCTGAGCAGATCGGCTCGTCGTCGACGATCCGCCGGCGGATCGCCGACCACAGGCCGTCGGCGCCGACCAGCGCGGAGGCGGTGCGACGCGATCCGTCGGAGCAGGTCACCTCCACGCCGTCGCCGTCTTCGAGGACCTCTGTGACGGTCTTGTCAACCTCGAGAGTGATCGTCGGCCGGCTGCGGCACGCGTCGACCAGGGCGGCGAGAAGATCGCTGCGGTGCAAGACGATGTAGGGGCCTTTGTAGGTCTCCCGGAACTTCTCGTCGAGGTGCAGGCAGGTGAGCTCCCGCCCCGACATGGCGCTGCGCAGCACCAGCCGGCTGGGCAGGACACCCACGTCGACCAGCCGGTCGAGCAGCCCCCACCGGTCGAGCAGGCGTGTGGCGTTGGGGGCGAGTTGGATGCCCGCGCCGATCTCCCTGAAATCCGGGGAACGCTCGAGAACCCGGACGGACCACCCGGCCCCCGCCACCGCGAGCGCGGTGGCCAGCCCTCCTATCCCGCCGCCCACAACGATGAGCCCCTCCTCAGCCGGTTCGGCCACGGCCGCCACGTTCCCTCCCCGGCAGCGTCACTATCATCCTTCGGATAACCCGTCTACGCACGCACCATACCGACCCGCGGCGCGAGGAGCAAGGGCGATGACCCGGCGCTTGAGCCTCGCGTGCTGGGACTACGACAGGACCTTGCCCCTCGCCGACGGCCGCGTCCGCCCCGAGGGCGTCGAGCTCACCTACCTCGACCTTCCGGTGGAGGAGACGTTCTTCCGGATGGCCCGGCACCGCGAGTTCGACGTCGCCGAGATGTCCCTGTCGACCTACGTGCTGAGCATGTCGGACGGGGCGCCCTTCGTCGCGATCCCGGTCTTCCCGTCCCGGGCCTTCCGCCACAACGGCGTGTACGTGCACGCTGGCGCCGGAATCGACACGCCGGCCGACCTGCGCGGGCGGGTGGTCGGCGTGCCGGAGTACCAGGTCACGGCCGCGGTGTGGATCCGGGGCATCCTCGCCGAACACCACGGCGTGCCCGTGGACGGGGTCTCGTACCGGACCGGGGGCCTGCGCCGCCCCGGCCGGCGGGAGAAGGTCGCGGTGCGTCCGCCCGGGGTGGAGATACTGCCGATCGAGGATGACGCCACCCTCGAAGGTCTGCTCGTGAGCGGCGAGATCGACGCGCTGTACACGCCGAGGACTCCGGAGCCGTTCCTGGCAGGCCATCCGGCGGTTCGTCGCCTGTGGCCGGACGCCCGGGCGGAGGAGGAGAGCTACTTCTCCCGAACCGGGATCTTCCCGATCATGCACACCGTCGTGATCCGGCGCGACGTCTACGAGAACGACCGCTGGATCGCCAGCTCGATGTTCAAGGCCTTCGCCGACGCCAAGGCCATCGCCGACGCCCGGCTCGAGGAGACCGCCGCCTCCGCGTCGATGCTGCCCTGGGCGTACGACGATGCGCGGGCCACCCGGCGGCTGATGGGGCAGGACTTCTGGAGCTACGGCGTCGCAGCCAACGAGACCCCGCTGCGCACGTTCCTGCGCTACTCGCACGAGCAGGGCCTCGCGGCCAGGCTCTACGAACCGGGCGACCTGTTCGCCCCCGAGAGCAGCGAAGCCTTTGTCATCTGATCTGATCACTCGGGGAGGTGCAGCAGCCGTGCCGCCGTGCGGCCGAGCATGCCCTCGACGGCGTCGGGCTCCAGGTCCAGCGACCGTATCGTCGACACGTAGCCGCGGATCGCGCCGGGCCCCTTGCCCGTGTCGGTCGCCGAGCCGGTGAAGTCCTGGGGGTAGTCCGTGGCGAACACCAGCCGGTCAGGGCGGATCCCCGTCAGGGCGCAGCGGAGGGCGCCGACCCCGCCCTCGAAGCCCGACATGTCGAAGTACAGCTGATCGAAGTACTCCTCGAAGCGCCGCGGCATGCTCGGGTTGAAGCGGTAGGCCTTGGCCGCGAGGCGCTCCTTGAGCGCGGCGATCCCGCCACCGAAGTGCGCGATCACCAGAAGCAGGTCGGGGAAGCGATCGAGGACGCCCCCCGCGATCAGCCGCGTCGTCTGGAGCGCCAGGTCGAGCTCTCTGCCGATGATCCGGTCCAGGTCGTGGTCGACGATCCAGCGGTAGCCCGTCGGCGGCATGGCCGGGTGGACGAAAACCGGTACCTGTCGCCTCGAGGCCCACCCGTAGAAGTCCCAGAGGCTCGGCGAGTCGAGGGGGTCCCCTCCGACCTGCGACGTTATGGTCACGCCCGGCAGCCCCAGCTCGTCGACCGCCCTGTCGAGCTCGGCGAGGCTGTCGGCGCCGAGGGGGGTCGGGACGTGGGCGAGGCCGGCGAAGCGGCCGGGGTAGCGCGCTTGCAGCTCGGCGAACGCGTCGTTGGTCACCCGGCAGTCCTCGAGCGGCGCGTCCCACGAGAGCAGGCACGACAGCACGGAGGTGTCGATGCCGGCCTCGTCCATGTCGGCGACCTGCTGCTGGGCGTCGGAGAGAAACCGGTTGAGGTTCGCTTTCGTCTGCCCCGCCCCTACCCGCTGGCTGGGGCTGCCGCCCCCCTCGAACTTCTCCACCAAAGCGCCGGGCACGTAGTGGTGCTGGAAGTCGACAATCTTGGACATGTTCGGCTGCCTCTCCGCTCGGTCGGGGGATCCCGTGATCGTTGACATCAGTGTGACAGCTAGGATATGGTCAGGCCAATAGACCATAGGCCGAGATCCCGGGGCGGGCGGGGGAACATGGAAGCGATCTACCGGCAAAGTAGGCAAAGAAGGCGAAGAGGAGGAGGAGGAAGCGATGACAACCGAGTTGACGCGCCCCCCCGCGTTCGAGATCAGCGGCCGCCCGGCTGCGCCCGAGGACCTTCGTTCGATCGGCGCGACGCTCGACTGGTTGCGCCGGGAGGGGTTGCTGCTGGAGAGCGACGTCCCCGTCGACGGGGACCTGGAAGTGACCGGGATCCAGAAGCATCTCGACGGCAGCGTGCCGATCCTGTTCAGCAACGTGAAGGGCTACGACCACGCGCGGGTCGTCACGAACCTGTTCACCAACATGGACATCGTCGACCGCATGTTCGGCTGGGACGGGCCGACGGACCGTACTCGCAGGCTCGCCCATGCGCTGACCCACCCGGTCCCGTGTGAGTTCGTCACGGGCGACGAGGCGCCGTGCCAGGAAGAGGTGATCACCAGCGACATCGACGTCAACGAGCACGTCGTCACGATCCGCCACACCGCCCTCGAGTCCGAGCGCACGATCGGCAGCGGCAACAGCGTCGTCGTCGGCGACTACTTCCACGGGGGGAGCCACATCGGCTACAACCGCATGAACTTCCGCTGGGGCGACGTCGGCACGTTCCAGTCCGCCCCGGGGGCGCACATGTGGCAGGTCATCACCGAGCACTACGACGACCCCGAGGGGATCCCCTTGACGATGTGCTTCGGGCTGCCGCCGGCGGCCACGCTCATCGCCGGCGGCGGCTTCGACTACGTGGTGTTGCCGCGGGGGGCCGACGAGCTGGGGGCGGCGGGGGCGGTGCAGGGCTTCCCGATGCGGCTCGTGAAGGCCAGGACCGTCGACGCCTACGCGGTGGCCGACTGCGACCTCGTGCTCGAAGGCGTGCTCAAGCCGCGCGACAAACGCTGGGAGACGGCAGAAGCGGAGAAGGCGGGCGTTCAGGGGAGGCTGCCGTTCCACCCCGAGTGGGCCGGGTACATGGGCAAGGCCTACCGCGCCCCCACCTTTCACGTCTCGGCGGTCACGAGGCGCCGGCGGCCGGCCAAGGCGGCGATCTACGCGCTCGGTGTCCACATGGCCGACGACAGCAACATCGACACGACCGTGCGGGAAGCGGCCATCTACGAGCTGTGCGAGAGGCTGCAGCCGGGCATCGTCCAGGACGTCCACATCCCCTACGCGATGACCGACTGGGGTGGGTGCATCATCCAGGTCAAGAAGCGCAACAGGATCGAGGAGGGCTGGCAGCGGAACTTCCTCGCGGCGGCGCTCTCCTGCAGCCAGGGGATGCGCCTGGCGATCGCCGTGGACACCGACATCGACATGTACTCGATGGACGACATCGTCTGGGCGCTGACCACGCGGGTGAATCCCCACACCGACATCTTGAACCCCATCCCCGGCGGGATCGGCCAGACCTTCCAGCCGTCGGAGCGCATGACGGCCGGCGAGCGGGAGTGGACCGCATCGAACACCCGCTTCGAGGGCGGCATGGGCATCGACGCCACCATGCCGTTCGGCTACGAGTCGGACTTCCAGCGCCCCGTCTACCCCGTCGACCGTGTCCGGCCTTCGGACTGGTTCCCCGAGGCGCAGCTCGCCGCGGCCAGGGCGCTGATGACCGGGTGGGTGACGTCCCTTGCCCGGACCGGGAGATGATCCGCTCGCGCGGACGCCGGCGGTAGACCCGATGGAGACGATGCTGCCGTACCGGGCTCTCGACCTCACCGGGGAGCTGGGGTGGCTCTGCGGCAAGATCCTCGCCGACTGGGGGGCGGACGTGATCAAGGTCGAACCCCCCGGCGGGGACCCCGGGCGGAGCGCGGAGCCCTCGGTCGCCGGCAGCGACGGTTCCGTGAGCCTGGCGTGGCTCGCCTTCAACGTCGGCAAGCGCAGCGTGGTGCTCGACCTCGAAGACGACGCAGACCGCGACCGCTTCTTGCGGCTCGTGGAAGCGTCCGACTTCGTGCTGGAGAGCTTCACCCCCGGCTACCTGGGGCGGCTCGGGCTTTCCTTCGAGCGCCTGCGGGCCGTGAACCCCAGGATCATCCTCACGTCGATCACCCCCTACGGCCAGAGCACCCCCGGCGCCGCGGCTCCCGCCTCGGACCTCGAGATCATGGCTGCGGGTGGCGCGGCGTGGCTGGCGGGGGACCCCGACCGGCCCCCGGTTCGGATCACCGAGCCCCAGGCGGGCGCCTGGGCGTCGCTGCACGCGGCACTCGGGACCCTGGTGGCCCACCACTACCGGCAGAACAGCGGGGTGGGCCAGCACGTCGACGTGTCGGCCCAGGCCGCCGTGGTGACCGCGCTGGCGCACGCCCCGTACTTCTACGACCTGAACGGGGAGGTCCCGGCGCGCCACGGGCCGTTCCTGGTCGGCCGCAACGTCGCCGGGGTGGCGATGCGCAACGTGTGGGCGTGCCGCGACGGGCACATCAGCTTCGCCGTCTACGGCGGGGTGGCCGGGCGGACGTCGAACCGCCACCTGGTGTCGTGGATGGCCGAGCGGGGCATGGCGCCCGACTGGCTGCTCGCCGTGGACTGGGACACCTTCGACGTCACCGCCCTCACCGCGGTGGAGGTCGCTCGCCTCGAGGCGGCGATCGCGCCCTTCGTGGCGACGCTGACCCGCCGGGAGTTCGCCGAGGAAGCCGCCCGCCGGCGCATCCTCGGATACCCCGTCTCACGCGCCGACGACATCGCCTCGGACCCCCAGCTCGACGCCCGGGAGGTCTGGCAGGACGTGACCGTTGCCGAGCTCGGGCGCCCCCTCCTCTATCCAAGCGGCTTTCCCCGCTTCGGCTCGACGGTTCCCCGCCTCGCACGGCGGGCGCCGCTGCCCGGCGAGCACGACGCCGAGATACTGGGCCAGCCGGTCGCCGGCCAGCGATGAGCGACACCCCGAACGACCCGGCCGCCGTGCAGGCCCTCAGCGAAGTCCGGGTGGTGGAGCTGGGCGGCTTCGCCGCCGGGCCGTGCGTGGGCAAGCACCTCGCCGACCACGGGGCAGAGGTGATACGCATCGAGAGCCGGGTGGCCCTCGACGGGTTCCGTACCAACTACCCGCCGTTCAAGGACAACCTGCCCGGCATCGAGAGGTCCGCCCTGTTCGCCTTCACCAACGACAACAAGCTGGGCGTGACCCTCAACCTGAAGACCGAGCCGGGAGTCCGCCTCGCCCGGCGGCTGATCGCCTCGGCGGACGTGGTGATCGAGAACTTCACCCCGGGGGTGATGGAACGCCTCGGACTCGGCTACGACGTCCTCGCCTCGGCCGACGAGTCGCTGGTCATGCTCAGCACCTGCAACCAGGGTGCCACAGGGCCGCGCGCCCGCCAGCCCGGCTTCGGGACGCAGCTCACCGCTCTCAGCGGGTTCATCGAGGTCACCGGGTGGCCCGACCGCGACCCCTCACTGCTGTTCGGCCCCTACATCGACTACATCGCGGCCGCCTACGGCGCCTGCGCCGTGCTCGCCGCCCTCGACCGCCGGCGGCGGACCGGGGCGGGCTGCCACATCGACCTCTCCCAGTACGAGAGCGGGCTTCTGTTCGTCGCCCCTGCCCTGCTCGGCTACTTCGCCGACGGACGCATCGCCGGTCGCTCGGGCAACCGGCACCCCACCGCCGCACCCCACGGCATCTACCCCTGCCGGGGCGAGCAGCGCTGGGTCGCCATCAGCGTCCACGACGACGACGAGTGGCGCAGGCTGCGAACCGCCCTGGGGGACCCCCCGTGGGCGGCGACGCCCGACCTGGACTCCCAGGCGGGCCGCAAGGCCAACGAGGAGGACCTCGACGGTCACCTCGCCGCCTGGACGGCCTCGAGGTCCCGCGACGCCGTCGTCGACGCCCTTCGCGGGCAGGTGGTCCACGCTGCGCCCGTCAACGACATGGCCGACCTTTTCAGCGACCCCCAGCTCGCCGCCCACGACTTCTGGCGCCCCCTCGACCACGCCGAGGTCGGTGATCACCACGCCGAGGGTCCGCCCTACAGGCTCTCCGCAACCCCGGCCGTCATCGAATCGCCGGCGCCCCTTCTCGGCGAGCACACCCACCAGGTCTTCGCCGGGTTGCTCGGCATGACCGAGGAGGAGCTCGCCCAACTCGACGCGGAGGGCGCCTTCTACTAGCCGCATCGCCGGGGCCCGCTCAGCCCGAACAACAAGGGGAGAAATAGTGATCCTTCGATCCGTCCGCTATTTGTATGACCATTTGCCCGTGGCTATCATTCCGAGAAGAAACGTCAAGGGGGATGCGCAGCCGGGGGTCTTGCCGGCTATCAGGCTCGCAGCCGTGGCCCAGCACTGGAGGTCCGCAGACATGAGTCAAACGGGGGTGCCGAACGCCCTTTTCTCGCCCGGACGGCGCACGCTCCGGCGCGGGATGGCGATCGCAGGAGTCGTCGCGCTCACAGGGCTCGCCGCCTGCGGATCGTCCCACCCGTCGTCCAACGCCACCACAACGACGTCGGGATCAGGGACCACGCCGACGTCGGGCTCCTCGCCGGGGTCCGCCTCCACCTCGGCGACCCCCACCGGGTCGCCGTACGTCATCCACGCCATCCTGTCGGTGACCGGCTCGGCATCCTTCCTCGGCGGCGAGGAGAAGACCGCCCTGCTGGCTCTGCAGAACCAGGTGAACTCCAGCGGAGGCATCGACGGGCATCCGCTGAAGTTCGAGGTGGGCGACAACCAGACCACCGCCTCGGTGTCGGTTTCGCTGGCGTCGCCGCTCATCGGCAAGGTGCCGATCCTGATCGTCGGCAGCATCACGACCGTCGACCGACCCGTGGACGCCCTCATCGGCTCCAGCGGGCCCGTCACCTACGACATGTCTCCCGGCGACCACCCGAAGCGCGGAAGCTACGTGTACTCCTCGGGCAACTCGACCACCAACCAGACCCAGGCGTTCATCAACTACGCCGAGGGCCAGGGCTGGACCCGGCTCGCCGCCATCACCTCGACCGACGCCTCGGGCCAGGACGGCTGGAACGGCATCAACAAGGCGGTCACCGACAGCGGCGGCAAGGTGACGATGCTCGACCACGAGACCTTCGACCCCCACGCCGTGAGCGTGACCACCCAGCTCTCCAAGATCAAGGCGAAGAACCCCCAGGCGCTGCTGATCTGGACGACGGGGACGCCGTTCTCGACGGTCGTGAAAGGGATGCAGCAGCTCGGCATGCAGGGGGTGCCGACCATGACCACCAACGGCAACGAGTCCTACAAGGAGCTGGTGAACCTCGCCGGCACGCTGCCGAGCGGCCTGTACTTCCCGAGCTCCCAGTACCAGGTGCCCCTCGACAAGCTGACGGGCAAGGCCCGGCAGGTGTCCGAGGACTTCCACAACGCGATGAAGGCAGCGGGCCAGCCGGTTCCCGACGAGGGCAACGCCCTTGCCTGGGACCCGGCGCTGCTCCTGGTGAGCGCCGTCAAGACCCTCGGGGTCGATGCCACCGCCGCGCAGATCCAGAAGTACCTCTCCAGCCAGACCGACTTCGTCGGGGTCGGAGGGACGTACAACTTCACGGACCCGTCGATACCGGACAACCGGGGCCTCAACATCAGCTCCGTGTACATCGCCAAGTGGGATTCCTCCGCCCGCGACTGGGTCGCCGTGTCCGGCCAGGCCGGTCAG
Organism: Actinomycetes bacterium; assembly: GCA_021788115.1. Lineage (GTDB taxonomy): Bacteria > Actinomycetota > Acidimicrobiia > Acidimicrobiales > Palsa-688 > JAJYLA01. The sequence continues at coordinate 19,829 of JAJYLA010000002.1, read as the reverse complement.
GGCAGCCTGTGAACGGTCGGAGCTGAGCAAGGAGAGGAAAAGGCAACGACGGGGACGCCGACGTGACCGAGGCGGGAAACATCCTCGTCGGTGGGCTCATCACCGGAGCGGTCTACGCCCTGCTCGCGGTGGGCTACTCGCTCGTGTTCAATGTCAGCGGAGCGCTGAACCTCGCCCAGGGCGCGTTCGTCGCCCTGGGCGCGCTGGTCATGTACACGTTCCTGCACAGCGCCCACATGAGCCTCCCGGTGGCTTTCGTGGCGTCGCTGGCCGTGGTCTGCGTCGGCATCGGGCTGATCGAATGGCTCGTCATCCGGCAGGCGGTCACGCGGGTCTCCCACGCCAACCTCCTCATGATGATGGGCGGCCTGCTCACCGCCTTCGAGGGCGCGGCGTACCTCGCCTGGGGCAGCAATCCCTTCTCCTTCTCCCAGTTCACCGGCTCGCATCCGCTCACCGTCGGGGGCGTCTCGATCCCCACCCAGAGCTTCTGGGTGGTGGGGGCCATGCTGCTGTCGATCATGTCCTTGTCGTGGCTGATCGCCCGGAGCCGCCTCGGCCGGGCGCTTCGCGCGACAGCGGAGAACAGGACGGCCGCGCGGCTCATGGGCGTCCCCGTCGACCGGATGATCCTCGTGTCGTTCCTCGCGGCCGCGGCACTCGGCGTCATCGCCGGGGCGGTCATCGCCCCGCTCGTTCCCATCGACTACTCCAGCATGGCCAACTACACCAACGAGGGCCTCATCGCCGTCAGCCTCGGGGGCCTCGGCTCGATGTTCGGGGCTATGGCCGGAGGCTTGGCGCTCGGGGTGATCGAAGCTCTCGTGACGGGCTACGTCTCGTCGTTGTTCGGCACGACGATCAGCCTGATCGTCCTCATCGCCATCATCTACTTCCGGCCCCAGGGCCTGTTGGGGCGCACCCGCGGCGGGCGGATGGACGTGGCCGAGCGGGTCGCCGGTCGCATCTACGCCCCGCCGAGGCTGCCGCGCGCGTGGGCGGTCACCGGCGCCGCCGCGGTGGCGCTCCTCATGCTCTTCATGCCGCACCTGGTCCCTTCCGGCGACATGCGCGCGGTCAACATCACCGGCATCTTCTGCCTCACGATCGTCGGGCTGGACCTCTTGACCGGCGTCGCCGGCCAGGTGAGCCTCGGCCAAGCAGGGTTCATGGCGGTGGGCGGCTACGTCTCGGCCATCGTCGCGGTCCAGTACCACTGGCCGACCCTGGCCGGGCTGGCCCTCGGCGTGGTGGGCTCGGCGCTGGTCGCCGCTGTCCTCGGCCTGGTGTGCGGCCGTCTGCGCGGCATGTACCTCGCGATCGTCACCCTGGCTTTCGGGATTCTGGTCGAGTCCGTCGCGAGCGGGCTCACCATCACGGGTGGACCCTCGGGAATCGGGGGGATCCCCTCCTTCTCCGTCGGCGGCTACACATTCGGCACCGACACCCGCTTCTTCTACCTCATCTGGGCGCTCGTCGCCGCGGCCCTGGTGGTCAGCGGCAACTTCGTCCGCACGAACAGGGGTCGGATCCTGCAGGCGATGCGCGGCGACCAGGTCGGCGCGCAGGCGCTCGGGCTCAACGTCACCCGCGCCAAGGTCGAGGTCTTCGTGATCAGCGCGTGCATGGCGTCCGTTGCGGGCAGCCTCTACGCCGACTACTTCCGCTACCTCTCCCCGGACCAGGTGGGAAGCGCCGAGTCGCTGCAACTGATCACGATGCTCGTGATCGGCGGCATGGGCACCCTTTTCGGACCCCTGATCGGTGTGGGGCTGCTGAGCTACCTGCCCCTGATATCCCAGTCGTTCGCCAACTACTCCATGCTGGTGACCGGGGTGCTGCTGGTGCTGTTCCTCCGGTACCTGCCGGCGGGCATCTGGGGCGCAGCCCTCGAGGGGATCTCGCGCGGCCGGGCCGCGTGGGCCGCCCGCGGGGGTGCCGCAGCGCCGGCGGCGGGGGTGTCGGCCGGGCTCGCTGGGAGCCGCGGGAGCCGGCAGGTACCGCCGCAGCCTGCGGCCCGTCCGGCCGCCCCGGGGCGCCCGGGGCCCGTCGCGCCGGCCAACGGCGTGGCGCCCGTGGCGCCTGCCGCGCCTGCCGCGCCTGCCGGCGCCGGCGGGGCACCCGCCCTCGAAGTGCGGGAGTTGTGGAAGCTCTTCGGCGGCGTCGCGGCGGTCCACGACGTCAGCTTCGTGGTGCCCGAGGGTTCGCTGACGGCGCTGATCGGCCCGAACGGAGCCGGCAAGTCGACGCTGTTCAACCTGGTGACCAACCTGTACCGTCCCGACCGGGGGGAGGTGCTCCTCGGCGGCGAGCCGGTGACCCATCTCCGCCCGGATCAGATCACCGGCCTCGGGCTGCTGCGCACGTTCCAGACGGCGCGGATCTTCCCGCACATGACGGTGCTCGAGAACGTGCTGGTCGGCGGGTACCGGCTCGGGCGCGCCGGCTATCTCGAGCAGTTCCTCCGCGTGGGCCGTTCCCCGCGGGAGGAAAAGGAACTCGATGCCCGCGCCCGCAGGATCCTCGAGGTGATGGGGCTGGCCGACCGGGCGGACGAGAGGGCGTCGGTGCTCCCCCTGGCAGGCCAGAAGTACCTCGAGATGGCGCGGGCCCTCATGGCGAAGCCCAGGGTGGTGCTCTTCGACGAGCCCGGCGCCGGCATGAACGACGCGGAGACCTCGGAGCTCGGCATGATCCTGCGGGCGATCCGCGACGCCGGCCACACGGTGGTGGTGGTCGAGCACAACATGAGCCTCGTCATGGGCGTCTGCGACTCCGTCGTGGTCCTGGACGCAGGAAGGGTCATCACGTCGGGGAATCCGGAGAAGGTGCAGGCCGACCCCGCGGTGATCGACGCCTACTTCGGCAGGGCGGAGGCGAACGTCTGATGCTCGCTCTGGTCGACATCCGCGCGGGGTACGACACCGAGGAGATCCTCCACGGCCTGAGCTTCACGGTCCCCCCGGGGGACATCGTGGCGATGGTCGGGGCGAACGGCGCGGGCAAGTCGACCACCCTCAAGGTGATCTCCGGGTTGCTGCGGTGCCGTCGGGGGAGGGTCGAGGTCGACGGCCGCCGGCTCGCCGGCGCCTCCACCGAGGAGGCCGTCCGGGCCGGCGTCGCGCACGTGCCCGAGGGACGCCAGGTGTTCGCCAACATGACGGTCCGCGAGAACCTGCTGCTCGGCGCCCACGCCGTGCGCGGCGCCGCGGTCGCCCGGCGGACAGAGGCCGCGCTCGACGTGTTCCCCGAGCTGTCCGGCCGGCTCGGCGACTACGCCGGCTCGTTGTCGGGCGGCCAGCAACAGATGCTTGCCATCGCACGCGGGATGATGTCCGCGCCGCGCTATCTGCTCCTCGACGAACCGTCGCTCGGGCTCGCCCCCCTCGTGACGAAGCGGATCTTCGAGGTCATCGCCCGCCTCGCCTCGGACGGAACCGGGATCCTGCTGGTGGAGCAGAACGGCCGCCAGGCGCTGGGCCTGGCGCAGAAGGCCTTCCTCCTCGAGCGGGGCACGATCACCCTCAGCGGCGGGGGCAAGGAGCTGCTGGCCAACCCGGAGGTGGTCGAGCGTTACCTCGGGGTGGGGACCGCCGCCGCCGCGGCGGGCCGCCAGGCAGCGTGGACCGCGGCACTGGTCGGCGCCCTCTCGGGTTCGAGCAACGACGACGGAAGGAACGCATGAGCGAACCGAACACCGCAGCGGACGGTGCCCGGCTTCTGGTCGACCCCTACCAGGAGTGGGCCGAGGCTCAGGGGATACCCCTGGTCGAGGACTTCGGCGTCGACCTGCTCACCCTGCCGACCGCCCGCTGGGAACGCCTCGGCGCGGACGCCGCCTTCGTGCACGTGAAGGGCAGGGGGGACTTCATCGCCGTCACGGTCCTCGACATCGGCCCGGGCAACGCCACCGAAGCGCAGCGCCACCTCTACGAAGAGGTCGTCTACGTCCTGTCGGGGCACGGCACGACCGAGGTGGAGAGCCCCGACGGGTCGATCCGCCACAGCTTCGAATGGGGCCCCAAGTCGATGTTCGCCCTGCCGCTCAACATGCGGTACCGCCACTACAACGTGGACGGCAGGGAACCGGCCCGGCTGGCGAGCACCCACAACCTGCCGATGATGATGAAGACCTTCCGCAGCGAGCACTTCATTTTCGACAACCCGGCGACCTTCGCCGAACGGCTCGGCATCGACAGCGGGTTCACCGGCGACGGGCGGTTCATCCCCGTCCGCCCGGGCCGCCACATGTGGGAGGCCAACCTGGTGCCCGACCTGGCCGGCTTCGAGTTGCGGCGCTGGGACGCCCGCGGGAAGGGCAGCAGCAACATCATGTTCGTGCTGGCCGACGGCACCATGCACGCCCACATGTCAGAAGTGCCGGTGGGCGGCTACAAGAAGGCCCACCGTCACGGGGCCGACTTCCACATCTACACCGTAACCGGCGAGGGCTACTCGCTGCTCTGGTACGAGGGGGACGAGGACTTCCACAGGGTGGACTGGCGCCACGGGGTCGTCTACGCCCCCCCGGACATGATGTTCCACCAGCACTTCAACGTCGGGGCCGAGCCAGCCCGCTACCTGGCCGTCGCCTTCGGCGGGTTGCGCTACCCCTTCAGCCGGGACAAGGTCCTCACCTTCCAGGGGATGGACGTGAGCGTCCGCGACGGCGGCCGACAGATCGAGTACGAGGAGCAGGACTCCCGTATCGACGATCTCTACCGGCGGGAGATCGCCGGGCGCGGCGTGATCCCCGCCATGGGCGCCGGGGCCTGACCGCTCAGCGCGGGGCCGCCCGGCGCAGCAGGTACTGCCAGCCGCCCGCGAGTTGCCGGCCCGACCAGACCGACGACCGCTTGGCGACCGCCTCCTCGTCGGAACTCCAGCGCCGGGGACCCCCGGCCGCTTCGAGTTGCAGCTGCATCCAGCACGCCCGGTCGAGGAGCACGGCCGCCATCACCGCCGCCGCCGGGTCGGCACCTACGGTCACGATGCCGTGCCCGGAGACCAGCACGGCGTTGCGGTCCCCGAGGCTCTCGGCGAGGGCGACGCCGAGCTCGACGGTGTCGATCAGGTCCCCGGTGAGATGGAAGCGGGCGATGTCCGGCGGTGCGAACAGGGCGCCCTCATGGGAGATGGGCCGCAGCGGGACGTCGAGCGAGGCGAATGCGGTGGCGTACTTGGCGTGGGTGTGCACGACGCAGCCGACATCGGGACGCGACTCGTAGATGCACGTGTGGATCGGGTACTCGATGTGGCGGGGCCCCTCGCCCTCGAGCACGGCGCCGTCGGCGCCGACGAGCAGGACACGCTCGGGGGTCACCTCTTCGAGGCCCCACGGCGACGCCTTCACCCAGGCGCCCCGACCGGCGGGGTCCCGGACCGAAACGTGGCCCCAGATCATGTCGGACTGGCCGGCGGCGGCGAGGGCCCGGGAGGCGTCGGTGACCGCCTGGCGCGGGTCTGCCGCGCCGTCCCGGCCCTCGACGCCCGCATCGCGCAGTTGTTGCAGCATTGGTGCTCCTTCGGACGGCTTCTATCCGATTCTACATAACAGAACTGCTTTCCTCAACGTATAGCGGGTCACCCGAGCAACTTCTTCGTGTGCCGGGCACCGGATCGGCGACGGCCGCGGTCAGCGGGGGGGCGGGGCGTCCTGTAGGGCGGTCCAGACCCGCTCGGGGCTGAGGGGCAGGTCGAGGTGGGTCACGCCGTAGGGGCGCAGGGCGTCGACGACGGCGTTCTGCACCGCCACGGTCGCCCCGACGGCCCCGGACTCACCCACTCCTTTCGCCCCGAGGGGGTTGCGCGGCGTGGGCGTGACGTGCTCGCCGAGGGTCCAGCCCGGCAGGTCGGCGGCGCTCGGAAAGGCGTAGTCGGCCAGGGTGGCGGTGAGCGGGTTGCCGGCCGTGTCGTAGCGCATCTCCTCGAAGAGCGCCTGGGCGACGCCCTGGGCGAGCCCGCCGTGGAGCTGGCCGGCGACGATCATCGGGTTGACGACCACGCCGCAATCGTCGACGGCGACGAGGCGGCGCAGGGCGGCCGCTCCGGTCTCGGTGTCCACCTCGACGACCGCCACGTGCGCCCCGAAGGGGTACGTGCCGTCGTGCTGGTCGAAGTCGACTTCGGAGAAAAGACCGCCCCCGTCGCCGCCCGCTGCCCCCGCCGCCGCGAGCTCGGCCCAGGAGACAGACCGCGCCGGGACGCCGGCAACCGAGAAGCGCCCGTCGTCGCCCTGGACCACGTCCTCCGGGCTCGCTTCGAGCAGGTCGCCGGCCAGCTCCCGGGCGCGCGCCAGCACCGTCTCCGCCGCCCGCTGAACCGCGCTGCCGGCGAGCTGACCCGAGCGCGACCCGAAGGTCCCGACGCCGCGGGGGACCGCGGCGGTGTCGGAGTGCACGACCCGCACGCTGTCCATCGGAAGGCCGAGGGCGCTGGCCGCCACCTGCGCCAGGGTGGTCTCGTGCCCCTGGCCATGGGGGCTCGAGCCGGACAGCACCGTGATCGACCCGTCGCTCTCGACGCGCGCCGCGCCGTACTCCGCGCCGCTGCCGCTCACCTCGACGAAGCAGGAGATCCCGATCCCCAGCGCGCGCCGCTCCCCGCGCCTCCGGCGGTCGTCCTGCTCGGCGCGGAGGCCGTCGTAGCCCGCCAGGGCGAGCGCCTCCTCGAGGGCGCCCGCGTAGTCGCCGCTGTCGTAGAACGCGCCGGTGGGGGTGCGGTAGGGAAGCTCCGCCGGGTCGAGGAGGTTGCGCCGGCGGACCTCGGCGGGATCCATGCCGAGCTCCGCCGCCAGCAGGTCCATGCACCTCTCGAGCATCGCCGTGGCCTCGGGGCGGCCCGCCCCCCGGTAGGGGCCGAGCGGCGTGGTGTTGGTGGCCACGAGGAGCGTGGTGAGGTCGAGGCGCGGGATCCGGTACGGGCCGGTGGCCATCAGGTGGCTGGTGCGGGCCGGGATGCCGCCGCGCCAGGGGTACGCGCCCGAGTCGACGACGACCCGCGCCCGCAGCCCGAGGATGGTGCCGTCGCGGCGGGCGCCGAGCTCCACGTCCTGGACCTGGCCGCGGCCGTGGGTCATGGCCACCAGGTTCTCCGAGCGGGTCTCGGTCCAGCGGACCGGCCGGCCGAGCCGGTCGGCGAGGGCGGCGACGACGACCTGCTCGGGGTAGACGCCCCCCTTCGAACCGAAGCCGCCACCGACCGCCGGGGCCACCACCCGCACCCGGTCGGACGCCTTGCCGAGAGCCGCGCACACCGCATCGCGCACCCGGAACGGCGCCTGGGAGCTGGCCCACACCACCAGGCTGCCGTCGCGGCCGGGTACGGCGAGGGCGGCGTTGCCCTCGAGCGGGGCCGGCGCCACCCTCTGGATCACGAACCGGGCTCGCACGACCACCTCGGCTCCGTCGATCGGATCGCCGCCGGTCTCGGTGACGATGCGGCCGACCACGTTTGAGCCGTGGCCCGGGAAGAGGAGCGGCGCCCCCTCCTCGAGCGCGGCGAGGGGTCCCACCACCGCGGGGAGGTCCTCGAGGTCGACGGCCACGAGCTCCGCGGCGTCCTCCGCCGCGGCGGCCGTCCCGGCCACCACGACGGCGAGCGGCTCCCCCACGAAGCGCGCCCGCCCGGAGGCCAGGCACGGCCGTTCGAGCTCGGGGCGGGGCTGCGGCGGGGGAGGCCGCTCCGCCAGCCCGGGCAGGCCCAGGTCCGCCGCGGTCGCCACCGCCACCACCCCGGGCGAGCGGCGGGCGGCGGTGCCGTCCACCGAGAGCACCCGAGCGTGGGCGGCAGGGGACCGCACGAAGACAGCGTGGACGGCGCCCTCGGCGGCGACGTCGGCGACGAAGCGCGCCGCCCCTGTGAGGAACGCAGGGTCCTCCCGCCGGCGGACCTCGTGGCCGAGGACGGTCACCGAGGGGGACTCAGGCCGCGCCCCGCCGGTTGCCCTCGGCTGCGCCGACGTAGCCGTGGGGGCTGACGCGCACGTCGACGACCACCGCCTCGCCGGCTTCCGCCTCGCTGACGGCGGCCTCCAGGGCAGCCTTCAGCTGCTCCGGGTCGTCGACGGGACCGTGGCCCTTCAACCCGAGCGAGGATGCCAGGGCGGCGAGGTCGGGGTCGGGGTTGCGGATGTGCTGACCCACCGAGCGGTTCTCGACAGGACGACCCCTCTGCAGGGCCACGCGCTCCTGATGCACCTCGTCGTTGAAGTACGAGCGGTTGTTGGCGACGACCACCAGGAGAGGTAGGCGGTGGTGCGCAGCCGTCCACAAAGCGGAAGCGCCCATCAGATAGTCGCCATCGCCTATAACCGCCACCGGCAGGCGCCCGGAGCGGGCCAGCGCGAGCGCCGCTCCCACGGCGATGCCGGGACCCGCCCCCACGCCACCGCCTCCCTCGTGGCCCAGGTAGTCGAGGGGGCCTTCGAGGTCCACGGCCTCGCCCGGCCATCCGTGAGGGAAGCTCGTGTAGGCCACCGGGCGCCCCGCCAGCGCCGCCTGCAAGCTCTCGGCCAGCTCCCTCATGGCGAGCTCCCCCTCGTGGTGGGGGCCGTCGCTCTCCGCGCCGGGCCGGGGCGCCGAGACGGCCGGGGCCGCCGGCCAGCCGTCCCTCACCGGGGTGTCGCGGCCGTTCAGCGCGTCGAGGAGCGCGACGACGAGGAGGTCCGGGTCGGCGGAGATCGACATCTCGGCGGGGGCTAGGCCGAAGTGGTCCTTGCTCCAGCCGTTGTGCAGCACGAAGTCGTCGGTGCAGGAGATCACGCGGGGGCCGGCGCCCTGGCCGAACGCCACCGCCAGGGTGCCGGCCAGGTCCACCCAGTCGAGGCTCAGAACCAGGTCGCAGCGTCGCATCAACTCCAGTCCCGACGCCGTCACCCGCGTGCCGGGGACGGCCGGATGCAGGGGGTGGCGGGTGGGGAAGCCCGCGGCGGTCTTGAGGTCCGTGAGAGCGCACGCACCGAGGCGCTCGACCAGCTCGACGCGCGCGGCCCACTCCTGCTCGCCGCGCCCGACGCGTCCCACGAGCACCAGGGGGCGGCGCGCCTCACGGAGGGCGTCGAGGACCTGGGCGACCACCGCCGTGGAAGGCGCCGGCGGCGCCGGGAGGGGGTGGCGCTCCGGTGCGGGCAGGGCCACGGGCTCGGCGAGTGGCGCCTCCTGGAGGGCGGCGTCCAGGCAGACGTAGGTCGGTGCGGAGGGATACGTACGGGTCGCGACGTATGCGCGCATGACCGACTCCAGCGCCGCGGCCACCGAAGCCGGCTGGTCGTCCCACTTGCAGTAGTTGCGGATCAGCGCCGCTTGGTCGGCGGTCGTGTGGATCCAGTCGATCCATGGCCTCCGCAGGGCGGCGTCCACGGGGCCCGTCGCCCCCAGCACCATCATCGGGACGCGGTCGCAAAAAGCGTCGAATACGGCCATCGTGGCGTGCATCAGACCCACATTGCTGTGCAGCGCCACGGCCATGGGCCGCCCCGTCACCTTTGCGTAGCCCTGCGCTATCGCGACCGCGTGCTCCTCGTGCAGGCAGAGGACGATCTCGGGTTTGGTGTTGCCCAGGTAGTTGACCAGGCTGTCGTGCAGGCCCCGGTAGCTGGAGCCCGGCACCAGGCTGACGTAAGGGAGGTCGAGCCGGGCGAGCAGCTCGGCGACGGCGTCGCTTCCCCAGCCCATCGCGGGGCGGCCGGTCACCGGCACGGGCAGCTCCTCAGCTCTCACGGCCACTCTCCTTGCTTCTGTCCGTCAGTCACGCTGCCAGCGCAGGACCCGCCGCTGGAAGGCGTTCACGATGGTGAGACCGATCAGCACCATCACGACCATGATCACGATGCCGGCGAAGAGCCCGGCGGCGTCGTACTGCTGGGTCGCCTCCAGGACGTAGTAGCCGACCCCCTTGTCCGCTGCGACGAACTCCCCGACGATCACGCCGATCATCGCGAACGGCACGCCGGCCTTCAGCCCGGCGAAGATCGGCACGGCGAGCGACGGGAAGATCACCTTGCGGACGACATACCTGCGGGAGGCCCCCATCACGTGCACCACGTCGGTGAGGGGTTTGGGGACGCTCCGCATGCCCATGTACACGTTGTAGAACATCACGAAGAACACGACCATGCTCGCCTGGGCCACCTTCGACCAGATCCCGAGCCCGAACCACAGAAGGAACACCGGGGCAAGGGCGATCTTCGGGATCCCGTTGACGCCGTTGATGATCGGTTCGAACACCGAGCCCGCGAACCGCACCGCTCCGAGGGCCCAGCCCACCAGGGCGCCGCCGACCACCCCGAGGGCGTAGCCGACGACCAGTTCCTGGACAGTGGTGGAGATGTTCTGCCACATCGCTGAGGTCTGCAGGAGGTCGGCGAGCTTCTTGAACACGTCGGCGGGGTTGCTGATCAGGAACGTGGCGATCACCCGCCCGCTCAGCAGCTGCCACAGGCCGAGGATCACCGCCACGGCGACCACCTGGGTGGTGAGTACCACGAGCCGCCGGCTGCCGGCCCCGGCCCTGCCCCTCGCATCCGGGACGACGTCTCCGGAGGCCACCGCGGTGGAGACCTCATGCTGTCCGGCCAGTTTCATGACCATGCCTCGGCCTTTCCTGGACGCTCAGGGATCGAGATCGGTCTCGAGCAGCGACCACAGCTCGTTGCGCAGCGATTCGAAACCGGGGGCACCCGTGATGCGGTAGACATCGCGGGGCCGCCCGAGGGGAACCGGAACGACCGCCTTGAGGGTTCCCGGCCTCCCGGTCATCACACCCACGCGGTCCGAGAGGGCGATCGCCTCCGTCAGATCGTGGGTGATGAAGATGATCGTCTTGCGCCGGGTCTGCCACAGGTCGAGCAGGATCTTCTGCATCGTGGTCTTGGTCAGGGCGTCGAGAGCGCCGAACGGTTCGTCCATGAAGACGATCTCGGGGTCGTAGACCATCGTCCGGGCGATAGCGCACCGCTTCTGCATTCCCCCCGACAGCTGCCGGGGATAGTGGTCCTCGAAGCCGCCGAGCCCCACGATCCGGATCCACTCGGCGGCCTGCTCGCGGCGCTCGGACCTTTTCACCTTGCGGATCTCGAGCGGCACCATGACGTTCTCCATCACCGTGGCCCACGGCAGGAGGTTGGAGTCCTGGGTGATGTAGCCCACCGCGCCCGGGCGGCCCCCGGAGGCTCCGGTCACGTGGCGGACCGTTCCGCCGGCCGGCTCGACGAGACCGACGGCGATGTTGAGCAGGGTGGTCTTCCCGCACCCGCTCGGGCCGACGACCGTGAAGAACTCGTTCTCCTCCACGGAGATCGAGACGTCGGAAAGGACCTCCATCCTCTGGCCGGTGGGGGTGATGAACGAGTGCGACACCGAGTCCATGCGCAGCATGGCCCGGGGCGGCCCCTCCGCTGTCGCCGGCGACGAGGGACGGTCTGCCACTCGGGTCGTCTGGTCTCGCGTGGACTCGGTCACCGTGAGCTCCCGCATGTCCTCAGGGGAGATAGGCGGTGCTGTAGATGCGCTGGACGACGGCGGCGGACGGCGGCTTGAAGAAGCCGAACGCGGCGAGGAGCCTGACGCCCGTGGTCCACTGCGACGCCGTCATCGTGCCGTCCGGCGCCCAGTGGTAGGACATCAGCGCGTCCTTGAGCAGTCCGGGGGTGAGGCTGGGGAACGTCGACTGCAGGTCCTTGACAGCAGACGAGGGGTGGTGCAGCAAGAAGTTGTCGGCTTGGCCGATGGCCGCGCAGACCGCCCTGTCCGCGGTCGGGTGGGAGGCGATGTAGGAGCGGGTGCTGAGGATCCCCTCCCACGGCACGTTCGCCAGCGCGGTCAGCTGCGTGGTGTCGAAGATCACCTGGCCCGGCGTCTGCTGGACGAGGCGGTCCGGGATGGGCTGGGTGTCGAACACGGCGGCAACCTCACCGTGGGAGAAGGCGCTCCCCAGGGCCGGTGACGAGCTGACGCCGACGAGCGTGAGCGAGCCCGGCGAAAGCCCGTTCTGCTTCAACAGGCCCGTCAAGATGAGCCCCGGGGCGGATACCGCCGTCCCGACGATCGCGACCTTCTGTCCATGGAGGTCGCTGAAAAGCTGCCTTACATCCATGCCGCTGATCAAGTGGTCCCTGTTGATCACCTTCTGGGAGACGGCCAGGGCCCACGCCGGGCCGTTGTACTCGGTGCAGATGTCCTGCAGCGGCACACTCTTCTCGTTTGCGTGCACCAGCGCCACGGCGTTGACGGAGGTGTACTGGACGCTGCCGGCCAGAAGCGCCGCGTTGTCGGCAGTGTCGCTGGGCAGCACGATGACGTGCGCGTCGACGCCGTGCTGAGCGAAGAAGCCGAGCTTCTCCGCGAGGTACACGGGCGACTGGACGGGCTCGTCGACGGGAAGGGCGATGGTCACCTTCACCGGGGACGCGCCCTTGGCTCCTGCGCTCGACGAGGCTGAGCGGGACGACCCGCAGGCCGCGAGGAGAGTGACGCCCAGGCAAAGCACGCCCAGGCTGGACGCCCCCCGTCGCCAGCCCCGGCACCGCCGTGCCGTCGTGATGGTCCGCTGCCGTTTACCGACCATGGTGCATTCCCCCCTGGGACAACACGCCTCCGTCGAAATGCTGCACCGGTGGCGGGCCCGGAGCAGCCCACCTGCACTCGCCCGTCTCGCCGAGCCACGCGGACTATAACAACCTGCCTAAGGTCCGTCCATTAGCACGCGCCGGCACGCGCCGGTGACGGCGGGGCGCCCCGCTCACCGGAACAGCAGCGACTTGACCACCACCGGCACCACGCCGGCGGGCTGGATGACCCGGCCGATGTCGAGGTAGTCGAGCTCTGCGAGCTCCAGCCCGTCGAGCACGACCACCTCCGGGGGGGAGTCCGGCAGCGCCTGGATGACACGGGCGAAGGATGCGGCGACGTCGCGGTCGAACACCACGACCAAGGGCTCGGGGCGTCCAGCCTGATGCCAGACGCGGCGCATCGCCTCTGCCACGGCGCGCAGCCGGCGGTGAGACGGCTCGCCGGCCCAGGACAAGGCGACCCCGGGCATCGCGGGGGAGTCCAGGCCTGCCTGGCGGCGGGCCACAGCCTGGCCGACCGAGTCCGCCACGGTGTCGGTGTCGATATCGTCCGCCCACTCCACCGAGGGGGCCACGACGGGAAGGTTCCGCAGCGGCAGCGACGTGCCGTCCGCCGAGATCGTGCTCCCGCTGACCTGCACGGTGAATTGCGACGCGCCGATCACGGTCGCCCGGATACCCGGCTCGAGCACTTCGGCCCGGCGGCCCGACGAGCGGAGCCGCTCGAGGATGGCGCCGGCGAGGGCCGGCGACATGTCGCCGAAAGACGGCGCACGGGGATCTCTCATGTACTCGGCCACGCCGCCCGAGAAGGTGACCGTCTGCGCCTCCGGCGGCGCGGGCAGCGGCTCGGTCAGCAGCAGGCCCTGCACTTCGGCGGCGCCGGGGCGGCCGTCGAGAGCGGCGACCAGTGCGCCGGCAAGAGCGCCGGCCAGGGCCTGCTCCTCCTCGCGGCTGAAAACCTGCCCGACTTCGAGGGGGAGCCCGATCCTGCGCAGCACCGGGCTCAGCGTCCCGTCGACGCTTACCAGGCGCCGGCCGCCGTCGTAGGCGACCAGCCGGCCGCCGACGGCGATCGCGGCGGTGGCGGCCACCCGCCCTCGACGCACGACGGCCAGCTTGGCGGTCCCGCCTCCGATGTCCACGTGGACGCCTTCCGCGCCCGTCGCGGAGCGGGCGGTGGCGCCCGAGCCGTGGGCCGCCAGCACGGCTTCGAGGTGGTGCCCGGCCGAGGCGCAGACGAACCTGCCGGAGTCGGCGGCCACCTCCTCGGCGATGGCCCGTGCGTTGGCCCGTCGCAGCGCCGTGCCGGTGAGGATGACCGCCCCGGAGTCGACGTCGCCGGGCTCTATGCCTGCCCCGCGGTAGGCCTCGCCGACGAAGACCCCCACGGCTTCGGCGTCGATCAGACCGTTGGAGCGGTAGGGGGTGAGCCTCACCGGCGATCGCCAGGCGACCTCGCGTTCGACCACGACGAAGCGGCTGGATAGACGGTCCGCCAGGCGCCGCAGCACCACCCGGGAGAACAGCAGGTGCGACGTCGCAGAGCCGATGTCGATCCCGACGGTGGCGATGCGTACCTCGTCGGGGTCGGCGCCGGGGTCCCCGGCGGGCGCCGCGGATCCCGTTCGCCCCCGAGCCGGGTCACTCAACCTCGGCGCCCCACCGGTGGAAGAGGTCGTGGGGGATGGCGAACTGGTCGAGCACCTTGCCGACGATGTGGGCGAGCAGGTCCTGGATACTCTGGGGGCGGTGGTAGAAGGCGAGCACCGGCGGGAAGACCGTCGCCCCTGCCAGAGTGACCGTCTCCATGTTGCGGATGTGGATCAGGTTGAGAGGGGTCTCGCGAGTGACCAGGACGAGGCGGCGGCGCTCCTTGAGCGTGACATCGGCTGCCCGGCAGAGCAGGTCCTGGCTGTTGCCCGTGGCGATCGCGGCGAGGGATCGCATGGAGCACGGTATGACGACCATGCCGGCGGTGAGAAACGACCCGGAGGAGATGCTCGCCGCCAGGTTGTGGGTGTCGTAGGTGACGTCGGCGAGAGCTTCGACGTCCTCGGGGTCGATGTCGGCTTCGAGCTTGATGCTGCGCCGGGCGCCGTCGCTCATCACCAGGTGGGTCTCCACGTCGCTGCGGTGCCGCAGCGCGCGAAGCAGCTCGATGCCCAGCTGGGGAGCGCTGGACCCGGACATGCCCACGACCAGACGCGTCGGCCGGGTGGCCGCGGGAGAGCCGGTCGTCAGCGGGGAAGCCTGTGGCTCCGAGCCTTCGCCATGTCTTGAATTCAACGTGGGTCCTCCCCGAGAGCGGATCTCACCCATTCTTCGGTCCATCGTCGCGCGTGTCAAGCGGCGGCAGGTGTCGCTCGCTGCCATGGGCCCGAACGTCGTCGGACCCGCTGGGCCGCCGGGGACGGACAGGGGAAAACTTGATTTCAGGTGACTAATGGTCTAACGTTTCGCGACCACAAGACGAGTGCTCTACAACACGTAGGGGGCAGATGTCATGGAGGACATCTGGATCGGATTCGGGGGCCGACCGGGAGCCACAGCCGCGCCCGTGCAGGCCAGGGAGGTGTGTGCGGGATGTGGGTTCCGGGTCCGCGGCGCCGGAAGCCGTTAGGGTCGTGGGTCACGATCTGCTGACCGGCCTGGGCGACCTGCTCACCCCGGGGGCGCTCGGCCTGATGTTCCTCGGCGTGGCGGTGGGCACGTTCATGGGGATGCTCCCGGGTCTCGGGGTCTCCCTGGTGCTCAGCCTCATGCTCCCCTTCCTCTACCACATGAGCCTGGTGCCGGCGGTGGCGATGATGCTCGCCGTCCAGGCGTCGTCGTACTACTCCGCCTCGATCACCGCGATCCTGCTCAACACCCCGGGTGCTCCCGAGTCCTTCCCGACGACCCTCGACGGCTTCCCGATGGCCCAGCGGGGCGAGGCCGGACGGGCACTGGCCATCTCGGCCGCCTCCACCTGGGCGGGCGGCTGGATCGCGGCCGTGATCCTGATCGGGTTGCTGCAGGTGGTCGGACCTATCATCAGCGTGTTCCATCCTCCGGAGTTCGTGGGGATCATCGTCCTGGCATTGGTGCTCATCGGCGGGACCCAGCAGAACGTTCGGACGAGCAAGGTGCTGCTCGCCGGCGCCATCGGGCTGATGCTCTCGTTCGTGGGCAGCGACCCCGTGACCGGCGTGGCCCGATTCACCTTCGGCCTGACGCCCCTCCTCAGCGGTCTCAACGTGGTGCCCTTCGCCCTGGGCGTGTTCGCCCTCACCCAGATGGTCGTGATGTTCGGACGCGGCGAGGCCGTGACGACCGTGCCGCGGGAATCGCTGTCCGGGCAGTTCGGCCGGCAGATCCGGTGGGGGCTCCGGGACACCGTCCGCAGCCGGGTGCATGTCGTGCGGTCCGCCGTCGTCGCGTCGCTGCTGGGCCTCATCCCTGGGATAGGCGGGTTCTCGGCGAACTTCATCTCCTACGGGCTCGGGCGCCAGCTCTCGCGCGACGGGAAGAAGTTCGGCACGGGCGTCCCTGCCGGGATCGCCTCGGCGGAGGGCTCCTCGCTGGCGAAGGAGGTCGGCTCCCTGGTGCCGGCGGTGGCCCTCGGCCTTCCCTCGGGGATCGGGATGGTCATCTTCATAGCCGCTCTGGAGATCCTCGGGGTGCAGCCCGGGCCGACCCTGCTCCACGCTCGACCCGCGCTGCCCTACACGATGATGTGGGTGATGGCGATCAGCGGCCTGGTGTCGTGCTCGCTCGGCCTGGCGCTGACCCCGTGGATCAGCAGGGTGACCACCGTCCGGGGCCCCGTCCTCTTCCCCTACATACTCGCCCTCGCCGTGATCGGGAGCTTCGCCGCGGTCACCGACTTCACCGGGGTCGTGGAGCTCGTCGTCTTCACCGGGATCGGCCTCGTCCTGCGCAAGCTCGACTACTCGGTGGCGGCACTGGCGATCGGTCTCGTGCTCGGCCGCACCTTCGCCGACAACGTTCACCTGACCCAGACCATCTACGGATGGCGCTTTTTCTCCAGGGCCCCCCTGGCCGACGTCTTCTTCGCCGGGACGGTAGTGCTCCTCGTGGTCACGGCGCTTCGCGGCCGGAAGTCGCCCGGCGCCGGCGGCCAGGCCGCGGCGGCCGCGGCTGCCGGCCCGCCGGCGGCCCATCCGATCCTCGAACCCGCCGCCGACGCCGTCATCACCGCGGTCTCGGTCGCGTACACCGTCGCGGCGCTCCGCTACCCGCCCGACGCCGGCCGCCTGCCGGCGATCGTCGGGGCGATCGCCGCTGCCGTGGCCTTCAGCCGCCTCGCAAGGTGGCTCCTCGAGACGACGCGACGTGGCGGCTCCCTGCAGGTTGCCCCCACCGTCGCCGGCACCACGATACCGTCCGTGCTTGCCGAGGCACCGGTCCGCCTGCCGCTCACCGTGAGCGCGCGCCACGGGCCGGCCGCCGGCGCCGCCACCGCAGCACCCGTGGGACCCGCGGCCACCCATCCGGGTGGCGAGGTGGCGGTGTCCTCCGGTGGTGAGCACCCCCGTGCCCGAAGGCGGACCGAGGTCACTCGAGAGGTGGCGGCGCTCGGGTGGGTCCTCGGCACCGTGGTGGCGACCTACCTGCTCGGCTTCAAGGTCGGCATCCCGGTCGCCGCTGCTGCCTACGCGCTCGCCGGTGTCCGCTGGCCCAACGTGTGGGCGCGGGTGTCTTTTGCTGTCACGACCGCAGCGGTCACGTTCGTGATCGCGTACGGATCCATGTCGCTGTTCCACTTCACCTTTGCCGGCCGGCTTCTGGGAGGGTGAGGCGTGCAGCGACCTGGAGAGATGCAGTGCAGGCCACACGCAGTGGCATGACCCGTCCACGTAGGGGAGAATCACATGACCAGCAGACACCCAAATCCCGTCGACCGCCCCGCACGCGACGGCCGCTTCCGATTCTGGCGGAGCAGCCTCCGCTTCGCGATGGCGGCCACGCTCGGTGGAGGCATCCTGGCCGCGTGCGGCTCGTCCTCGCATAGCGGCGCGGCCAGCTCGGGCGGGGCCGCCGCATTTTTCAAGGGCAAGACGATCACCCTCATCGCGCCCGACAAGCCCGGCGGCGGGTACGACAAGTACGCGCGGCTCTTCGCGCCCTACCTGGCCAGTGCCCTCGGCGCCACGATCAACGTCGTCAACGTCAACGGCGCCGGCACCCTCGACGGCACCAACGAGATGGCCAAGGCGTCTCCCGACGGCCTCACCATCGGACTCGTCAACGTCGGGGGTGACACCGCCAGCCTCGTGGAGCACCTTCCGGGGCAGAGCTTCGACATGACCAAGCTGAGCTGGATCGGCCAGCCCGCAGTCGTCCCGAACGTCATGGTGACCCAGCCCAGCTCGTCGGTCAAGAGCTTCGCGTCGATGCTGAGCGCCTCCTCGCCCGTGTCGGTCCTCGATGTTCGCAGCGGCGTCGGCGACATGCTCAACCGTGTCGTGTTCGGTGCCATGTCCATCCCGCACCACCTGGTCACCGGCTTCGACGAGGTTGCCGCCCTCAAGCAAGGGTTTCTCGCCAAGGACGGCCAGATCATGTTCGAGTCGATCCCGTCGATGTACTCGCTGATCGCCGGCCACGAAGCCCGCCCGCTCCTCTACGTCGGCACCCTGACGCTGCCGAAGTACAGGACCATCCTCCAGGGCGTCCCGGACCTCGCCAGCGAGTTGGCCAAAGCCAAGCTCTCGTCTGCCCAAAAAGCGGCGGTCAAGGAAGCCCTCACTCTGAGCAACCTCTCCGACGACTTCGCAGGCCCCCCGGGCATCCCGGCAGCGCGCCTGCAGGTCCTCCGGCAAGCCTTCCTGACCGCGGCCAAGTCGTCCGCCTTGCAGGCGGCGGCTCTGAAGGCGTCGATCCAGGTCGGCCCGATCGACGGGGCGACGCTCGCGACCCAGGTCTCACAGGCTGTGGCGCAGGGGTCCGCGATCGGCCCGTTCGTCCCCACGAAGGGCTGAGTTTCACAGACTGGCAGAGGTGCCCCCGCCGCAGATCCCAGACTCGGCGGGGGCGGACGCGCCCGGGCTTGACAAGGCCGGAATGGAGAGCATATGGATAGACCAGTAGACCAGGACGAACGGAGAAGCAAGGTGGCGAAATCCGAGCGTGTTTTCCTTAGAGGAATGAACTCGGCCAGCTACTCTCTCGCCGAGTTCCGCCGAGCGCAGCTCACCGCGAACCGCGTGCGCGACGACTCGGTGGTGGTGGACGACGCCAAGGTGGCACACAGCGGTGACTCGAAGGAGTCGCGCACCTGGTGGAGGGTCGGCCCGGGCGACGAGCCGTTCCTGACCCAGACGCTCCAAGTCCACTTCGTACAACTGCCCCCCGGCACCTCGAACCGTGGGCACGGCCACCAGAACGAGGCTGCCTTCTACATCCTCGAAGGCCGCGGCTACGAAATCCACGACGATCGGCGCTACGACTGGGAGAAAGGCGACCTGGTCCTGGTGCATACCGACTCGGTCCACCGGCACTTCAACCCCTACGAGGAGACCGCGACCGCCATCGTCTTCAAGGCCAAGACAGCCTGGATGTACCTCGGCCTCGTCCAGCAGGGACGCAGCGCGCCGTTTGACGCTCCGGGATTCGGTCCCCGCGAGGACTGGTCCCGGCTGTGGAGCACGGGGGTCGCGGATCGCAAGAAGGTGGTCAAGGGCGCCGACGTCGAGTGGGAGACGACACCGCTCGGCCGGGTACGCGTTCTCTCCTCCCCCCGACGCGACGACGTCCGAACCTTCAGCGTGGACGTGTTCGAGCTGCAGATCGAGCCCGGGGGCCGCTCGGGCCGCCGCTGGACCATGGCCGACGAGGTCCTCTACGTGCTCTCGGGCTCGGGCTACAGCCTGCATTGGGATGTGGAGGCGGAGATCGCGGAGAAGTACCACGCCCGGCTCGCCCTCGAACCGACGCGGCACGAGCTGAAGCAGGGGGACACCCTGTACGTGCCGCCGAACACCGTGGCCCAGCACTTCGCGGGGACCGCAGAACCGCTGGTAATGCTTTCCGGGCAGAACCGGCTCTTCAAGCTCCTCGGGTACGACAACACCGTCTATCTCGAGGCGGCTTCGGCACAGGAAGATCAGGAGGGTCGACCATGAGCGATACCGGCAACCACAAGACGTCCGCCACTTATGATCTTCGGGGGTGGTTGGAGCGGGTGGAGCAGGTTGGTGAGTTGCGGTTTGTGGAGGGGGCGTCGGCGGAGCGGGAGATTGGTGAGGCTGCGGAT
>JAJYLA010000053.1 GCA_021788115.1 Actinomycetes bacterium | reverse complement strand
CCCGTTCAAGGAGATCCCCTACAACCCCTGCGCCCGGCCAAACCCCAACCCCAACCGGAACAACGGCTTTCGCTCAGGAGCTGGCCTCGTCCTCGCCCCACCCCCTGCTCCCGAGAATCGAGGCTAATAGCTTTCTCATATCGTCTCCTTCTTGTCCGATAGGTCCAGTCGGGTCTCGGCCGAGTTCCAGCGCCCGACCGTGGTCGGGCGCTGGCTCAAGACCGTCTGGAACACGGGGAGCAGAACAGAGCTGGGAGAGTCGCCGGCCACGATCGACCTCGCCTCCACCCCGGAGCTGTAGGCGTCGAACGCCCACCCGTCGAGAATCACGGCCTGAACCCTGTGGTCACGCACGATCGTGACGTGGGATATGCCGAGATCGGCGAGGCGCTCGGCCGACTTCACGTCGAGCCCTGCCTCGGGTTCGAGCGCGTCGATCATGACCACCAGCACCGTCATCCTGCGTTGCCCTCCGGCTGCCTCGTGTTCCTATGAGGACGGTAAGGGCGGGTCGGCCCGATCGGTATCGGGGGAAACCCCTAATTCGCGGCGTCCACCATTCCGCGCAGGAGTTGGGCGCCGTGGCGCGCCCCCAGTTCGGTCCGGTTGCGGACCCCCAGCCGCGTGAAGACGCGGGACAGGTGCTGTTCGACGGTCTTGGTGGATATGAACAGCGTCGTGGCGATCTCGGCGTTGCGGGCTCCCCGCGCCGCCAGGCGGGCGACTTCCGTCTCCCGGCGGCTAAGTCTGGGGAGGTCAGGTTCGCCGGCCGTCCGCTGGGTGGGGTTCACGGTCCGTACCCCGAGCTTCCGGAGGTGCCGTTTGACCATTGCGGCTTCTGACGCCGCGCCGATCCCCACGGCAAGATCACTTGCTGCTATCCACGTTTCTGCCGCTCCTGGTGCATCCTGGCCGGCGAGCAGGGATCCCAGGTCGATCAGCCCCCAGAGCTGGTCGAGCTGCAAACCGGCCGCGGCGGCCGCGTCGACGCGGTCGCGAAGCCGCGTCGGGGCGTTCGCGTCGCCCGCCATGGCAGCGACCGCGGCTCCCGCGCCGTCCCGCAGGTACGCGGCGCGCGGGTGGGGCGAGGGGTGGGCGGCATCCCAAGTGGCGAGCAGGTCGCCTGCCTTGTCCAGCCGGCCGATCCTGGCGTAGAGCTCGGCGGACACGAGGCAAAGCTCCGAGCTGCACCGCACGCAGTCTGCGGCCCGGGCGTCGGCGCCCGCGCCCTCGAGGAGGCGTTCGACGAGCTCCGGGAATTCGTTGGGAGCGAACCGGGCGGCGCACATCGCGGCGCGTTGCTTGACTGTCATGCTGCAATGCGGGTTCGGCTGACGGTCGGCTTCCGCGACAAGCGCGGAGATGGCGCTCCGCCAGTCGACCGTGGACGCTTCGATCAGCTGTCCGAGCCCGCACAACCATGTGTCGGCGACCTCGAACGCGGCGTCGACGCGGGTTCCGAGCCGGCGACCCTCCGCGTACAGGTCGAGAGCCTCCGCGACGCGGCCCAGGTTGTACACCGTGAGCGCCAGCTCGGATGTGATGAGGGCGACCATCCCGGGGTAGACCTGCCGGCGCGCGTCGTCGAGCTCCGCCCACTGGCGCTGTTCGACCTCCTGCCATCGGTTGAAGAAGCGGAGCGCCATGGAGCTCTCGGAACGGCAGTCCAGGTGGTGTTCACCCATACCGACTGTCGCGTGCGTGAGGGCCTCGGACGCGGCGAGCATGCCGGCCATGTCGTCGTCCATCAGGCAGGCGATGCGCTCGGCGTCGAGCGCCTCGGCGTAGGCCTGCCTCGCGACCCCATCCAGGCGGTCGAGCGAGGTTGACCCGGCGACCAGTCGCCGGGCTTTCGCGACTGCTCGCTCCCGAAACTCCCCGGCGGCTCGAGAATCGTGCTCGAGCCAGGCGAGACGTTTGTACTCGAGGGCGTCGACGGCGACGGCCACCCATGGGTTGTCCTTGCCGTCCGTGCGGGCCTGTTCGAGGAGAGCCCCCATCTGTTTGCTGCGCCCCACTTCCAACGCATGCCTGGCTGCCTTGACGGCGAATGCCGAACGATCCGACGCGCTCTGAGCCTCCTCGCACACGCCCGCGAAACGATCGCATGCCCCCTCGTGGTCGCTGAGCTCTTCGGCAAGGTGGGCGAGTCCGATCTTGAACTCCACGCTCGAGGCCTGGGCCGCTGACGGTGTGTCGGCGATGAGGTCGAGGCGGGCGAGGCCAGCCAGGCCCAGCAGCCGGCGCTGAGGTGACCGGGCGATGGCCAGACCCAGGCGCAGGTACGGTTGCCCCGCCGCTTCGGCGTGCTCGAGCGCTTGCAGTAGCATCTGGATGTCACCGTCTGCTTCCTGCTCCAGCAGTTCGGCGAGTCGGCGGTGCAAACGGGTAGCGTCGTCGGCGTTCAGGGTCGCCGCCACCGCCTCCCTCACCAGATCGTGCGCTGTGGTGACCATATCTGCTGAGGATCTCACCAGTCCGTGGCTCATCAGCTCGCCCAGAGCCGCGTCCGTGCGGGGGGCAGGCCATCCCGTCAGTTGTCGGACCGTATCGACGGTGACCGGTCGGCCCGCGACAGCAAGAGCCGCGATACACCTCGACGCGTCGCTGGTCACAGAGCGAAGTAGGTCCCCGACGATCGTCGTGCCTGGATCCTCGGGGTCGGTGGGGCCATGGGCTTCGTGGTGGGCTGCGAGGGTCATCCAGAAAGGCGATCCACGCCCGCTCGACCACAGCGTTTCTGCGGTTGCCTCGTCCAGGGACGGCCTTATCGCCATCCCCAGGCTCACCCCCTCGGCGCGGTCCAGCGGACCGAGAGAGATGCTCAGGCATCGTTCCGGGGCCCGGAAAAGGTCAACGACCGATCGGATGAACCTGGCCGTGTCTGGCGTCGGGCGGCCGGCGGTCACGATCCCGATCGGCTCGGCGTCGTCGAGAGCGGCCCGCACGAGGTAGTGCGCCAGGCCTCTCGAGAGGTCGTCGAGCCACTGCATGTCGTCGACCACGAGCAGCACGGGAGCGGCCGCGGCCAGGCCCCGGTAGGCGGCTTCGAACAGCCGTATGGTGGCGTCCCCACCCGGCTCGGCGCCGTCACCGCCTTCGAGAATCGAGCTCAGACGTTCGCCGGCGACACCGCCGAAGCGCGACACAGCACGAAGCATCCCGATGGCGGCGCCGAGCGGGACCTGTCTCTCCGGCTCGAACCCCACCAGGTGAAGTCGACGCAGATCCTCTGCACGGTCCGTCGCCTCCTGAAGCAGGCGCGTCTTGCCTATCCCCGGCTCGCCCACGATGAACGCGGCCCGCGGGCCCTGTACCACCTCGCCGATCAGAGACCGCAGAGCGCCGAGCTCCTGCTCCCTGCCGACGAACTGATAGCTGCCCCTTGTGCTCGACCTCATCCTTACCCCGTCCCGTCTAGCCCCTCAGGACGACCCGCTCAACAATCTACCGCTGCCGCGGCAGCCCGTGTCCACTGATCGAGCCGGCACATCCGCACCACACAGAACGAGGCGAAGACGCCGGGTCGCCGTCTTGAAACGAAACGGTGCAACTAGTGCCCTGGGCACCGCTTCGCAGACGCTGGCGGGGCGCGTCGAAACCATCGGGCGGGTCAAGCCCGGCCTGCACCGACCGATCAGGCGGCAGTTGCCAGAGGGATCTGTGTCGCTGGTCGTCCCCAGCGGCGGTGGCGTTCTGCTCGCAGACGCGCCCGTTCGCGCCTGAGGCGCTCTCGCAGGGCTGGGTCGCTGGCGTGGGTGTTGCGCCAGCGCAGGTAGGCGTGCAGTCGGCGGGTCAAGATCGTGTGGTTGGGGTGGTCGGAGTTGTTCAACACGAAGTCCCGCAAGGGACCGAAGTGGCATTCGATCGGGTTGGCCCACGAGCTGTAGGTAGGCGTGAAGCACAACTCCACGTTGTTCTTCTCGCACCAGGCCCGGATCTTGGCGTTCTTGTGAAGGTTCAAGTTGTCCAGCTATGCCGACATCGGCATAAGTCCAAGATGACGTAGATCATCTGACCGTCAGGACGCGCCGCCCGGCAGGACTTGATCGCAGCCAGCACGAACTCGACCCCTTTGTTGGGACGCACCACGCCCCACAGCCTGTCGTCACCCAGCGAGTAGCAGGCGTGGAACTGCCTGGTGCCGCAGGTCTTGTGGTAGTTCGCCCGCAGACGCTGCGGCTTCTTCCTCGCCGCCCAGCAACATCCCTTGACCGGATGCACCGCCAGCGGGCCGAAGTCGTCGAAGGCGAACACCCGATCCGGCCATCGGTCGATCACCTCCTCGACGCGGTCCAGCCTGGCCTCCTTGACCTCGGGCGGGTCGGTCGACTCTTTCCATGTCTTGGTCCGCTGGAAGGTCACCCCATGGCGGTCGAGGATCTGGCGCAGCCGCTCCCTGCCGAGCTTCACCTTTCGGATCTGATTGTCCGCCAGGTACCGCTGCAGCTTGCGCACGCTCCAATGGCTGAACGGCCGACCCGCCTTGGCCGGACGCTCCTTGGCCGTCTGGACGATGAACTCCTCGTCCTCAGTCGTTATCCGGCGGGGACGGCCACCCGCCCACTTGGGGTCCAACGATCTCATCCCCGTCTCGTTGAACCGGTGGATCATCTCGCGCACACGGTCCGGGCTGGTCTGCACCAGCCGGGCGATCACCTCCACCGTGTTGCCACCCGCCGAAGCCGGCACCATTATCGCCCGCCGGTAGCGCACCACGCTCACCATCGTCTTGCCACCACCACGGCGAACGATCCGCTGCAACTGGCGGCCCTCCTCCTCAGAGAGCCGCCGCACCCTCACACGCGCACTCATGCACCAAGGATGAACCGCACATACCCGCCGATGGTGGACCAAGCAAGCGAACGTGCGCGGTCAGGGCACTGGCTCGGGGGTTCTCTGCGGAGTACCGGGTGGGGTCAGGCCGTGCTGATGGAGTCGAAGGCGCCGTCGTGGAGGGCGTCGGGCGCCAGGTCGGCACCGTTGGGCCACACGATCGTGCGGGTCTCCGGATCGACCGTGGCTTGGGCGATGAACTCGACCTCGCGCAGGGGTTCGAAGACGGGTCCTACCGGTCCGGCGAGCTTCGCCTCCAGGTCGACCGTGCGTGCCGTGCCGTCGGCGAAGGCGACCCTGAGTCGGTATCCGCCTAGGTGTTCGACGGAACGGACGTCGTACGGAGCGCTCATGGCAACGGCTCAATGCTAACCAGCGGCTGTTCGGAGGCGGCGCGCTCCCAGTTGGCCTCCAGATCGGCCCGGTGGAGATCCGTCCATTCGGCGACCATGCGTGCCCGCGCGGCGGGGGAGTGATCCGTGGAGCGTCAGGCCGGTAGTGATCTCGAACTGGGCTTGGTGCTCCCCATAGCGGGCATGGAAGTGCGGAGGCGGGTGGTCGGCGAAGTACATCGTGATGATCACCCCGTAGAACTCCGAGATCTTTGGCACTCTTACGGCCGCGATCTGGCGGTCCCGTTGCTCGGTGGCGTGCTGGTAGATGAGGCTGGCCCGGGGAGTTGAGTGGCCGAGGCGGGCCATGAGCTCTCGGGTGGACGCGCCGGTGGCGGCGGCCAGGGTTCCGGCCAGGTGGCGGAGATCGTGAAAGTGCAGGCCTTCCGCTCCGGCCGAGTCGGCGGCCGCCCTGAACTTCTTCGACCAGTGCTGGGTCTTGATGGGCGCTCCCTTGTCGCCGGTGAAGACCACGGCGTCAGGTTCGGGGTTGACGTAGTTGGCGAGGTGGTGGTCGAGGATGCTGACCAGCTCGTCCGGGATGGCGACGGTGCGTCTCCCGGCCTTCGATTTGGTCGGGCCGAGCACACGCCCCTGGCCAACGACGACCTGGGCCTGCTGTTCGACGGTAACCGTCCGGTGGACCAGGTCGATGTGGCGGCGTTCGAGTCCGCACAGCTCCCCGGCTCGCAGCCCGGCGAGGGCGGCGGTATAGACGAGCGCCCGGTACCGGTCGCCGACTGGGTCGGCGATGGCTTCCACGGTCTCCAGCGACGGGATCCTTCTTTCGGGCGCACGTTCGTGGCCGGCGCCTTTGATCACGCACGGGTTCGCCACGATGAGACCGTCGGCCGTGGCGGTCATGAGTACCGCCCGGAGTAGCCGGTAGGCCTTCGCCGCGGTGGTCGGTTGCTGCCTGGCGATGCTGGCGTGCCAGCGGCGCACCGT
The DNA here is from genome assembly GCA_021788115.1 of Actinomycetes bacterium. Lineage (GTDB taxonomy): Bacteria > Actinomycetota > Acidimicrobiia > Acidimicrobiales > Palsa-688 > JAJYLA01. The sequence goes on along the minus strand of JAJYLA010000053.1, from coordinate 15,914 downwards.
GGCCGTCGTGATATCCGTGAGCGGCACCCGCTCGAAGGTGAACTTGAGATGCCGCTTGATCAGACTGCGGTAGAGCTCCCTGGTGCGCGGTCGGATGTCGTAGCGGTGATCCAACCAGTCGTCGACGTACTGGCCCAAGAAGACCCGCCCAGCTGACGGGTCGATCCATCGACCGCGTCGGATCTCGGTCTCGACTTCGCTGAGCCACGTCCGCGCCTCGGCCTTCGTCTCGAAGGTCCGATCGGCGATGTGGCGTTCGGCCAGATGCCAGTAGCTGGCCTGGTAACGGCCGGAGGGGAGTCTGCGGACGGAGCCGAAGTGACGGCGGGCGGGCATGCGAGGACCTCCAGGGCGTTCGGGGTGACGCGGTGGAGGCTCTTTGGCGTCCCCGGGCCGGGCGGAGCCTCGAGCCGGGCCGGGATCGGCCCCCAAATACGGCCGCCAAATACGGCCGCCATCGTATTGCCAGGGAGCGACCAGCTGCGTGAGGGCGGCGTTTCTCTCGCCACTGTCGGGAGGAGTGTCACTCCCCGCAAATGACACGCCCCTGGAAGGGGGTGAGGAGGTTTTCGTCAATGGTCACTCACCCGATCGCGGACAGCTGGCTGCCAGGTCGCCCTCATCGCGGGAGGCGCCCGCCACGTGACGCCCGGATGCCCATAGCGGTGGAGGTGTAGATGGCGCTCGATGACCTGCCGGAGTTCCTGACGGTGGAGGAGGCGGCGGCGGTGCTGCGCATAGGCCGCACGTCGACGTATCTGCTCACCCAGCGCTGGCGGCACACCCGCGGTGAGAGCGGCCTGCCAGTGCAGCGGCTGGGACGGCTGTTGCGGGTGCCGCGTTCGGCGATCGAGCGGATGGTTGTCTCTCCGGGAGACGCGGGATGACCGCCAGGCCGGATCTGCCGCTGGATCGGTGGGCGTCGACGGATGTGCTGGCCGCGGCTGTCGACGTGGAGACCGCCCGCAGGTCAGGCGCCAGCTGGGCGGAGATCCCCGCCGCGTCCGGGATGTACGCACCGGCCGCCCGGCGGCTCTACGACCAGACGCTGACCCGCCAGAAGGCGTTCGGATACGCAGCGGCGCACCGGGTCGATCCCGGCGTCCCGGAGCTGTAGGCGATGCCGGCAACCACCATGAGACAGCCGGCCCGGCCCGTCCTCTCACAGGACCGTCACTCCCCCCGTCCCCTTCATGTCTTTCCCCAGCCTCTCCCTCCCTCCGATCCCCATGCCAGTCCCTCACACTCACGCCCCGTCTTCTTTCCATCCCGGGCAGACACCTCCGCACCGGGGGTGCGCCGGGGGGGCCTCGCCGGCGGAGGCGGGCGGCCGATGATGGGGTCGGCGAAGATCTCGCCGGACGGTTGGGCCTTTTACGCCCGGGAGATCGCCTCCGGGGTGGAGGACTATTTCGTCGGCCGCGGCGAGGAGACCGGCCGCTGGGTCGGCCGCGCCGCCGAGGCTTTGGGCTTGTCCGGCGAGGTCGATTCCGAGGGTCTGTCCCGGCTGTTCGGACACGGAGTCCACCCCGTCTTGGGCGCTGCGTTGGGTCGTCCGTTCGGGTCGGATAAGACGGCGGTGGCAGGCTATGCGCTGTCGTTTTCGCCGCCGAAATCGGTATGAGTCCTATGGGCTTTGGCCCCGGCCGAGGTCGCCGATCACGTCCGCCAAGGCCACGACGCGGCCGTCGCCGCCGCGTTGGAGTTCCTCCAGGATCACGCCGCCTTCTGTCGCCGCGGCCACGGCGGGACCGTCCAGGAAGCGACCGTCGGATATCTGGCCGCGGTGTTCGTCCATAGGACTTCGCGGACCGCAGATCCCCAGTTGCACAGTCACGTCCTGGTGGCCAACAAGGTCCAAGCCGTCTCCGACGGACGCTGGCTCACCGTCGACGGACGCGAGCTGTACGAGGTGCAGAAAGCAGTCGGGATGCTCTACAAAGCGGCGCTGCGGGCCGAGCTCACCGCCCGCCTCGGGGTCGCCTGGAGCGATGTGGACGGCAACGGCGGAGCCGAAATCTAAGGCGTCCCCGAGCGGTTGGTCCGCGAGTTCTCCAAGCGACGGGGGACGGGGGCAGGTCGAAGCGGCCGCCGGCGTGGCCGGAGAGAGCGAAGCGGCGCTGGGCCGGCCCTTGACCGGCGACGAGCGGGCCGCCATCTACCAGCTGGCCGCCTACCAGTCCCGGGTGGCAAAGAGAAGAGACGGGGCGGAGACGACGGCGCAGCTCCGGGCCCGGTGGTGGTCCGAGGCCGTCGCGGCCGGCTTCCTCGTGGACCGCTGGCTGGGCCATGTGCTCGGCCGTCGCAGCGCCACCCCGAAGGAATTGAGATCGACCGGGATGGGGCTCAAACCCTCGTTGGAGCTGGCCCTGGTCGAGGCGATCGACCGGCTGGAACGCTCCCACTCCACATGGGGCCGAGCCCAGGTCGTGCAGATCCTGTCCGCTGTGATCCCAGCCCATCGCAGCGGCAACGCCGAACAGGTCCGCCTGGTCGTCGAGGCGGCCACCGACCTGCTCCTCGCCCATCCCGACGTGGTCGGCTTGTCCAGCCCAGACCGGGCCGATGCCCGCCACGGCAGCCCCCGCTACAGCACCTGGTGGACGCTGCAGACCGAACAGGCCGTCCTCGACACTCAGCGCAGCCCGCAGCGTCCACAACGCCGGGTCGCTCCCTTACGAGGCCGCACACGTGCCACCAGCGCCTCCGCCTCCTCGTCGAAGACCACCTGCTCGACCACCGTGCGCTCGACACCGAGCAACCTCTGCCATAACCTCGCGAATCGCACGCCGCTTCCACCTCTCGTTTTGCCGACCTCCAACAGCCGGAAAACGTAGGCCAGAAGCGGCTTGCACCGCGTTTCAACAGCTCAGACCACCCCCCGGAAACGTCAGAGGAGCCCTCGAACTTTCGGGTGCCGCGGACCGTGTCACGGCTCCGCGTCATTCCTTTGTCCCGACCCGGGCGGCCGCTGCGACTTCGTGGCCCGCCCGGTCCGCTTCGCCGCTCCTTCACGCTCTGGCGCTTCTTCGGGTGCGGGGACGAACACGCTGTAGATGATGCGCCGGCGTCGGCCCTTGGCCGGCGGGTTGGCGAGCCGGGGCTGGAAGACGGTCGCAAGGTCACGGGCGAGGTCGGCGAGCTCGGCGTCGGTCAGCCACATCGCCCCTACCCGGTAGCCAGCGCCGTCCCGGAGAGGATCGGGCGTGCCGGTCGCGAGGTAGCGCTCGACATCGGCGAGCATCCCGGCGACGTAGGCCGTGAAGGCGGCGAGGTGCTGCTCGGGGGTCATGGCCGCCGCCTCGTCCGGCTGGATCTGGGCGGCGTGCACCCGGAGCATGTAGGTGCGCTCGACCACCGCCCGCACGCGGCGCTCGGCAGCGACCTGGAGCACCCCCGCCTTGGCGAGGAGCGCCACGTTGCGGTAGAGGCTCGCCTGCGGCACGTCGCCCAGCTCGGCGGCGAGCTGGGCGGTCGTGAGGGTCCGGTCCCCGAGGAACGCCTGGACGATACGCAGGCGGACGGGATGGAGCAGCAGGTCTGCGCTCGCCATGGCACTCACCCTAGCCCTATGTTATCGTAGTGGGTACTATTCTCATTATCGGGAGCATAGGAGAGCGAGATGGCCGAGTTGTTGTTCGAGGGAGACGAGCTGGTCCTGCACCTGAGTGGGGTCGAGAAGCTCGAAGCGGTCCACGGCGACCTGCGGGCCCCCCGGTCCGCCGTCCGCTCCGTCGAGGTCCTGGACGACGCCCATGAGCCTGCCGACCACGGCTTCAAACAGGGGGAACGCCTCCCCGGCTACTCGGAGGTTGCCATCGTGCGGACCCGGAGCCAGAAGCTCTTCGCCGCGGTCCATCACGACACGCCCCGCGGTGTGCGGATCAACTTCGAGGGGACCGGCTACGACGCCTGGATCGTCGGTTCGGCCGACCCAGAGTCGCTGAAGGCGCGAATCGAGCAGCCATGACAGGGGCGAGCGCCATCTCCATCTCGGCCGGCCACCGGCGGCCGCGGTGCCGGGGAACGGCCGACCTGAGATGACCGTGAACAAGCAGCTGCGTCCCCTCCTCATCACGGCGTCGGTACTGGTCATCGCCACCGTGGCAGCTCGCCGAGCGGGCTACAAGGTCGGCGGCAACACCGTGGTGCGGTGCCGCCAGGGCCACCTGTTCACGACCCTGTGGATCCCGGGCGTCAAGTTGAAAGCGATCGACCTCGGCATCGTACGCATCCAGCATTGCCCGGTCGGCCACCACTGGACGCTCGTCGTCCCCGTCCGCGACGCTGACCTCACCGACGAGGAGCGGCACGTCGCCGCCGAGCACCACGACATCAGGATTCCTTGACCTCCAGGGTGTCGCGTCATGCTTCCCACCGCGCGATGTCGGACCACTTGACGTCGAGGCCGAGGCCCGGCCGGGACCGGTCCGGTTTGAGGGCGCCACCGGGTTCCGGTTCGAGGCAGCCGTCGAAGACCAGGTGCTCGATGCGGACGTGGTCATGGAAGTACTCGAGGTGGCGCAGGTGCCAGATGGCGGTGCACACCTGGGCGGAGAGCTGCGGAGCGCAGTGCGCGGACAGGTCGATGGCGCGGGCGTCGCACATCGCGCCGACGCGCAGGAATCCGGTGAAGCCGAGGCAGCGTGTGACGTCGGCCTGCAGGCAGTCGACGGCGCCCGCGTCGAGCATTCGCTGGAAGTACCAGGGGTTCCAGCCGTATTCGCCGGCGGCGATGTCCATCCCGGGAGGCCCGCTGTCGCGGATCAGGCGCAAGCCTTCGAGGTCGTCGGAGGTGACCGGCTCCTCGAACCATTTCACCCGGTAGTCGGAGTAGATGCCCGCCCATTCGAGCGCCTGCTTGCGCGTGAAGGCGCCGTTGGCGTCGACGTACAACTCGACGTCGTCGCCGATGGCGTCGCGCGCGGCGCGCAGCCGATCACCGTCTGCCGCCGGGTCGCGCCCCGTCTTCATCTTCACGCGGGGGATGCCGGCGTCGACCCAGCCGCGCAGTTGGTCCGCCAATTCGTCGGGTGTGTAGGAGGTGAAGCCGCCGCTGCCGTAGATGGGGGTGGAGTCGTGCACTCCGTCGAGCGCAACGACGATCGGAACGTCCAGCAGTCGGGCTTTGAGGTCCCACAGGGCGGTGTCGACGGCGGAGATCGCCATCGCGCCGATCCCGGTTTGGCCGAAGTTGCGCATCTGGTACAGCATCGACGCCCACGCCGCCTGCACGCGCAACGCGTCCATGCCCTCGACCACGCCGGCGAGCTTGCCGTTGACGACCTCGCGGGCACCGGGTTGCGTGTAGGAGTATCCGACGCCGGTCCTGCCAGCTGCCTTCGCCTCGACGACGACGATGGTGTCGTCGTTCCACTCGTACGTGCCGTCGGATTCTTTCTGCTCGGTCGGGATCGTGAACGCGCGGGCGCTCACCTGCTCGACGGGGACGGCTTCACCTCGGCTAGACCCTGACAGCGCCATGGCGTTCTCTTCGAAGCACCGCTTATAACTGCCCGCCAGCGGCCTGGCCAAACCGCCCGGAGGCACCACCGCCGGCCGGCTGCCGGCGGCCACGACCAGCGATGAGCCGAACGCCTCGATGCGGCCGGAGCCACTCGAGCGTCGCTATCCCCCAGCGCGGACGTACTCCAGAATGCCCCCGACGTAGCGGCGCGCGACGAGCCTTTGGGCGGCAATGGCAAAGGGACCGGACAGCCGGGTAGCGAGGTCGGCGGGCCGGGAGAAGACGGTGACCTCTGCTATGACCGCTCCGTCGTCGCCACGAGCGACGTGAAGGGCCTCCTCGCCCTGTTCGGGATGCCCTTGCAGCGTTCCGTAGGCGAACCCGAATCGGCTCGGGGTGTCGGTCTGATACACGATCCGGCACGGAGCGATGATCAGGAGGGGCCCGGCGCTGAAGCTCGCGAGCACCGTGGTGCCCTCGTCGAGGGAGGCCTCCTGGGGGGTGATCCGGGCTCCGACGTGACGGTGCGGCTTCCAGAGCCGGATGGCGTCCTTCGCGCGACTCCAGGCGGCGTCGCCGTGCCCCACCTGCGTGCTCACCCGGTCGTGCCGGTATCCCGAGGGCAGGTTCTCCTGCCGGGTGGCACCCAGGTCCAGGTAGGTGTAGTCGTCGGTGCGCGCCCTGCGCAGCACAACGTCGAGGACCTTCGCGTGGTTCCGGCTCAACACGATCACGGCCCAAGGTTAGGGCCGCGCCGGTCCGCCTGGAGAAAGAAAGTGGCGGCAACCGCCGGCCCGGCGGCGAGCACCAGGGCCCGCGATACGCTCTCGTCCCGTGGACGTGCAAGATCTGACAGCGGGGGGGTCCGCTGCGGGTTCTCCCCGGGCGACAGGCGCTCGGGTGTGGAGCTGGCAGGATCTGCGGTCGCTGCTCGGCACGGAGCGTCCCCCTCGGGGTGTCGCCGCCTGCCACTCGGTGGGCGACCTGCGGGACCGGGCCCGGCGACGCGTTCCCCGTCCCGTTTTCGACTACGTGGATGGAGCCGCCGGCGACGAGATGAGCCTGGAGCGCTCGACGGCTGCGTTTCGCTCGGTCGAGTTCCATCCCCGGGTCCTGCGCAATGTGACCAGCGTCAGCGCGGAGACGACGATACTGGGCCGGCGGTCCCCCTTTCCCCTCGTCCTCGGCCCGACCGGGTTCACGCGCATGATGCACCACAGCGGCGAGCCGGCCGTCGCCCGCGTGGCCGCCGCTGCGGGGATTCCCTACACGCTGTCCACGATGGGCACCACGTCGATCGAGGACCTCGTCGACGCTGCGCCCGGCGCCGACCTGTGGTTCCAGCTGTACATCTGGCGGGACCGCGCGCGCAGCAAGGACCTCGTCGACCGAGCCACAGAGGCGGGCTATCGGGTCCTGGTCGTCACGGTGGACGTGCCCGTCGCCGGCCCCCGGCTGCGCGACGTGCGCAACGGGTTGACGATCCCGCCGCGCCTGACGCTGCGCAGCCTGGCCGGCATGGCGCGCTACCCCTCCTGGTGGGCGAACGTTGTGACGTCACCGCCCTTGTCTTTTGCCACCTTCGCCGGCGCGCCCTCCGACCTGGCAGGGCTGATCAATTCCATGTTCGATCCGTCGGTGACCGTCGAGGACCTGGAGTGGCTGCGGGGGCAGTGGGACGGGCCGCTCGTCGTCAAGGGGATCACGACGCTCGAGGCGGCCCGCGAGGTCGTGGCGGCGGGCGCGGACGGCATCGTGGTATCCAACCACGGGGGGCGGCAGCTCGACCGCTCCCCCGTGACCCTCGAGGCGCTCCCCGCCATCGCCGCCGCCCTCGGCGACCGCTGCGAGATCCTGCTCGACGGGGGGATCCGCTCGGGCGCCGACGTGATCGCGGGGGTCGCCCTCGGGGCACGGGCGTGCATGGTCGGGCGGGCGTACCTGTACGGCCTCATGGCCGGCGGGGAAGCCGGCGTCAAGCGGGCCGTTGACCTTCTGACCGCCGAGGCCCTGCTCACCCTGCGCCTGCTCGGCGCCACCGGCCTCGGCGACTTGGGTGACGGCCTCGTCAGCCTCCGGCCGGCACCGCGCTGAGCCGGTCCAGCAACTCCCGAGCCTCCCGGCGGGCCCGCTCGGCGCCGGCGCTCTTCACCTCCTCGTAGCCGCGGATGCCCTCGGGAAGCGCCGCCACGCGGCCGACGAGGTCCCGTGTGGCCGGCTCGAGGTGCTCGAGCGCGCGCTCCATCGAGTCGCGGTACCACTCGATGAGCTCGCGCTCCTCCCTGCGGGCGGCGGACCGCCCGAAGAGGTCGAAGGAGGTGCCCCGCAGGCGGCGCATCCGGGCGAGGATCCGGAACACCGCCACGAACCCCGGGCCCACCTGGATCTTCTGCCTGCGACCGAGCGCCCTCAGCACGGGCGGGTGGAGGTGGAAGGTGACCCGGCGGGGTGCCGTGAAGGTGCCCGACAGCTGCCGCTGCCACGACGGATCCAGGTACAGTCGGGCCACCTCGTACTCGTCCTTGTAGCTCATGAGCTTGTGCAGGTAGCGGGCGACCAGGCGGGTCACCTCCTCGCCTGCGTCGTCGGTGGCCGCCCGCTCGCGGGCCGCCACGGAAAGCACGAACTCCAGGTAGCGCTCCGCCCAGGCCGCACTCTGGTAGCCGATCAGGTCGGCGACGCGCGCCCCGAGCAGCTCCCGTGTCGCGGGCTCGACTCCGGCGGTGCGCTCCATCAGCGCCGCATGTGCCCGGCGCTCCCTGCGGCGTAGCTGCGCGAGGGCGTCCGCCGAGCCGAACGCCGGCGCCGGCCGCAAGGCGTCGCAGACATCCTGGACCCGCCCGGGATCGTGGGCCCACAGGCGCCCGTAGCGGAACGCCTGGACGTTGTCGTCGACGGCCACCCCGTTGAGCTCCAGCGCCGCCTCGATGCTCGCCGCCCGGATCGGCAGGAGACCCGCCTGGTACGCGACCCCGGCAGCGAGGAAGTTGGTCATCTGGTAGTTGCCGAACAGGTCCTCGGCAAGGCGGCGCGCCCCCACGAAGACCGTGCGGCCCGGGTCCGTGTACTCCGCGATGGCCGCGGACAGGCCGTCGGCGGAGGGCCGGAAGCCGACGTCGCGCACCATCTCGCCCGACGGCAGGATCGTCGTGTTGACCACGGCCGCAGTCCGGGCCGGGTCGCAACGGTCGAGGTTCGCGGCCGTCGCGCCACTCAGGGAGTCCAAGGCGAGATAGAGGTCGGCCCGTCCGGCGCCGACGACCCTCTCGACCATCGGCCGGCCCTCGGGGGTGAGGACCAGGCTCGAGATGACCGGGCCCCACTTCTGGGCGGCGCCGGTCTGGTCGTAGCTGCAGACCTGCCAGCCGTCCATCGCCGCCGCCGTCCCGAGGACGGCGTTCATCGTGATCACACCGGTGCCCCCGACACCCGCGACATAGAGGTGGTATTCCCCCTCGGGCCCCCCGGCCGGCGGCGGGTCGGGCAGCTCCGCGGCCGCGAGCCGCGGGGCAGACGGCTTCGCGTACCCCGTCCCGGGCGCCGTGGCGACGGTGGTGAAGCTCGGGCAGTTGCCCGCCAAACACGAGAAGTCCTGGTTGCACGAGGAGGGATGGATGCGGACCTTGGGGCCGAGCTCCGTGGGCACCTCCTCGAGGGACATGCAGTTGGACACCCGCCCGCAGTCCCCGCACCCTTCGCACACCCGTTCGTTGATGAGCACGTAGCGCTCGGGCGGCGGGAGGAGCCCTCGCTTCTGCCGGCGCCGGCGTTCGTTGGCGCACGTCTCGTCGTAGATCATGACGGTGACGCCACGAAGCTCGGCGAGCTCCGCGCTCACCCGCTCGACCTCCGAGGGAGCGTGCACGGTCGTCACCGCCGGCAGCTGGGCCCGCCGGTAGGCGCGCGGAGATTTGGTCACCAGAGCGATCCGGCGCACCCCTTCGATCGCGAGGAGACGGATCAGCTCCGGGACGGGCCGGGCGCCGACGGCCGGCTGCGCACCGGTGTTGGCGACGAACCCGTTGTAGAGCACCTTGAAGGTGATGTCCACTCCCGCCGCGACACAGAACCGGATGTTGAGGTAACTCGAATGGAACAGCGACCCGTCGCCGACGTTCTGGACGATGTGGCGCCGGTCGGTGAAGGGGGAGAGCCCGATCCAGGGAACCCCCTCCCCGCCGAACTGAGTCATGGCCTCGACGTGGCGCGAGGGCTGCTCGATGACCGACGCGAAGCTGTGGCACCCCGGGCTTCCCCACGCCACCTGTCCCTCGGCCAGACGCGTGGACGTGCTGTGAGGGCAGCCCGAGCAGTAGTTCGGCGTGCGGCCCGAATGCGGTTGATACCGCCGGCTGCGCACCGCTGCGAGCTCCCCCAGGCGGTCTGCCGCCCGGTCGCGCGCCCGCCCGACGAGCACGTCGAGCAACAGCGGCCCGAGCCGCTCCGTGACGCCGTCAGCGTCCATGCCGCCGTGGACCGGGAACAGCGGGCTCCCCTTCTCGTCCCGCTTCCCGAGCACGTCGATTGATGTGCCCGCACCGCAGAGGGCCGAGCGCACCTGGTCTTCGAGGAACGGGCGCTTCTCCTCGACGACGACGACCCGCTCCAGACCGGTGGCGAACGCCCGGACGGCGCCGGCGTCGAGCGGGTAGACGAGGCCGAGATGCAGCAGCCGGATCCCCGCCCGGCGCAGGTCGTCGTCGCCGAGCCCCAAGCCGGCTATCGCCTGCCGCAGGTCCGAAAAGCTCTTGCCGGCGGACACGATTCCGAGCCTGTCGCGCTCCGTGGCCACCTCGACACGGTCGAGGCCGTTGGCACGCGCGTAGGCGACGACCGCAGCGTGGCGCTCCTCGTAGAGGTGCCGCTCGATCTCCACGTTCCGGCCGGGGAAGAACGTGAAGTCGTTCCTCTTGGCGAAGGGCCGGCCGTCGATCAGAGAACCGGGGAACACCGGTGCCGGGTCGGCCGGGCCGATGTCGACCGTCTCCCCGCTGTCGCAGAGCGCGCTCACCAGCTTCAGCGCCACCCAGCACCCGCTGTATCGCGACATCGCCACGCCGTGCTCGCCGAGGTGCAGGATCTCCGCCACGCTGCCGGGGTACAGGATCGGGATGCCCGCAGCCTGGAAGGCGTACTCCTCCTGGAAGGGCATCGTCGAGCTCTTCGCCTCGTGGTCCTCTCCGCTCAGGACGACGACAGCCCCGCCTTTGCTCGTTCCGGCGAAGTTGCCGTGTTTCATGGCGTCGCCGCTCCGGTCGACTCCCGGGCCCTTGCCGTACCAGAAGGCCACGACGCCGTCCACGTCGGAGTGGGGGTGGGCGTCGAGCATCTGGGTGCCCATGAGAGCCGTGGCGGCCAGCTCCTCGTTGGCCCCGGGCACGTGCACGACTCCGTGGTCGGCGAGCAGCCCCGGGCGGCGGCCCAGGGCCAGGTCAAGGCCGGCCAGCGGCGAACCGGGGTAGCCGGTGATGAAGATGCCGGTACGGCGCCCCTCGGCGCGCTCCCGCCGGCTCTGGTCGAGCACCCGCTGGACCAGGGCGTCAATTGCAGGCAGGTAGAAGGTCCCCCGTTCGGCGGTCAGCCGGTCGTCCAGGCCAGGCACTCCCCGACCATACCTCGGCGCGGGCTGAAAGCCCCGAGCATACTGGACTGGACACTCTACGCACAGTAAGGTGCTCGACATCAGTTTGTAGAGTTTCTATTCGGGGGTTTTTTACACCGATCATGAAGGGGGTCCAGCGTGATGATGGGACCGATCACGAACGTCACCACCGGCACCGCCGGAAAAGGCCGCTTCTCCCGCCGCCGGCGGAGGGGTGCGGCAGCACTTACGGCGCTCGCGACCTCCGCGGTGATCCTGGCGGCGTGCGGCTCTAGCTCGAGCACGGCGAAGCAGAGCGGTCCCATCAAGATCGGCATGATCACCTCGCTGTCCGGCCAGTACACCCCGCTCGGCACCAACGACAAGCTGGGCGCCGAGCAGCAGGTCGCGGCGATCAACGCCGCAGGCGGCATCGGGGGGCGCAAGATCGACCTCATCGTCGAGGACGACAAGACCGACCCCACCCAGGCCGTCACCGACTTCCAGACCTTGAAGTCCGACGGCGTGGTCGCCCTCGTCGGGCCGGTGTTCTCCTCGGCAGCCCTCGCGATCAGGTCGTACGTGGAACGGGCGAAGCTGCCGACGATCTACACCGCCGCCGCGGACGTGCTCGTCCAGCCCCCCAACCCCTACGTCTACATGACGCCGCCGACGACGACGATCGTCGCCCGGCAGCTTCTCGCTTACATGAAGGCGAAGGGCCTCACCAAGATGGCGGTCGCACGCGACACCTCCGAGTTCCCGACGGCGGGCTGGAACAACATGAAGGCCCTGGCGCCCTCCTTCGGCATCAGCTTCGTCTACGACGGCATCTTCCAGCTGACCTCCACCGACTTCACGGCGATCCTGACCCAGGTCAAGTCCTCCGGGGCACAGGGTCTCATGGTGTGGGGCTCCGGTCCGGCGGAGGTGACCCTGACCAAGCAGTTCAAGGCGATGGGCCTCACCATCCCGCTGCTGTTCAGCCACGCCGAGGCGTCGTATCTCTACACCAAGACGGTCGGGTCTGCCGGTGACGGGGTCATCATCGCCACGTCCATCGGCGGCATCGGCCCGTACCTGCCGAGCAACTACCCCGGGCGGTCGACGATCACGGCCTTCGCCAACACGTTCCAGTCGAACAACGGCTACTACCCGCCCGAGTTCGCCTTCGACGCAGGCGGCGCTGTGGCGATGTTCGCCAAGGCGATCCAGGAGAAAGGCACCACGCCCTCCGGCATCGCCAAGGCGCTCAACACCATGACCATCACCACCGGCGACGGCACCTACCACTTCACCTCGAAAGACCACTCGGGGCTGTCCGCCTCGGAAGTCGCGATCGCCGTCGACACCAACGGAACGCTCGTGCCCACCGCGTTCACCAAGGCAGCGCTGGGCTCCTAGCCTCACCTCAGGTTCCCAGGAGGTCCGCCGCACCGTGCTGCTCGAGATCGAGGACCTCGTGCGTCGCTTCGGGGGCGTGCGAGCCGTGGACGACGTCCACCTCGCCGTCCCCGCTGGCGAGCTCCGGGGGCTGATCGGGCCCAACGGCGCCGGCAAGTCGACGCTGTTCTACCTCGTGAGCGGCCACCTCGCCCCGGACCGGGGTACCATCCGCTTCGACGGTCAGCCGATCGAGGCCCTGCCTCCGGCCGCGCGGGCCCGGCTCGGCATATCCCTCACCTTCCAGACAGTCCATCTTTTCCAGGGCATGACCGTCCTCGAGAACGTCATGGTGGGCGCCCACAGCTGGACCCGGCACGAGTTCGTCGAGGCCGCCCTGCGACTGCGCCGCCACCGGCGGGAAGAACCTCTGATAAAGGAGCGGGCCCTCGCAGCGATCGAGCGCACGGGCCTCGCGGAGTGGGCGGGAACCCCTGCCGAGGCGCTGCCCCTGGGCAGGCAACGCGCGCTCCAGATAGCCCGAGCCCTGTGCAGCACCCCGAAGCTGTTGCTGCTCGACGAGCCCGCCGCAGGCCTGCGCGGCGACGAGCGGCGCCAGCTCACCCATCTGCTGGCGGGACTCCGCTCCGAAGGCCTGACGATGCTGCTCGTCGAGCACGACATCGGCTTCGTGAGCGACGTCGCCGATATCATCACCGTTCTCGACCGGGGACGGGTGATCGCCGAGGGCACGCCCGCGCAGATCCGAGCCGACGAGGCAGTAATCTCTGCCTACCTCGGATCGAGCATGGACGGTGACGCCCTCGATGTCGTCTAGCGCCCCAGCCCCGGCCGCGCCGCCGGCAGTCCTGACCGTCGACGGGCTCGTCGTACGCTACGGGTCGGCGATTGCCATCGACGGCGTGAACCTCACCGTCTACCAGGGGGAGATGGTGGCTCTGATCGGTGCGAACGGGGCCGGCAAGACCACCTTGTTGAACACCCTGTCGGGGATCCTCCGCCCCAGCGCCGGCGGATTCCATCTCGGGGGCCGCCTCGGCCACGTACCCGAGGGGCGGGAGATCTTCCCCGAGCTCACCGTGGACGACAACCTCCGCCTCGGGGCGTGGAGGGCCGCGGACCGTGACCCCGCATGGGTCTACGACCTCTTCCCGAAGCTGCGGGACATCGCGGGCCGGCGGGCCGGCGTGCTGTCCGGAGGCGAGCAGCAGATGGTGGCGATCGGGCGGGCGCTCATGGGCAAGCCGGACATCCTCGCGGTCGACGAGTTGTCACAGGGCCTGGCCCCCATCGTGGTCCAGGACATCCGACGTCACCTGGTCCGGCTCAACAGCGAGACCGGCGTGGCATTGCTGCTCGTGGAGCAGAACGCCCATCTCGCCCTGGGGATGTGCACGCGCGCCTACGTCCTCGAGACCGGCCGCGTCGTCGAGGAGGGGCCGTCGTCCCGGCTGCGCGAGGATCCAGCCGTGCAGCGCGCCTACCTCGGAGGTCATGTCACGCGATGAGCGCGTTCATGCAGTACCTGGTGACGGGCGTCGCCAGGGGCTTCCTCTTCGCCCTGCTGGCGACCGGCTTCGTGATCACCTACCGGGTCACCAAGGTCGTCAACTTCGCCCAGGGCGCCTACGCGGTGCTCGGCGGCTTCATCGCGTACTCGCTGCTGCGCGCCGGCCTCCCCCACGGCGTGTCCGAAGCCGCCGCCGTCCTCGCGGCCGCGCTCATCGGCCTGCTCTTCGGCTCCATCGCCCTCCTCGGCAACATGACCCCGATCGCGTCGCTCATCACGACGATCGGTCTGGCCCTCCTGAGCGAGGCCGTCACCATGCTCCTCTGGAACACCACCCCGCTCACCTACTCGGGGATCGGCGGACGTGACCTGGTGTTCCTCGGTGCGTCCATACAGCGCCAGTACCTGCTCGTGGTGGGCGTCAGCCTGGTGGTGCTCCTGGTGCTGTGGGCGGTGCTCGACCGCACCTATGTCGGCAAGGCGATGACCGCGAGCGCCTCCAACCCGTACGCGGCGCGGCTGTCGGGAATCAACGTGAAGCGGATGGGGCTCCTCTCCTTCGCCCTCGGCGGCGCGCTGGGAGGGATCGCCGGCGTGCTGATAATGCCGCTTTTCCCCCTGAGCTACGACGGGGACGTGTCCCTGTCCATCCTCGGGTTCGCAGCGGCGATCTTCGGGGGTCTGATCAGCCCCGGCCTCGCCCTGGTCGGAGGCCTGGCGTTCGGGATCACCGAGCAGTTCGTGGCCGGCTACTGGTCTCCCGCCAACCAGAGCGCCGCGGCGCTCGCCCTCCTCATCCTGCTGCTGTTGTGGTGGGAACGCCGCCAGAGGGTGGAGGGGGCGCAGTGACCGTCCCGGCCGCGCGCGCTCCCGCCCTGCTCGGTGGCCCCCGCTGGAGGCGCCTGATCGCCGACCGGGCGCCGGTCACCATCACGGCCACCGCCGTCGTCGTCGCGACCCTCGCCGCTCCCCTCTTCCTCGGCACGTCGCAGCTGACGATCTATGTCACGATCGGCCTTGCGACCATGGTCGTGGCGGGACTCTCGCTGCTCATGGGGTTCGCCGGCCAGGTCTCTCTCGGTCAGGCTGCCTTCTACGGGATCGGCGCCTACACCGCCGCGCTGATGAGCCTCCACGGTGTACCGTCCCTGGTGGCGCTGATCGCGGCGCCGGTGGTGACGGCCGCGGTCGCCGGCCTCCTCGGGATCCCGCTGCTGCGGCTCAAAGGCCACGCCCTCGCGTTCGGGACGCTCGCCGTGCAGCTCATCATGCTCTCCGTGCTCAGCGAGACGCCGGGGCTCACCGGCGGCGACCTGGGGCTCACCAACATCCCGGCGCTCAGCATCGGCCCTCTCTCCGTCAGCACCGGCCGTCAGTACGCCTACCTGGTGTGGGTCGTCGCCGCGCTGGTCCTGCTCCTCAGCCGCAATATCACCCGGTCCCGTCCGGGGCGGGGCCTTCGGGCGATGGCCACCTCCCCCACGGCGGCGTCCGCCGCCGGCGTCGAGGTGGTCCGCTACAAGCTCCGCGACTTCACGCTCTCGGCGGCGTACGCCGGTCTCGCAGGCGGCATCTACGCCTTCTTCCTCGGGTACATCTCACCTGACGCCTTCCCGATCCTGCTGTCCATCGAGTTCGTGATCATGGCGGTGGTGGGCGGGCTGGGCACCGTTTCGGGGTCGTTTGTCGGCGCCGCCGTGATCATCCTCATCACCCAGGTTCTCCAGTCGATCGACACCAGCCCGTCGCTGCCCGCCCAGATGCCCGCCGTGCTGTCCGAGGGCGTCTACGCGGTGATCCTCATCGTCATCGTGAGGTTCCTGCCCCACGGCGTCGCCGGCACGGCAAACCGGGCGTTGGCGCGCCTGGGCCGCCGGGCCGGCGGGGCAACCACCGGCCGGCTCGCGTCCGCCGCCGGAGAGGCGGCGGGCGGCGCGGGGGGCGGCGATGCC
>JAJYLA010000181.1 GCA_021788115.1 Actinomycetes bacterium | reverse complement strand
CCCGTTCAAGGAGATCCCCTACAACCCCTGCGCCCGGCCAAACCCCAACCCCAACCGGAACAACGGCTTTCGCTCAGGAGCTGGCCTCGTCCTCGCCCCACCCCCTGCTCCCGAGAATCGAGGTTAGGGCCGTTGGACCCTTTCAAACCGACCGGTTGGTATGATCTATTGTCTGCTATGGCAGAGCAGGGAGTACGCAGTCGGCAGCCCCGGGCGGAGGCGACTCGCGCCCGCCTCATCGAGACCGCCGCTCTCGCGTTTGCCGAGCACGGTTTCGACGCGGTGTCCCTCAACGACCTGGTGGAGGCGAGCGGGCTGAGCAAGGGGGCCTTCTACTTCCATTTCGCTTCCAAGGAAGACCTCGCCCTGGCTGCGTTCCGGGCCAAGCAGGAAGACCTGGTGGCCCGGCTCCTGGCCGAGGATGCACCGCTCTCAGCCCCGGAGCATCTGGCCACCCTGTTGCGCCGGCGCGCCCGGCTGCTGCGGGAGGACGCGTCGCTGGCGTGTGTGACCCGGTTGGGGTCCGAGCTCAATGTGCGCTCTGGGCCGGGGTCGGCCTATGCCAGCTTCCAAGACCTGGCGCTGGGCCTGATCGCCGATCTCGTCCGCGAGGGCCAGGCCCGCCGGGAGTTCCGGGCCGACCTGGACCCGGAGGGCGCCGCCCGGGCCATCTTCGCCTCCATCGTGGGCATCGACGTCTTGGCGCTTTTGTCCTCGGGGGGCAAGGACCTCGAGGACCGAAGCGACGAACTGATCGAACTGATTCTTCCTGGCCTGGTCGGCCCATCCCGCCCGACCGGACGTCGAGCCGTTCGAGCAACGAGAAAGGGAGCGCAGTGATGGCCCGAGCCCTGCATACCGAATCGGTCGGTGATCTTCACCGCAGCCCACCCCGACTGGCCCGGGCGCTCAACCGGTTGAGCGCGCCGCGGACCGGACCCGCCCCGCTGCTGCGAGCCCACCGGTGGGTCTACGACCACAGCGACGGGCGCATCGGGCATGGGATGATCGGCGCCCCGACGCTCCTGCTGCGCACCACCGGCCGGCACAGCGGCCTGCGCCGCACTACCGCCCTCTGCTACACCGTCGACGCCGGGCGGGTGGTCCTGGCGGCTTCGAACAACGGCTCCGAGGCCTCCCCGGCCTGGTACCACAACCTGGTGTCGAATCCCTCGGTAGAGGTGCAGGTGGCCCGGCGTCGTCTGGCCGGTAATGCCGTGGTCCTCGATCCCTCCCACCCGGACTACCGGCGGCTGTGGGAGCGGATGAACGCCACCATCAACGACCGGCTCGGCTCCTACCAGGCAAAGACGCGCCGTCCGATTCCGCTGGTCGCCGTCACTCTCGACCTGGCGGCATCCCCCGCAGAGCAGACCGCCAACACAGCTCAGGAGAGCTTCGCCGAGCTTCAGCGGGCCCTGCTGGACCACTACGGGGTGACCGCGGCGTCCCGCTTCGTCGAGATCGCGTCGCCTAGCCTGCGGGTGCACCTGTTGGAGGCCGGCCACGGCGATCCCATAGTGGTGCTCCACGGCGGAGACGGCGAGGCCGTCGACTGGGCGCCGCTTATGGCCGAGATGCAAGACAGCTCCCATCTCTTCGCCTTGGACCGCCCCGGCTTCGGGCTCACCGACCCCTTCGACTACCACAGCGTCGATCTGCGTCGCCACGCCGGAAACTTCGTCGTCTCCGCCATGGACGCACTGGACCTCGAATCGGCGCACGTGATGGGCGGGTCCATGGGCGGGTTCTTCGCCCTGGCCGCCGCCCTCGACCACCCGGACCGGGTCCGCTCGGTCATCCTGGTCGGCTATCCCCTCGGGCTGACCCGCTCCGCGCCCGTGGGGCTGCGGATCATCGCACTCATCCCGGCGCTAGCCCGACGGTTCATGAAGAGCGCCGGGGCGGAAGTGGACAGCCAGAAGAAACAGTACCGCCGGATGTTCCACATCGACCCCGACACCGTCCCGGAGCTCTACTTCCAGACCCGGCTTGCCGGTGTCCGCCTCCCCGGCGTCCAGGACACCTGGGCCACTCTGCTGCACCGACTGGCCGCCCTGCGCGGCCTCCGCGCCGAGGTCTACCTCGGCGACGAAGTCTCCCGGCTCTCCCAGCCGACACTCATCATCTGGGGCGAGCACGACATGGCACCCGCATCCAAGGGCCACGAGATCGCCAACCGGATACCCAACGCCACCTTCGTCTGCCTCGAGGGCATCGGCCACTTCCCATTCCTCGAAGTCCCCGCCAAGACGGCCGACCTCATCGCCGACTTCCTCCGTCCCCCCACCTAGGCCGCCCTATCACCGCCGGAGCAGCCGCTCGCTCGACTCCTGGGTCAGACTCGAAGTCTCCGTGACACGGATCAGCACCCGCTGGTGTGGGTGCCCGCCGGTCCGGTGCCTGGCTTCAGGGTCTCTCATGGTGGCACCGGGCGGCGGTCACAGATCGCGCCCCGGTCGAAACCTCCGGGGAACCACCTTTGCCCTGAACATAAGTGGCACAAACGATGCTCTTCAGCATCACATAACGCCCAGCAGAAGCATCCCTGTATCTCGATCGGGACGTGCCCTCCATTCATCATGGAACGGCGACCGGTTCACGGTTTTGAAACCTCGAAGGGAGCCGTCCAGTGGGTCTGTCCGGCGGGCCGAGACTTCTCCTTGACCGCCGAGCCTCCACCCCCGCCTCCAGCCAGACCACCCCGGAGGGGACCCCGGTCCGGCTGGCGCCGAGCCAGTCTGAGCGGGGGAATCTCCGCCCTCAAGGACAACTGTCGTCCCGCCTGGGTTGTGGGTGGCCGACTCCCTAAAGACCGCATCTACGTGGATCATTCGTGTTGTTGCGGCACGAACGTTGCCGACATACGGAGAAGGGAGTCGACCATGGCTAGTTTGGCCCATCGCGGGTTGGTGCATCTAGGGATGGACGTGTCCAAGGACTCGATCTCGGTGGCGATCTTGGCCCCGGACCGGGATGTGGCGGTGACAGACAAGATCACCTCGGATGCCGAGTCGGTGCGTCGGCTGATCAAACGGCTGGGACGCCCGTCGGGGATATGGGCGTGCTATGAGGCCGGTCCGACCGGCTATGACCTGTACCGGCTGCTCAACTCGATGGGGGTGCGCTGTGAGGTGGTGGCCCCGTCTTTGACTCCCAAGGGCCGCGGTGACCGGGTCAAGACCGACAAGCGGGACTCTCGCCGGCTGGCGGGCCTGCACCGGGCCGGGGAGCTCACTGCGATCGCGGTGCCCGACCCGGCGCAGGAGGCGGTGCGGGATCTGTGCCGCACCCGGGGGGACATGGTCGAGGACCTGACCCGGGCCCGTAACCGGTTGACCAAGTTCTTGTTACGACACTCGACGATCTACCGGGGCGTATCCAATTGGACCATCCGACACGAGCGGTGGCTGTCGGGCTTGGTCTTCGACGACAAGGCACTGGCCGCCACCTTCGGCCACTACCGGGCCACCGTGCAGTTGCGCGACACCGCTCTCGAGGCGGTCGAGGCCGACCTGCGCGGCTATTTCGCGACAGACCCGTTCGCCGACGCGGTGGCCCGCCTGGGCGCCTACCGGGGCGTCACCCATATGGGCGCCTTGTGTCTGGGAGCCGAGGTGTTCGACTGGCGGCGCTTCCCCAGCGCTCGATCGTTCATGTGCTTCACCGGGCTGACCTGCTCGGAGAACTCCACCGGGCTTTCCGAACACCGCGGTGCCATCACCCGGGCGGGCAACAGTCACATCAGAGGCCAGCTCTGCGAGGCGGCCTGGTCCTACCAACACCACCCCGCGATGGGGCCGACCATCCGCCAACGCCAAGATGGCGCAGGCCCGGCCACCATCGCCCGGTCCTGGAAGGCCCAGACCCGCCTGTCCAAGCGCTTCGCCGCCCTGGCCGCCCGCAAGACCGTCAAGTCCGTCGTCGTCGCCGCCATAGCCAGAGAGCTAGCCGGCTTCTGCTGGGCCGAGATGACCGCCACCCACTGACCGATGAACCCTGATCTCGATCACAGCAAGATCGGCGCGGCTGTGACCGAACCCATCGCGACGCGCCGGAGCACCGCCGCAGCAGAACCGACCCTCGCCGGCGCTATCTCCAACGGCCCGACACCAGTCGACGCCGTCACGGACGCCTCCATTCTGAGGAAACCATCTGCGCATGGAATAACTGCGATACCGACTCGCGTACAGCATCGTGGCGGTTCTCCGATCCACTGCGCTCCGGCGCGTCGCCCACAACACTGCCGTCCACCACCGCAACGGCAGCGGAACGACGAGTAACAGCCTCCAAACGCATCGACTGCCGAAACTCAAGCCATCCGCGACAACACCCTTGATGCCTCGCGCTCAAAAGCCCAGACAAACAGGGGCTTGATGTGATGAAGGAGCGCAGCGCTGCTCCTGCGTGACGGACTCGGTTGGTGCGACCGGGGCTGGGCGCCGAGCAAGGAGAAGCGTGGTGGCCGCGAACGTCGTGCAGAAGGGGACCTCCTCT
>JAJYLA010000180.1 GCA_021788115.1 Actinomycetes bacterium | reverse complement strand
ACCGCCATCCGCATCGACATCACAGGCCAGATCGCCTCATGGTGAAAAACGCCATGTTCACCAAAAGCTGCCGACCACTGTCCACACAACACCGCCGGTCCGTGTGCAGACAGCGTTGCCGCTAACAATTGCTCGCTGTGAGTGATATCGAAGCCGGATGGCAGGGTGGTCAGGCCATCACGCCCGAAGACCTCTCAAGCGTCGGTCAGTCAATCCCCTGCTCGGAGCTCACCCTCGATCCGGCGGTCGCGAAGCGCCTCACCGCGGTCACCGGCATACAGTTCGAGCCGACAGATCACTCACGTAAACATCTGATCGAGCTGGTCATCACCGGTCAGCCGAAACAACTCGCTGACGACCTGCAGACACTGTTTGGGGCGATGGACTCATGTTCGACCAAGACAGCGACCACCACTGGAACCGCCAAGCTGACAGTGAAAGAGTTCGCCATCCCCAGCCTGGGCGACCAACAGGCGGCCTACGTGATGACAGACACAGCGGACTCAGCCGGGGCGTTCTATGTCCGAAATGCGATCGTGCGCTTCGGCTCGGTCGCCGTAGCGCTCGGGCTCTTGGAAGTTGTGCCGACGGCCCAAGCCACCCCACAAATCAGCGACGCCACCTTCGTGAAGATCCTCAAGACAGCGGCCGACAGACTCCGCACCTGAAACCCCGACCGTAGCGACAATGAACCGCCCTGGGATCCTTGGAGGCTCCATACCTTGGAAGCGAGGATGGAGTTATGCCGAAGGAAAAGTCCCCCGGGAATCCGACGACTCGTCGGTACTCGTCTGAGGAGAAAGCTCACGCGGTTCGTTTGGTCCGTCAGCTGAGAAAGGAACTGGGCAGCTCTCAGGGCACCGTCGGGCGGGTGGCCGGCCAGTTGGGCTACGGGGTCGAGTCCGTGCGCAGCTGGGTCAAGCAGGCTGATATTGACGCTGGTGAGGCGCCTGGAACGTCCAGCGCTGATGCTGAGGAGCTCAAGGTCCTGCGCCAGGAAGTCAAAGAGCTTCGCCGGGCGAACGAGATCTTGCGCCGTGCGTCGAGTTTTATGCCGATGGCGCGGTTATGCCGAAAACGGTGGGCGGCTGTGGCTGTCGGTGCTGGTCAGTCCGGGTGGGGTGGGTTGGACGTTTCGGCATAACCGCGGGCAAGGGTCAGAGGGCTTCGAGGAAGGCGAGGAGTGTGTCGTTGGGGTGGTAGCGCCCGGCGGTCACGCCTATCGGGGTGATTCTGGCCAGGGCTCGCTCCTTGGTGGCCATGTCGGCGGTGACGTAGACGGAGACGGTTCGCAGTCCTTCGTGTCCGAGCCATAGGGCGATGGTGGAGGCGTCGACTCCGTTGTGGAAGAGCTCCATGGCGCAGCTGTGACGGAGTACGTGGGCCGTTGGCCGTTTGGCTGCGATGGAGGGGCAGACCTTGGCGGCCGTGGCGGCGTGACGGGAGATGATGGCGGTCACCGCATCCTGGGTGAGGGGTCGGCCCCGGGGCCCGGCAAAGAGCGGGTCGGCAGACCGGCCGGGCTGTTCGTCCAGCCAGGCCTTGAGCACTGCGACGGTTTCAGGGAAGAGAGGTGTGGCTCGCTGCTTGCGGCCTTTGCCGGTGCAGGCCACATGCGCGCCGGTGCCCAGGGCGACATCGCTTCGGTGCAGGTTGGTGAGTTCGCTGACCCGAAGCCCGGTCTGGACGGCGACGAGAAGCAGAGCGCGGTCTCGTCGTCCGATCCGCACGGACAGGTCAGGGGCTGCGAGCAGGGCGTCGATCTCTGGCCGGGTCAGGTAGGTGACGGTGTCTTTCCTGGTTCGTTTGGTGGGGATGTCGAGCACTCGGGCGATGAGCTGGGCGTGTTCGGGATGTCGGACCGCAGCGAAACGGAACAGGGAGTGGATCGCGGCCGGGCGGGCGTTGCGGGTCGAGATGGTGACGTTGCGTTCGGCCTCGAGATGGTCCAGGAAGCCGGCGACCACTTTGGCGTCGAGGTCGGCGAAATCGAGCTTGGCCGGCTCGATCCCGGTGGTGGCCTGGACGTAGCCGAGCAGGAGCCGGAAGCAGTCACGATAGGAGGCGATGGTGTGGGGGCTGGCGTTGCGCTGGGCGGCGAGCCGCTGGGTGAAGAACGCTTCGAGCGTCGGTGCTAGCGCGGTCACTGGGGGTCTCCGAGGTTCGTTGTTGCTCGGCGGGCGGCCGCCGCGAGCAGCTCGGGCGAGGCCGACAGATACCAGTATGTGGATGCCGGGCTGACGTGTCCCATGTACGCGGACAGCACCGGCCGCATGGCCGCCACATCGGCGCCGGAGTCGTAAAAGGCGACGAGGGCGGACACGGCGAAGCTGTGGCGGAGCCCTCTGAGGCGTGGCAGCGCACCTTGGGGTTTGGCCCCTATCCCGGCCAGTGACACGACCTCGGCGAACAGGGTTCCCAGGTTGCTGGGACGCAACCGGGTCCCGGTGGTCGTTGTCAGTGCCGCTTTCGCGTCGGGGAAGTAGCAGCCCCAGTCGGTGAGATAGTTGTGCAGAGCGTCCCGGGTGCTGGGCGAGATCGGCACGTGCCGGGACTTGTTGCCCTTGGAGTCGCGCACTGTGATGATCCCGGTCTCGAAGTCGATGTCGGTCCGGTTGAGACGTATCGCTTCGCCGACACGTAGTCCTGTCACGGCCAGCAAGCCGATCAAGGTGCGCATGGTCTGCGCCTGAAACGGCGACCGCAGCCGGGATGCGGCGTCCATCAGGACTTCGACGTCGGCCGCCGAGAACAGGTAGGGCACGAGGCGTCCGCGCCGTCGGGGAACCAACCCGACCGGAGGGACCTGGTGGCGAGGATCGACGGTGTGTAGATAACGGGCGAATCCGCGGACGAAACCGAGTCGCTGGGCCCGCCACGACGACTCCGGGCTGGTCGTGTCGATAGCCCACGACAGCGCCACCTCTGTGCTGATGTGCGTCCTGCCGGTTTCATCAAGGTGGGCGACGAAGTCGGCCAGGACCTGCCCGGCCCGCTCCAGCTTGTAACCCAAAGAGCGGCGCAGGGCCAGGTATTCCTCCAGTCCTTCTGCCAGGTCGCTCACCGGGACACCCCCGGCCATGCCGGGGCCAGGACCCTCAGCCTCTCATCGTCGACAGCCGCGTAGATGGACGTGGCTCGAGGCTGACGGTGACGTAGGACATGGCCGATCTCGGCCAGAGAAGCCCCCTCGCGCAGCATTCCCGTCGCGGCGGTGTGGCGAAGCCGATGCGGACAGGCGTAGGCGACACCGGCACGCGTGCAGGCTCGTTCCAAGATGCCCCGCAACGCCCCCGTGCCGGCGAAGCCGACGAAGGGGGCCTGATGGCGCACGAACAACGTCCGCGACTCCGAGCGCGGTCGGCCACGTCGAAGATAAGAGACCAGCGCCTCGCCCACATCGACTGGCAGAGGCAGACGGTCGACTCGAGACCCCTTGCCCCTCACCGTGATCTCCCCGTTACGCCAGTCGATGTCCTCCAAGCACAAGCCGACTACCTCCCCACCGCGTAAGCCCAAGCGGGCAAGAAGCATCAACACGGCGTAGTCCCGTCGTCCGATCCCTCGACGACGGTCACAACTGGCCAGCAGCTTGGTGACCTGGCCCGGACTGATCCCCCGGGGCAGGGGTTGCCCGCCGCCGGCGACCTTCAAGATGGAGCTATCGACATCGCCCGCCACCAGGCCTTCGAAGGCCAAGTAACGCATGAAGCAGCGCAGCGCCGAGATCGTGGCCCGCGAAGCGGACAAGCCCAGATGCGAGCACGACCGGGTGATGAACCCCGTCACCGTCGAGGCCGTCACCACGTCAAGTCCCAGCCCGACGCTGTCCACGTTGTCGAGGAACTCTCGGGCCACTCTCAAATAAGCGGCGATCGTGCCCACGGCCAAGCCGCGCTCGCTTCTCAGGTAGCGCCCGTAGTCGTCGATGACAGCCTGGAAAGGACCGACTGGCGTTGCCGGGACCGGCCAGGATCGGCCCGTTGCCTGCCACAAACCCAACAGCGGCGCCAACGACCGAACCGACCACAACTTCTCCCGCGCCGCTCTCCTGGCATCGAGGAACACTTCGATCGCCGGGCCATCAAGATCGTCGGCAGACAAACCAGCGTCATCGAGCCAACCGCTCAACGAAACGAACAGGCGCATCTGCTGGCGCCGGCCCGTCTTCGAATAGCCCAGCCGAACCAGCTCGGCGGCGAACCACTCAACGTCAACGCTTAGCGGACCACGTAGACGCTCCTCCTCGACCTTCGACATCCTCGCTCCTTCCCGTGACGAACAGAAAGGAGCATCCACCTCCCAGCGATGCGGTTATGCCGAAACGCCCAACCCACCCCACCCGGACTGACCAGCACCGACAGCCACAGCCGCCCACCGTTTTCGGCATAACCGCGCCATCGGCATAAAACTGGTGGCCGCCTTGAGGATTTCGATCGTGCGCTGCTGGTCGGCCACCTCCTTGCGCAGCTTCTTTATCTCGGCCAGCTCTTCGGTCGTGGGCGCTTCTCTCAGGCCCCGGTC
>JAJYLA010000179.1 GCA_021788115.1 Actinomycetes bacterium | reverse complement strand
CGCACCCAGCCGCGGCGCATCTGGCCGCCCTTGCCGGCGGGGCGGCCGTGCTGCTCGTGCTCGGCGTGGTGGTCGCGGGCGGATGGCAGCCGCGAAGGACCGCAACGCCGTCGCGGCCTCGCGCTCCCCTCGCGCTTGCCGCGCTGCCCTCGCCGCACCCCGCTGCGGCCCCGCTGTCCCCGCCCAGCCCGACTCCGGCGGCCGTGCGCACGACGAGCGCGGCCGCGCCGCCGACGCCGACGCCGGCCCCGCCGCGTGCCACGTCCACCCCTTCCGCCTCGCTGACGCCGCGTCCGACACCCACCGAGACGCCCGTTCCGACGCCGACCGAGACGCCCGTCCCGCCCCCGCCTTCGGTCGGGCCAAGTCCCAGCCCCGTGCCCAGCGAGCCCCCCGGCCCGACGCCGTCAGCGTCGCCCGCGCCCTACGTCTACTCCGGGATCTGGTCGGGTACGCGGCACGCCCTGACTCAGGTTCCGAACGGCAGCGTCGAGACCCTGCCCGATGCGCAGCTCCTGGGAGAGCTGATCGACTTCCAGACGACGAACCCCACGTATGCCTGCCTCGACGGAAGCTCGCTCAACGTCTGGACCGCGCCCGCGGAGTTCCCCGGCCAGTACGTCGTGCACAACGGCGACCAGGGGAGCCAGTGCGTGTACGGCACCTGGACCTTCCCAGGCTGATTCGACACCGCACGGGAACAGACCGTAATCGGCACACCAGCGCCGTGTCTCACCTGCACAAGTCACGCACGCAGGAGGTACCCGAGATGGGCGCAACGCAACTCAGCACGGCACTGGTGACGCGCTTCGTGGGTGCGCTGATGATCGGCGGTCTCACCGCCTCGCTCGCCCCGGCAGCGGTGAACGGAGCGAGCCTGCAGCCCGCGGTCCAGTCGGCCCGCGAGGCGGCCGCGACGGCCAGTTCGGGCCAGGAAGGCCCCGTCCTCGCGGCAGGCAGTAACGCATCCGCGAGCATCCCGGGACCGCTTCCCTACATCTACGTCGGCGTCTGGGACGGCGTGCGCATCCGCCTCACCCACGTCCGGAACGTGACCGTGGAGGGCCTTGCCGACGCACGGCTCCTCGGGCAGGTGACCGACTTCCGCACCAACGACCCGTACTACGCCTGCCTCGACGGGCGCTCGATCAACGTGTGGAGCGCGCCCAGGGAGTTCCCCGGCAAGTATGTCGTGCATAACGGCGACCAGGGCACCCAGTGCGTCTACGGCACCTGGACGTTCGCCCCGTACACGTTCACCGGGATCTGGCACGGCCGGCGGATCAGCCTCACGCACGTGCGGAACATGACCGTCGAGGGCCTGCCTGACGCGCGGCTTATCGGGGCGCTGACCGATTTCCACACCACCGATCCCTACTACGCCTGCCTCGACGGGCGCTCGCTCAACGTCTGGAGCGCTCCCAGGGAGTTCCCCGGCCGGGATGCCGTGCATAACGGCGACCAGGGCACCCAGTGCGTCTACGGCACCTGGACGTTTCTCATCTGAGGCGACGCGGCCGTGCGACGGCCGTGCGCTGTCGCCCCGACTCGCAACTCCGAACGCCGGTGCGCTGCGCGCCGGCGTTCGGCTCGTCGCCGAGCATGACCTGAGACCAACTCCTGACCTGACCGAGCGACGGTCGGCCCAACACGATCGGGCCATGGTGAGGTGCCACCGGGCCCCGGTGGCCACCCGCAGGAGCGACTCCACAAGGGAATCCCGCGGTGAACCGAGGTTCCCGCTACCCCCCGGCCGTGACCCGCTCTGGTTCCTGCAGCAGTCCCACCACGGTCGCCAGGAATGCCGCCGCGGGCGCCCCGTCCAGGACGCGGTGGTCGAAGGTCAAGCTCAGCACCATCAGCGTGCGTACCACGACCGCGCCCGCCACGACGGCGGGTCGTGGGCGGGCCCGCCCGAGCCCGAGGATCGCCGTCTGCGGTGGGTTCAACAACGGCGTGAAGGCGTCGATGCCGTAGGCACCGAGGTTGGTGACGCTGAAGATGCCTCCCTCGGTCTCGGATGTGGCCAGCTGAGCCGCGCGCGCGCGCTCGGCCAGGTCGGCGATCTCGCGGCCGATGACCTCGAGGCTCTTGCTGTCGGCGTCGCGGACGACCGGCACGACCAGCCCGTCGTCGAGCGCCACGGCCACGCCGATGTCGATCCGCTCGGGGAGGATCAGGCCTTCCTCGGTCCAGCGAGCCCCCACCCGCGGGTGCTCACCGAGGGCGAGCGCGCAGGCCCGCAGGACGGCCTCCGTGTACGAGACGCGGCGACCACACTCGGCGGTGAGCCGCTCGAGGTGCTCACCGAGCGCGGTGACGTCGGCCTCTGCGGTGAGGGTGAGCTGCGCCGTCGAGGCCAGGCCCTGGAGGAGCCGTTCGGCGATCGTGCGCCGCATCGGCGTGAGTGGTTGGAGGCGACCCTGCGACGCGGGGGGCGCGCCGCCGCCGCCGGGCAGACGGTCCGCGGCGTCGCGGATGTCGGACTCGACGATGCGGCCGCCGGGACCCGTGCCCACCACGGTCGCGAGGTCCACGGCCAGCTCGCGCGCCAACCGCCTGGCGGCCGGCGACGCGGGCCCGCCCGGTTCCGCTGCGACGGCCGCGGGCGCGGCGGCTTCTGCCGCGGCAGCATGGGCCTCCCCGCCCGCCGCAGCCTCGATGACCACGAGGAGCGCGCCCTGGGCGACCACGCCGCCGGGCGCGATGCGCAGCTCCCCGATGCGCCCGCCGACCGGCGCGTGAACCTCCGCGCTCATCTTCTCCACCTGGACCTCGGCGACCAGGTCACCCTCGCGCACCGTCGCCCCGGGCTCGACGAACCAGGCGACCACGATCCCCTCCTCGGTCGTGTCTGACAGGTGGGGCATCAGGACCTGATGTGGCATGTGTGCCTCCTCCGACCCGCGGCCCGGGCCTCTGCTGACGCCACAGGCCAGGCGAGACGGCGGGGGAGACCGGGGCGCAGGCGCTCCCCCGCCGCCCGACACGGCCTCGGGCTAGCCCTTGACCAACTGGCGTGCCGCGGCCGCGATCTTCGCGCGGTCGGGCAGGCAGAACTGCTCCAGAGGGCGGCTGTAGGGGACCGGCACGTCCGGGTAGGCCAGACGGGCCGGCGGTGCATCGAGGTGGTCGAAGGCGCCCTCGATGGCCGCCGTGATCACCTCGCCACTCATGCCGCAGCTCCGGTAGTCCTCGTCGACCACGAGGAGCCGATGGGTCCGGCGCACCGACTCGACGATGGCCTCGCGGTCGAGTGGAACGAGCGAGCGCAGGTCGAGCACCTCCGCTTCGATCCCCTCTGTTGCGAGGTCGTCGGCCGCGTCGAGCGCGCGATGCACCATCAGCGAGACCGTCACGATGGTCACGTCCCGGCCGGCGCGCTTCACGTCGGCCTTGCCGATCGGGACGGTGTAGGACTCCTCGGGGACCTCGCCGGTGGCGCGCGGGTTTGGCGTCATCCAGCCGAGTCCCATGATCCCCTTGTGAAAGAAGTAGAGGACCGGGTTGTCGTCCCGGATCGCGGAGATCATCAGGCCCTTGGCATCGTAGGGTGTCGAGGGGATGACGATCTTCATGCCGGGGAGATGGGCGAAGAGGCCGTAGAGCGTCTGGGAATGCTGGGCGGCGTCGCCGTAGCCGCCGCCGATGGCGGTGGTGATGACGAGCGGCACCTTGACGTTCCCGCCTGACTCGTAGTGGATCTTCGCCATGTGGTTGTAGATCTGGTCCATGCAGACGCCGAAGAAGTCGACGAACATCAGCTCGGCGATCGGCCGCATGCCGGAGATGGCGGCGCCGATGGCCGCCCCGATGAACGCCGTCTCCGAGATCGGCGTGTCCATGATCCTCGTGGGCCCGAACTTCGCGAGCAGGCCCTCGGTCGCCCCAAAGATGCCTCCGTAGACCCCGACATCCTCGCCCAGGACGAAGACGCTCGGGTCGCGCTCCATCTCCTGGGCGATCGCCTCCGAGATGGCCTTCGACGTCGTCAGCAGACGCCGGCTCTCGACAACCATCGTGCGCCTCCTTGCGCTACGCGAAGACGTGCAGGAGGGCCGCCTCGGGCGCGGGATACGGGCTCGAGCGGGCGAACTCGACCGCGTCGGCCACCTCCGCCCGTGCGGCTTCCCAGACGTGGTCGACGTCGACCTGCGTCATGGCGGCGGACCCGATCAGCTGGCGCTCGAAGCGCCGGATCGCGTCGCGCTGCGTGATGGTCTCCATCTCCTCCTTCGTGCGGTAGAGCTGCGGGTCGCCCTCGAAGTGCCCCAACAGCCGGTCGGTCTTGATCTCGATCAGCGACGGTCCCCCGCCGCGGCGGGCCCGGGCGACCGCCTCGCCGGCCGCCTCGTAGATGGCCACCGGGTCGTTGTCGGGAATGAGCACGCCGGGCATCCCGTAGGCGGAGGCCCGGTCGCTGTTGTTGGCGATCGCGGTCGCCTTGTCCTTGGGCACGCTGATGGCCCAGGCGTTGTCCTCGCAGACGAACACGACGCCCAACTTCCACAGGGCCGCCAGGTTGAGCGATTCGTGGAAGGCGCCCTGGTTGGCGGCCCCCTCGCCGAAGAACGAGACGGCGACGTCGTCGCGTCCG
>JAJYLA010000178.1 GCA_021788115.1 Actinomycetes bacterium | reverse complement strand
GCGGGGCACCCTCGCGGAGGCCGCGGGCCGCGCCGCCGCCGTCGAGCCGCGAGGCGAGTGGGTGCTCGTCGTGGGCGGCGCCCCCGCCGAGCCGGCTGCCGGACCGGCCGAGGCCGACATCGCCGCGGCGCTGCGCGCCCGGCTGGAGGCCGGCGCCGGCCGGCGGGAGGCGGTCGTTGCGGTGGCCGCCGAGCTGGATGTCCCCAAGCGCGAGGTGTACCGCGTGTCGGTCGGGATGGACCGGGCCCCGTGAGCGCCCGCAAGCTCATCCTCGACGGCGACTACGGCATCGACGACTCCCTCGCCGCCCTCTACCTGGCGCACCAGCCGGGCGTGGAGATCGTGGCGGTCGGCTCCGTGCACGGCAACGCCAGCGCCGCGACAGCCGCGCGCAACGCGCTCACCGTTCTCGACGTCGCCGGGCTCGGCGACGTCCCGGTCGCCGTCGGTGCCGCCCGCCCGCTCGCCCAGCCGGTGCAGATCGCAACCCGGGTGCACGGCAGCGACGGCCTCGGCGGCTGCGCCCCGGCCGCCCCTCCGTCCGGCCGCCGTCCCCGTGGGGTCGCCGCCGCCGTGCAGCTCATGGAGGCTCTGCGGGCGCACCCGGGGGAGTGCACCGTCGTGGCGACCGGGCCGCTCACCAACCTGGCGCTGGCTGTCCTGCTCGACCCCGGCGTGGCACCCTTGGCGGCCGGTGTGGTCGTGATGGGCGGCACGGTGTCCGCGCCGGGCAACGTCGGTCCCCTCGCCGAGGCCAACCTCGCCCACGACCCCGAGGCGGCGCAGGCGGTGCTCGCGGCTCGGTGGCCGGTGACCCTGGTCGGCCTCGACGTGACCATGAAGACGTGGCTGGAGGGACCCCACCTCGAGCGGATCGAGGCGAGCCGCACCCCCGCCGGGCGCTTCGCGTGGGCGATCCTGCAGCACTACTTGGCCTACTACGAGGAACGCCACGGCCGGCGCGGCTGCCCCCTCCACGACCCGAGTGCCGCGTGCATCGCGCTGGACCCGACGCTCGCGTCGTTCGCCTCCTGGGCGGTTGACGTCGAGCTTCGCTCCGAGCGCAACCGGGGCATGCTCATCGTCGACCGCCGCCCCTTCGTCTCACCCCCGCCGGGCGCGCCGCCGGTGAAGATCGCTACCGACGTGGACGCCGGCAGGCTCGTCGCCGCCTTCGTCGACGGCCTGCTCGCCGAGCCCGCCGTCTAGCCGGCGCGAGGGGGGGTCTTTTCCCGTGGCCGGCCCTGCTGCCGCATGCCCTACCCTCGGTATCCGTGGCCCGGTTCTACGTCACCACCCCCATCTACTACGTCAACGACGCCCCCCACATCGGGCACGCCTACACAACGGTCACGGCCGACGCCCTGGCCCGCTGGCACCGCCTCCTCGGCGAGGAGGTGTTCTTCCTCACCGGCACCGATGAGCACGGCCTCAAGGTGCAGCGGGCCGCCGAGGCCAGCGGCCGCACCCCCCGCGAGCACGCGGACATCACCAGCCGGCGCTACCGGGAGGTCTGGGCGAGCCTCGACATCGCCTACGACGACTTCATCCGCACGACCGAGCCTCGCCACTACCGGACGACCGAACAGCTGATGCAGGCCGCCTACGACAACGGCTGGATCGAGCTGCGCCATTACGAGGGCCTCTACTGCGTCTCCTGCGAGGCCTACTACACCGAGGCCGAGCTCGTCGACGGCGGCCTCTGCCCGATCCACCGGACCCCCGTCGAGCTATTCCAGGAGGAGAACTACTTCTTCAAGCTGTCCGCCTTCGAGGACCGGCTGCTCGAGTGGTACGACAGGTACCCCGGTGCCGTGACCCCCGAGGGCAAGCGCAACGAGGCCATCGGGCTGATCCGTGGCGGCTTGCGGGACATCTCCATCTCCCGCACCTCGATCAGCTGGGGGGTGCCGGTGCCGTGGGATCGGGCCCACGTCTTCTATGTGTGGTACGACGCCCTGATCAACTACGCGACCGCCGCCGGCTACGGGTCGGACCCGGACCGTTTCGCCCGGTGGTGGCCGGCGGTACACCACCTGATCGGCAAGGACATCCTGCGCTTCCACTGCGTCTACTGGCCGGCGCTGCTCATGGCCGCGGGCATCGACCCGCCTGCCCGGATCGCCGTCCACGGCTTCCTCCTCGTCGGCGGCGAGAAGATGTCCAAGACGGCGCTGAACCAGATCGCGCCGGGGGACCTCATCCCCACCTTCGGCGTCGATGGCGTCCGCTACCACTTCCTGCGCGACCAAGCCTTCGGGCCGGACGGCGACTTCTCCTACGAGGCGATGGTCGCCCGCTACAACGCCGATCTCGCCAACAACCTCGGCAACCTCCTCGCCCGCGTCTCCACCGTCGTCGAGCGAAAGTGCGGGGGCGTGGGCCCGGCGCCCAACCCGGCCAGCAAGCTCGGCGCGTCGGCCGAGGCGGTGTACGAGGCCGCCGCCGCCGGCTGGGCGCGGATAGCGCCCAGCGAGGCCCTCGAAGCCACGTGGCGCCTCGTGCGCGATGCCAACGCGGCGCTGGAGGCGGCCGAGCCGTGGAAGGCCGAGCCCGGCCCGGCGGTGGACGAGGTGCTGGGCGACGCCCTGGAGGTGCTGCGGATCGTGGCGCTTCTGGCCAGCCCGGCCCTGTCGCGTGCCTCCCAGGAGATATGGCAGCGCATCGGGCTCCCCGGCCGGGTCGAGGACCAGCGCCTCCCGGGCGCCGCCGCCTGGGGCGGTTACCCGGGCGGGCTCGCCGTCCGGCGGGGCGAGCCGCTGTTCCCCCGTATCAGGGACTAGCGCCGCGTGTGGGTCGACAGCCACTGCCACATCGACTACGAAGGGGTCGGACACGACGCCCTCGAGGAGGCGCGCGCGGCCGGGGTCGGCCGCATGGTCACGATCGGCACCGACGCGCGGACCTCGCTAGCGGCGATCGACACCGCGGCCGCCCATGAGGGGGTGTGGGCCACCGTCGGCCTGCACCCGCACGAAGCCGTGCACGGCGCCGCCCCGATCGCGGCGATCCTCGGGCGGCACAACCCCGTGGTGGTCGGTGTCGGCGAGTGCGGCCTCGACTACTACTACGAGCACTCGCCCCGGCCGGCGCAGCGGGAGGCGTTCGCCGCGCAGATCCACCTGGCAGCCTCACACGACCTCGCCCTCGTGGTGCACACCCGGGACGCGTGGGACGACACGTTCGACATCCTCTCGGCGGAGGGCCCGCCGCCGCGCTGGGTGCTGCACTGCTTCACCGGCGGCCCGGTCGAGATGCAGAGGGCGCTGGACCTGGGGGCGTACGTGTCGTTCAGCGGGATCGTCACGTTCAAGAAGGCCGAGAACGTGCGGGCCGCGGCGGCCGCCTGCCCCCTGGACCGGCTGCTGGTCGAGACCGACAGCCCGTACCTGGCCCCCGTCCCCCACCGGGGAAAGCCCAACCGGCCCGCGTTCGTTCCCCTGGTCGGCGCGGCGGTCGCCGCGGTGCGCGATGTGAACGCCGGCGACGTCGAGCGGGCCACCTGGGCGAACGCGGCCGCCGTCTTCCGCCTCCCGACATGACCCTGTCGAGGCGCCAGGTGGCGGCCCTCCTCGCCGCGCGCGACGTGCGCCCGAGCCGGGCTCTCGGGCAGAACTTCGTCGCCGACCCCAACACCGTTCGGCGCATCGCCCGCCTGGCCGGGGTGGGGCCGGGCGACCGCGTCGTGGAGATCGGCGCGGGGGTCGGGTCCCTCACCCTCGCGCTCGCCGACACGGGCGCGTCGGTGACCGCCGTCGAGATCGACCCTCGCCTCGTGGAGGTGCTGTCGGAGGTGGTGTCCGGGCGCGGGGTGCGCGTCGTCCACGGCGACGCCACGACGATGGACTGGGAGGCACTGCTCGGGGGCGGCCCGGGCGGCTGGGCGCTGGTCGCCAACCTTCCGTACAACATCGCCACCCCGCTCATCCTCGGCCTGCTCGACTCGGTTCCCGCCATCACCCGGATGCTCGTCATGGTCCAGCGCGAAGTGGGGGAGCGGCTGGCGGCGGGCGCCGGCGACCCCGAGTACGGCGCCCCCTCCGTCAAGGTGGCCTACTGGGCAGAGGCCTCGGTCGTGGGGCGCGTCCCTGAGTCGGTTTTCCTGCCCCGGCCGAGGGTGGAGTCGGTTCTGGTGTCGATCCGCCGCCGGCCCGAGCCGGCCGTGGACCCGTCGGTCGTCCCCCCCGAGAGGCTCTTCGCCGTTGTGCGTGCCGGCTTCGCCACCCGCCGCAAGATGCTCCGCCGGGCGCTGGCCGGTGTGGTCGAACCCGGTGCCTTCGCCGCCGCCGGCGTCGCCCCCGAGGACCGTGCGGAGTCTCTCGATGTGGTGGCCTGGGGGCGCCTCGCCGCGACCCGAGAAGCGGGGGTATCCCGTGGCTGAGGGCGGCGCGGTCCTGGTCCGCCTGGAGGCCCACGCCAAGCTGACCCTCTCCTTGCGGGTCACCGGCGTGCGCGCCGACGGGTACCACCTCCTCGACGCCGAGATGGTCAGCCTGGACCTGGCCGACACCCTCGAGATCTCCGCCGGCGACGCGCTCGAGGTTGTCATGGCCGGCGGCGGCGTGGCGGGCGGCGGCGTGGCGGGCGCCGGCGTGGCGGGCGG
>JAJYLA010000177.1 GCA_021788115.1 Actinomycetes bacterium | reverse complement strand
AACGAGGAACCGGACCAAGAACCCCGCACCGACGGCGAGACCGACTGCCCCACCGATGAAGGACCCCACGATGCCGACCAGCATCGTCGCTGCGAGGCCCATCTTGGCGTGGCCGGGCGCCACGAGCCGTATGACGAGGCCGCCGAGGACCCAGGAGACCAGCAGGCCGAGCACCATAGACCAAGCGTAGGCCCGATGCCTCGCTGCCGGGGAGTCAGCGTTCACCCGGGGCCGTTCGCGTCGATGACGTCGACACCCGGGACGGGCACACCGCGCGAGCACCCCGTCGCCCAGGTCCGGGCGTCACGTGGTGTCGGGCCCCTTTGGCATCGAGCACGCCCTGATCCCGCTGGAGCCCTCCAGCTCACAAGGCCATCGGGTGGCCGTCACGAGGTCGGTGCTCGGCGAGGAGGCGTCGGAGCACGTCGTCTTGGGCGCCGAGGTGCACGATGACCCACAGCAAGGCGAGCTGGAGGAAGGTCTGGGAGACCCAGGAGACGAGCGTGACCGCGCTGTGGGAGGTGATCGCCTGGGGCAGGCTCACCAAGGCCAGCGCGGCGAAGGCGTAGGCGCACCACATCGTGCCCACCCCGCTGCTCACCTTCACGACGAACCACGAGTTGAACCGGCCGGCCGCGCTGCCGCGCGGCAGCTGCTCGCTCACCTTCACGGGTCGGGACGTGCGGTCCAGCTTCTCTCTGGTGCGGTGGTGCGGAACATAGTCGTCGATGGAGTGAACAGCCATCGAATGGTCCTCCCGGTGGGCTTGTTGAGGATCACGTCTTGCCCGCTCCCGTCTTGGCCATGCCACAGCGGGGGCGTCGCCGACCGGGCAGCGGCCCGTCGCATCCAGGTTGACGGGATCGGGGCGGGTGACATGACCCCGACCGCCCCTTCGTAGCTGCCAAGATCGACGGCGACCCCCGACCCGGCTGTTGCCGACCGCGAGGAGCCCGCCGATGGACCACACCGACTCGACGAGCGACACGAGCGTGTCGGCCCGAAGCGCCGACGTCGGATCCGAGGCCGCCAGCGAGCCGAACGAGGAGATAACGAGCCTCGAAGGGATCCCCGCCCTCTCCCTCGATGCCATCAGCTCGGTCGCCTATGGGCCCGAGGCGATGCTGGTGGTGCTGGCGAGCGCCGGGGCGGCGGCGCTGGCCAAGATCGAGCCGATCACCGTCGCCATCGTGGTACTGCTCGTGATCCTCGTCTTCTCCTACCGCCAGGTGATCCAGGCCTACCCCGACGGGGGCGGCTGCTACGCCGTCTCCAAGGCCAACCTCGGCCATCGGGCCAGCCTGCTGGCGGGAGCGTCGCTCATCGTCGACTACGTGCTCACCGTGGCGGTGTCGATCGCGGCGGGGGTAGCCGCCTTGGTGTCGGCCTTCCCGGGTCTCGCCCCCGACAGCCTCCCCATCTCCCTCGCGGTGCTGGCTGTGCTGACCGCGCTCAACCTGCGGGGGTTGGCGACGAGCGCCCGGGCGCTGCTGTTGCCGACGGCGGTGTTCATTTTGGGGATCTACCTGGTCATCGTGGCCGGCCTGTTCCGCTCGCACCCGGTGCCCGGGGCGGGGATCCACGCGGCGGTCCCCACCGCAGCGGCCGCCGTCGGCGTGCTGCTCCTCTTGAAGGCGTTCGCCGCCGGCTGCAGCGCGCTGACCGGGGTGGAGGCCATCGCCAACGACGTGCCCGCCTTCCGGGCGCCCAAGGTGCGACGGGCGATGCGCACCGAAGTGCTCTTGGGGGGGATCCTCGGCACCATGCTGCTCGGCCTGTCGGTGCTCACCGTCCGCTTCCACATCGCTCCGGAGGCCTCCCAGACGGTCCTCAGCCAGATCACCGGCGCGTCGGTCGGGCGGGGGGCGATCTACTACGTGGTCGACCTGTCAACCACCGCCATCCTGGCCATCGCCGCCAACACCTCCTTCGGTGGCCTGCCGGTGCTCGCCAGCCTGCTCGCCCGGGACCACCTGCTCCCACACGTCTTCGGCCTGCGCGGGGATCGCCCCGTCTACCGCTACGGGGTGGTGGCCCTGGCGGTACTGGCCGGGGCGCTCCTCGTGGCGGTCGACGCCAACACCAACGCCCTCATCCCCCTCTTCGCCATCGGGGTGTTCACCGGCTTCACCCTCTCCCAGACCGGCCTCGTGCGCCACTGGCACCACGAGCGGCCGAGGCGCTGGTGGGCCCGGGCCACTCTCAACGGCCTCGGGGCAGCGATGACGGCGGTAGCGACGGTCATCTTCGTCGTCACCAAGTTCGCCGCTGGCGCCTGGGTGGTGGTGATCGCCATCCCCGCCCTGATCTTGCTCTTCTCCCGCATCGACTCCTACTACCGAGACGTCGCCACCGAGATCGGCCTCGGCACGCTGCCCCCCAAACCTGCGGCAGGAACGAGCCTCGTAGTCGTCGCCGTCACCGCCGTCTCACAGATGACCGCAGCCGCCCTCACCACGGCCCTCTCGCTCGCCGACGAGGTGGTGGCGGTCAGCGTGCAGTTCGACGACGAGCGAGCCGACGCCCTTCAAGGGGACTGGGACCGATGGGACCCGGGGGTGCCGCTCACCCTCCTGCGGTCGCGGACTCGGTCAATCACCAAGCCCATGCTCGCCCACCTGGACGCCCTGAGGCGCCAGGGCCATCCCCAGGTGCTCGTCCTGATCCCCGAGGTGGAGCCGAGGAAGTGGCGCCACCAGCTCCTCCAGAACCAGCGCGGTATCCTCCTCGCCAACGCGCTGCGCCGCCACAGCGACGTCAACGTCGCCCGAATGCCGTTCCGCCTCAGCGAGATGTAGCAGCAAGCGGCGAGCCGGTGGTTGGCTGGCGCACCGGCCCCGGCGGCGCCCCAACCGCCCGCGGACAAAGGCTCGAATGGCCGTGCTCGGGACGGGAGTGCTGGCATTCTTGACCAAGTGGTTCGAGAACCTGCCATTCCAGAACGGCTGTGCTGGGGTCGGCCCGGGCAACTCGATCGCCCCCGTGCCGGTGCCGCCGTCATGACGAGCCGTGCCGACGGCGGTGGTCGTCACTCACGTCGCGACGCACCGCGGGGTAACGGGCCCGCCACAGCGCCCGGGCTCCGCCCGCAAGCCCCGCGGCGCGCGGCCGCGGGGCTCGTCTCCCGCGGGCGACGGGGCCGGCGAGCCATGGGCCGACTCGCGCGCGGAGTCGGGACATAATCCAAGCGGGGACGGTACCGTCAGCTACCTGCTGCAAGGTGTTTCACGAGGAGGACCCACAGCATGAAAGACGAGGAGAGCCCCTCAACCCAGGAGGGCGACCTGGGGCGCTTCGTGCGCCAGAAGACGATCCTGCTCAAGACGAAGAAGCGCGACGGGACCTGGGTGGCCACGCCCGTGAGCATCGTCGTGGACCACGACCTTGCCTACGTGCGTACCTATGACAAGTCCTGGAAGGCCAAGCGGCTTCGCAATTTCCCCGAGGTGCGTTTCGCGCCCTCCACGTTCCGCGGCAAGCCGACGGGCCAGGAGCTGCACGCTCGGGCACGCCTCTTGGACGGCGAGGAAGCCCAGACGGCAGCGCGCCTTCTCGCCCGCAAGTACCCCGTCCTGCACGGTGTGCTCGTACCGCTCTCGCACAAAGTGATGCGCACGAAGACGCTCCACTACGAGCTGAGTGGGTCTGCAAGCTGA
The DNA here is from genome assembly GCA_021788115.1 of Actinomycetes bacterium. Classification (GTDB taxonomy): domain Bacteria; phylum Actinomycetota; class Acidimicrobiia; order Acidimicrobiales; family Palsa-688; genus JAJYLA01. The sequence continues at coordinate 950 of JAJYLA010000177.1, read as the reverse complement.
GCGAGAGTGCGGGACCGCCCTTGCGGGCGGGGCCGTACCGCAATCCCGGCGTCGAAGGACTGCCACCTCGTGGCGCAGCATGACGACCTCGATGGCGAGATCCGTGTCACTGCGACCGATGAGTCGGAGCTCGCCAGCGTCGAGGGCGAAAGCGGAGAGCCGGCCGCCGAAGTTGTGCTCGCCCGTCGGGTTGTCTGCGAGAGCTGGCGGGAACACCCGGCCGGGCGGACGTTGTTCGCAGGCCAGGCAGAAGAACTCGACGGTGAGCCCGATCCCCCCATGGCTTCATGCCGCTGCCGGCGTCGTCTGCCTCGAGGTGTTCAAGGCCCAGGCGCGCCAGTGCCTCTGGGTTGAAGACCGCCGACCACGACGATCCGGCTTAGCACAGGCTTAGCACGGGTACGCCGAGCAGGCTGCTGCCCGAAGCGCCGGTCACGGCGTAGGCCACTCCGGTCTCGGCGGCTCGCTCGGCGAAGCGCCGGGCGAGCTCGGCCTCGGTGCGGGCGTAGAGGTAGGTGGCTGCCGCGGGGGGACGGCGAGCGCCGTCTATGACCGCGAGCCAATCCAGGGCGGCTCGGCGATCATCGATCACCGGCGTTGCTTGGGCCCTTTGATTCCGACGACCTGAGAATCGGCCTGTCCGGCAGGACGGGGCTGTAGCGCCTTGGACCATCCACCAAGGTGGGCGCCCGGCCCCCTTCACTCGACGGCTTCCTATCGCTGTTAGTGAAGGAGGAGCCGGGGTGCCCAGAAAGAAGCTACCGATGAGAAAGACGACCGGGGTGCTTCGGCTTCGTGCCGACGGCCTCTCCCTGCGCCAGATAAACGCGCGGACCCGGTAGCCGTTGGAGCCGCCGGCATCCGCGGTGACGAGGTATCCGCGCAGTCACCGACCGACACCCAGCCCTCGTCGGTGGCGAGGTCGTAGACGCCGTGATGTAGCCGAACTG
>JAJYLA010000052.1 GCA_021788115.1 Actinomycetes bacterium | reverse complement strand
GGCAGCGCGGCCGGCGGCCGCTCGCATCACCGCCCCGTCAGCTGATCAGGCCTAGGCCCCGCACGGCGTCGCGCTCCTCGACCAGCTCCGCAACCGACCGGTCGATGCGGTCGCGGGAGAACTCCTCCAGCTCGAGCCCCTGCACCACGGAGTAGACGCCGCCGGAGGTCGTCACCGGGAACGAAGACATCAGACCCTCGGGAACCCCGTAGGAGCCGTCGGAGCGGATCCCCATGGACACCCAGTCGCCCTCGGGGGTGCCGCGCACCCAGTCGCGGACGTGGTCGATCGCCGCGCTGGCTGCAGACGCCGCGCTCGACGCCCCGCGGGCCTCGATGATGGCCGCGCCGCGCTGCTGGACGGCCGGAATGAACTCCTTCTCCACCCACGCCTCGTCGTCGATGACCTCCGAGGCCGGCCCGCCGCCGATGCGCGCCCGGAAGACGTCCGGGTACTGCGTGGCGGAGTGGTTGCCCCAGATCGTCATGTTGGTGACCTCGGTCACAGCACGGCCGGATTTGGTTGCCAGCTGAGCCATCGCCCGGTTCTGGTCCAGACGGGTCATGGACGTGAAGCGCTCCGGGGCGATCCCCGGCGCGTTGTTCATCGCGATCAAAGCGTTGGTGTTGGCAGGGTTGCCGACGACGAGCACCTTGATATCCGGGGCGGCGCTGTCCGACAGGGCCTTGCCCTGAACCGTGAAGATCGCCCCGTTGGCCTCGAGCAGGTCCTTGCGCTCCATCCCCTTCGTGCGCGGCCGAGCTCCGACGAGGAGGGCGATGCTGGCGTCGCCGAACGCCACGTTGGCGTCGTCGGTCATGGTCACGCCGGCCAGCAGCGGGAAGGCGCAGTCGTCGAGCTCCATCGCGACCCCCTTCAGAGCGTCCATCGCAGGGGTGATTTCCAGCAGTTGAAGGAACACGGGCTGGTCCGGCCCCAGCAGGGCGCCGCTGGCGATGCGGAACAGCAGGCTGTAACCGATCTGGCCGGCGGCACCGGTAACAGCTACACGAACAGGCGAAGCGGGCATGATTCTGGCCTCCGGTGCGACAGCGATTTCGAGCGGTGGTACACGACCACCCGGCTCGACGATACGTCGTATGCACCGGCTCCGGCCACAATGCCCAGGACTTTCACGGTGAACTTCGGGGAAAAGACCGGCTCTCTTTCACGAGAGCACAATCGGCATCCAATGCCGGAGCGTTGCGCGGCGCTCCCCCCGCTGCCCGGCCCGGTCACGCGTCCGCCGGCTATGTGGTGGCGGCGGGCTCATCGAAGAACGAGCCCGGGCACGCCACCGACACCGTGCGCGCGGTCCGGGTCGCTGGCAGCTACCTGTCAGCTGCGGCTGGCAGATTTCGTGGAACGACGGCGAGCCGCCTTCTTGGCCGGCTTCGCGACGGCGGCAGGAGCCGCAGCGACCACCGCCTCGACGGGGGTCTTACGGGAGCGGGACGCGGGGCGCTTGGCCTGACCGTTGACGGCCGGCTTCACCGCGCGGGCAGATGCGAGCGTGTTGTCCTCGACGACGATGTTCTCGCCGAGAAGTCCTTTGAGGGCCCGCAGGGTCGCGCCCTTGGCCCGCGGCTCGTTGAACACATCCGACGCGAGCAATTGTTTGCCGCTGGTACCGATGAGGGCGACACGGCTGCCGCCCTTCTCTGCGGTTACGACGATCTTTGCAGGCAAGGGGATCTCCTATTTGTTTGTTTGCCGATCCTTTCGGCTGTTCCTTCTCCACCAGGATAGGGGCAGACGTGTCAAACCTGGCGGATATCAATCACAGTGCAGCACAAAGCATCGGAGACCCACGAATCGTAACGCATGGCACCGTTCTCCCACGACGGGCGCAGCTCACCAATCCGGCGCCCGGTCTTGCAATCGGACCGCTCGCCCCTCCGATCCGTTTGCCGTCCCCTTTGATGATCGCTTTGATGCCGGACCCCGCGCAGCCCATGTACACGGCTCGTCGACCGGTGTGCGGTCGCGGCCGGCGAATGATCCGTTCCACTTCTCCACTTCCCGGGGCGCCAGACTCTCTCCATGGACGTAGCCGACCTGGAACCCGAGCCGATGCACCAAGTCTCGACGTGGCTGGACGCCGCCCGCGCGGCCGGCGAGCCGATGCCGGAAGCCATGGCCGTGGCGACGGCCACCGCAGACGGCGTGCCGTCGGTGCGCATGTTGATCCTGCGCGGCACCGAAGGGGGCATCACCTTCTTCACCGACGCGGACAGCGACAAAGGCGCCGACCTGTCCTCGAACCCGCGAGCGGCGGTGGTCCTGCACTGGCTGCTCCCCGTTCACCGCCAGGTCCGGGTGACCGGGGCCGTCGAGCGCACCGGCGAGGCGGAAGCGGACGATTACTGGCGCGCGCGTCCCCACCACGTCCGCCTCTCCGCCGCCGCGCTGCGCCAGGATTCCGTCGTCCCCGACCGGGCCGCACTCCAAGCCGCGTTCGGAGAGCTCCGGGCGCGGTATCCGGAAGGTACCCACGTGCCGCGACCACAACGCTGGTGCGGGTTCCGGGTGGTGGCCGAACGCGTCGAGCTGTGGGAAGAGGCGCCCGACGCCCTTCACGACCGGTTCCTGTACCATCAAGACGGCGGCGGCTGGGTGCGCGAGCGGCTGGCCCCCTGAGCCGCCGCCGGCCGGCGGCCTACAGGTGGTCGACGATCGCCGCCGCGAACTCCGACGTCTTGACCTGGGTGGCGCCTTCCATCTGGCGGGCGAAGTCGTAGGTGACGACCTTGTCGGCGATCGTGGCCTCCATCGCCCGGACGATGTCGTCGGCGGCGTCCTGCCAGCCGAGATGCTCGAACATCATGACCCCCGACAGAAGGACCGAGCCGGGGTTGACCTTGTCCTGGCCGGCGTACTTGGGCGCCGTCCCGTGGGTGGCCTCGAAGATTCCGTGTCCCGTGACGTAGTTGATGTTGGCGCCGGGGGCGATCCCGATCCCGCCCACCTGTGCGGCGAGAGCGTCGGAGAGATAGTCGCCGTTGAGGTTCGTGGTGGCGACGACGTCGAACTCGCTCGGGCGGGTGAGCACCTGCTGCAGGGTGATGTCGGCGATGTTGTCCTTGACCAGAAGCTTCTCGCCCGGCTCACCGCCGCAGTCGTCCCAGCCAACCGCGACGTCGGCGAACTCGTCGCGGACCAGGTCGTAGCCCCAGGCACGGAACGCGCCCTCGGTGAACTTCTGGATATTGCCCTTGTGGACGAGCGTCACCGACTTGCGGCCCCGCGCGAGCGCGTAGTTGATCGCGGCGCGGACGAGCCGCTTGGAGCCCGACTCCGACACCGGCTTGATGCCTATGCCGCTGTCAGGTCGGATGTCCCAGCCGAACTCGTCATGGAGCAGCTGGATCATGCGCTTCGCCTCGGCGGTGCCCTCCTGCACCTCCAGGCCGGCGTAAATGTCCTCGGTGTTCTCCCGGAAGATGACCACGTCGACCAGGTCGGGGCGCTTCACCGGCGAGGGAACCCCCTCGAACCAGCGGACGGGGCGCAGGCATACGTACAGGTCGAGGATCTGGCGTAGCGCCACGTTGAGCGATCGGAACCCTCCGCCGATCGGCGTGGTCAGGGGGCCTTTGATACCGATCAGGTACTCACGGAAGACGTCGATGGTCTCGTCGGGAAGCCAGTTGCCCGTCTCGTTGTAGGCCTTCTCGCCGGCGAGGACCTCCTTCCACGCGATCGACTTGCCGTGCTTGGTGGAAGCAGCGTCCATCACGAGCTTGGCGGCCGGCCAGATGTCGACCCCGGTCCCGTCACCCTCGATGAAAGGGATAATCGGCTCATCGGGTACGGACAGGATGCCGTCCGCGCTCATGGTGATCTTCTCGGGCATGGGCTCCAGCGTACCGGGCAGGGAGCGAGGCCCGTCAGGGCCGTTCGACCCGTCGTCGGAGACGACCCCCCGACGACCCCCCGACGACCCCCCGGGGACGCCCCCGGCTTCGAACGAATGTGAGCGACGAGCCGGCGCGCGCGCCGGCGGGTCTGTCAGGGATGCAGGCGGATGCTGTGACCTTCGAACGTTTCGATGGCGCCGGCAGCCGCGCCCACGAGCTGGTGCGACAGGTCCGACAGAGCGCGCGCGGCCGCCAGTTCCTCCCCGATGGCGGGCACGTCGGGGTCGAGGGGGCTGCGGCGCGCCCTCCCCCAGCCGTGCCAGTCGCGTCCGGCGGTGCGCATACGGGCGTCGGCTTGGGTCCGGTCGCCGTCCTCGACGAAGCTCAACTCGATCGTCCACACCCCGGTTCGGGGCGACGGCGACGACGAGGCCCGCGTGGAGTGCAGGGAGTCCTCCACGGCCTGCAGTGCATGGCGGCGCTCGATCAGCTCGCCGCGATGGTGGCTGTTGTCGGTGGCGGCTATCTCATGGCTCATGTCATGGAGAGCATGTTCGATCGCGGCATCCACCTCGGATGCCTGCTGTGGGGTCAGATCGAGGTTCATGTGACCTCCTCGGGCGCAGGCGCACGGACGCGCCGCACTGTCCCACGATCCCCCTCGGCGCCGCCGCCCACAAGTGCCAAACGAACGTTTTTCCGTCAGCAAAGGGGGCACGAGCCGGGCCCGGGCCCCGGCCCTTGGCCGCGAGGAGCCTGTCTAGCGCGCCGACGGCCCGAGGCCCAGGTTGGTGTAGATCTCCCGCGTCGCCGGCGAGCGGTTGAGGGTGTAGAAGTGCAGGCCGGGCGCGCCGGCGTCGAGCAGTCCCTGGCACAGCTTGGTCGACATCTCGATGCCGGCGGCGCGCACCGACGCCGGGTCGCCGGCCGCCTCGAGCTGGGCGACGACATCGGCTGGGACGGGAGCGCCCATCTGGGCGCGCCGGGGGACGGCCGCCAGGGTGGTGAGCGGCATGATGCCGGGGATCACGGGTGCGGTCACCCCCCGCCTGCGGAGGTCGTCGACCAGCGACAGGTACTCCTCCACCCGCCAGAAGAACTGTGTGATGGCAAAGTCTGCGAGGCGCATCTTGGCCGCGAGGTGGTCGCGGTCGGAGCGCAGGTCCACCGAGCGGGGATGGCCCGCAGGGTGGGCCGCCACGCCGATGGAGAACCCGCCGATCGCCCGGGCCAGCTCGACCAGCTCTACGGCGTGGGCCAGCTCGCCGTCCGGCGCGCCGGGGTCGGTCGGGGTGTCGCCCCCGAGAGCCATGAGGTTCTGCACGCCGGCCTTGCGCAGCTGGACGAGGATGTCCGCCAGTTCGAGGCGCGTGTGGCCGGCGCAGATCAGGTGGGCCATCGGCGTGAGGCTCGTGGTCCGCAGCATCCCCACCACCAGCTCGTGGGTAGGATCGCGCGACGAGGGGCCGCCGCGGTAGGTGACCGACACGAACGACGGCCGAAGCGGTTGCAGCTCGAGCAGCGTCTCGACGAGACGGGCGTGCTCGGTGGGGTCGCGCGGCGGGAAGAACTCGAACGAGTACGTCCGCCCGGCGGCGAGCAGCTCGGAGACCTTGGCCACCCCGACAGACTAGGGCCCGTCCACGCGTGGGGGTCCCGGCCACCGGGTAGCGTCGTTGGCATGGTCGAGGAGACACCCCGGCTCGCGGTCCTGGCGTCGGGCACCGGCACGATCCTCGAGGCCATCCTCGGCGCCGGGCTGCCGGTGTGCGTCGTGATCGCCGACCGGCCGTGCCGGGCGGCGCGCCTCGCCGAGAATGCGGGCGTGCCGGTGGAGATCGTCGAGCGGGAGAGCTACGGGCCCGACTTCGACAGGCTCGCCTACACCCACCGGCTCGTGGACTCGGTGAAAAGACACCAGGTCGACGTCGTCGCCATGGCCGGCTTCGGCACGATCCTCGCCGCTCCCCTCTTCACCGACTACGCCGGCAGGATCCTCAACACCCATCCGGCGCTGCTGCCGGCGTTCAAGGGCTGGCACGCGGTGAGAGACGCCCTCGCCGCCGGCGTGACGGCGACCGGCTGCACCGTCCACGTGGCCACCGAGGTCGTCGACGAGGGCCCGATACTCGCCCAGGAGGAAGTGATTGTGGAGCCCGACGACACCGAGGCCAGCCTGCACGAGCGCATCAAGTCCGTCGAGCGCAGGCTGTACCCCGAGACCATCCGTCTTTTTCTCGAGAATTTCAGCAAAGGAGCAAACCGATGAGGGTCCTCATGTCGGTCTACGACAAGGCGGGGCTGGAGGATTTCGCCCGCGGGCTCGTCGCCCTCGGCCACGAGCTGGTGGCCAGCGGCGGCACCGCCGCGGCCCTCGCCGCCGCGGGCATCCCCCACGCCACGGTCGAGTCGGTCACCGAGGCTCCGGAGATGCTCGGCGGCCGGGTCAAGACGCTCCACCCGCGCATCCACGCCGGGATCCTCGCCGACCGCTCCGATCCCGGGCACGTCGCGGACCTCGAGGCGCAGGGGATCGAGCCGATCGGCCTGGTGGTCTGCAACCTCTACCCGTTCCGGTCCAACCCGTCGATCGAGCTGATCGACGTCGGCGGTCCGACGATGGTGCGCGCCGCGGCGAAGAACTGGGCGCACGTCGGGTCGGTCGTCGACCCCGGCGACTATCCCGCCGTGCTCTCGGAGCTGCGCGAGCAGGGAGCCCTTTCCGAAGGGCTGCGCCGGCGGCTGGCAGCGGCCGCGTTCGCGCACACCGCCGCCTACGACGCCGCCATCGCCAACTGGTTCGCCGTGTCGGGCGCCGCCGGTGAGCTGCCCGAGACGCTCCACTTCTCCCTGGAGAGGGCGCAACCGCTGCGCTACGGCGAGAACCCCCACCAGCGGGGGGCCCGCTACCGGGAGATCGGCAAGGGCGGCTGGTGGGATGGGACGGTGCAGCACGGCGGGATGGCGCTGTCGTACCTCAACCTCTACGACGCCGACGCGGCGTGGCGCCTCGCCCACCAGCTGGCCGACCTGGGTCCCGTCGCCGCGGTGGTCGTCAAGCACGCCAACCCCTGCGGGGCGGCGGTGTCCGACGACGTGCTGTCCGCCTACGACAAGGCATTCGAAGGCGACCCCATGTCGGCGTTCGGCGGCATCGTGGCCCTCACCGGCCGGGTCACCGAGGCCGTCGCCGAGGACATGGTGGGCAACGCCAAGGCCGACGTGCTCATCGCTCCCTCCTACGACGACGCCGCTCTGGCCCTCTTCGCCGCCAAGCGCAAGAACATGCGGGTCCTCGCCGCCCCACCGCCGTCGTCGGACCTGTGGAACCTCCGCCAGATCAGCGGCGCATGGCTCGTTCAGGATCCCTACCGCTTCGCCGCAGGCCGCGACCAGTGGCGGGTAGTGACCAGGGCGCAGCCCAGCGCCGAGCACTGGCGGGATATCGAGCTTGCGTGGCGGGTGTGCGCCTCGGTCAAGTCGAATGCCATCGTCCTCGCCGCCGGGGGTGTGGCCGTCGGCATCGGCGGCGGCCAGCAGAACCGCGTCACCCCCGGCGAGATCGCCACCGCCCGCGCCGGCGGGCGGGCCAAGGGGGGCGCCGCGGCGAGCGACGCCTTCTTCCCCTTCCGCGACGGCCTCGACGCCGTGGCCTCCGCCGGCGTCGCGGCGGTGATCCAGCCGGGGGGCTCGGTGCGCGACGAGGAGGTCATCGCCGCTGCGGACGAGCACGGGCTGGTGATGGTGTTCACGGGGGAAAGGCAGTTCCAGCATTGAGCGGGGTCACGGGCGGTAGGGACGCGCCGGCGCGGGGGGCGATCCTCATGCCGGGCGCGCCGGTGGCGGACGCGGTCCTCGCCGAAGTCACCGGGCGGGTGGCGGCGCTCGCCGCCGGCGGCAAGACGGTCGGTCTCGCCACGGTGCTCGTCGGCGACGATCCCTCGAGCGCCCGCTACGTCGCAAAGAAGCACGAGGCGTGCGAGCAGTGCGGGATCACCTCCGTCGACGTCCGGATCCCCGCCGGCGCCGCCCAGGCGGACCTGATGGCGGCCATCGCCGAGCTCAACGCGGATGCGGCGGTGGACGGCTACATCGTCCAGCACCCTGTCCCTGCCGGTTTCGACTTCAACGCGGCGGTGTCGGCCATGGATCCCGCCAAGGACTCTGACGGCCTCCATCCCACCAACCTCGGCCTCCTCGCGCTCGGCGATACCAGCGCGCCGCGGCCCTGCACCCCGCTGGGCATCCAGGCGATGCTCGCCCACTACGGGGTGCCGGTTGCGGGCCGGCGGGTGGTGATCGTGGGGCGCGGCCCGACGCTCGGGCGGCCTCTGTCCATGCTCCTCTCGCTGAAGGAGCCCCTCGCCAACGCGGCGGTGACCGTGGTGCACACGGGCGTGTCCGACTGGGCGACGATGACCCTGGTCGCGGACATCGTCGTCGGTGCCGCCGGCGTCCCCAACATGATCACCCCCGAGGCGATCCGTCCCGGTGCCTGCGTCGTCGGCGGGGGGCTCACCTGGGAAGGCCGGCGCGCCCTTTCGGACGTGGACGAGTCCTGCGGGGATGTCGCCGGGTGGATCACGCCCCGCCTCGGCGGCGTCGGCGTCACCACCGTGGCGATGCTGCTCCGCAACACGGTCGCGATAGCCGAGCGCCGGGCGGGGCTGGCTACGCCGGCCTGACCCTGCCCGGTCAGGAGGAGGCGCCGAACAGGACCGGGGTCCAGGTGCGGCCGCCGTCGTGCGTCATGAGGAGCGTCGCGCTGGAGGAGACCGCCGACCGGCCGGATCCGCTCGCAGACTGGGCGGAAGGCATCGTCGCTATCGCCACGCCCTGGGTCTCGCTGGTGAAGCCGGCGTAGGTGACCGTCCCTCCCGAATAGACGACGTGCCAGGAGTGCCCGCCGTCGAACGACGCTGAGAGGCCGTAGACGCTGGACGCCACGATCGTCTCGGGGCTGGCGGTGGTGACGACGGTGCCTTCGACGCCGCCGGGGAGCTGAGCGACGGGGGCGAAACTCGCGCCACCGTCGCGCGACGCGTACAGCCACCTGGAGTTGGGGGTCCAGCCTGGCGGTGGTGAGCTGGGAGGCCCCCACTGCCCCACCCCGCAGACGGCGACAGAGTCCGCGGGGGAGGAGGCCGCCAGGTAGGCGGGCCCGTTGGCGCCCGTGCACGGCGGGGTCCAGGAGGACCAGCGGCCGGCAGGGTCGACGCTGGCGCCGCCGACGACGGTGCGGTTGACCTGGAGGATCCACCCCGCCGACTTCTGCAGGACCAGCTGCGTCACGGGGACTGGCCCCGCGCCGATGGGAACGGCAAGGGTCGTGGTCTTCCACGCGTCCCTGCTGTCGAGAGACCCTGCCACCTCCACGCCGACCCCGGGCTCGTCCCACACGGCGAACACCCGGCCCCCGGACGCCTCCAGGTCGGAGATCTTGTCCCCGCTGGTGAACCCCTGCAGCGCCACCCTCCCCCAGTGCGCCCCGCCGTCGTGGGTCGCGAAGATCACGCTGGTGACGGGGGAGGTGACGACGATCCAGCCGTCACGCCCGTTGGCGAAGCGCACCAGCAGGCCGGCCGCGCCCCCCGCGATGGCCGACGCGTCCGTCGCCGGGAACGAGACCTCGGGCAGCGGCGCCGGCGCCTCCGACCAGGTGTAGCCGCCGTCGGTGGTCCTCTCGAGGGCGACGCAGAGGCGGTTGCCGCACGGCGCCGTGCCGGCGACCCAGCCGAGGTTGGACGTCACGAACGTGACGGACAGCGGCTCGAACCCCGCCGGCGCCGCGCTCTGGGGCAGGTTGCCGGCGGTGGTCGGCGTCGCCGGCGCGTTGGTGGGGGTCGTCGCTGCGTTGGTCGAGGTCGTCGTGTTCCCGACGCTGGAGGACCCGCGGCCGCCCGGCCCCACGAACACGCCCTGGCGGCGGGGCTGGCCGGGTAGGGCGAGGGCGGCGAGCACCGCCGCGGCCGCCGCCACGGCGACGGCTCCGGAGAGGACGACATAGCGCCGGCGAGAACCCCGGCGCCGGGTGCCGCCGCCGCGGCCCGCCGGCGCGGCGAAGCGCGAAGCCCCGCGACCGGGCGTGATGGCGGCGGCTTCGGCGCGCAGGGTGCGGCGCAGCCGCTCGATCAGCTCGTCGTCACCAGTCATCGGAGCATTCTCCTGAGGTCCTTCAAGGCTCGATTGGTCGTCGATTTCACCGTCCCGACCTTCCATCCGAGGATCGCCGCCGCCTCCGCCTCGGGCAGATCCAGGTAGTAGCGCAGGACCAGCACGCCGCGGCGCGCCGGCGAAAGCCGGGCCAGGGCATCCCACATCTCGACGTGCTCGCCGACGGCGGAAGCTCTCGGGGGATCCGGCTGGGCTCGCTCCTCGGTACGCCGGCGCCGGTGCCAGGAATAGCAGGCGTTGACGACACTGCGGCGGAGGTATCGCTCAGGGGTTGCGAGCCCGCCGAGGTGCGGCCGGACCCGAATGAACGTGTCTTGCACGATGTCCTCGGCTGCCGTCTGCGAGCCGGTCAGCAGATACGCCAGGCGCACCATCCGGTCCCGCTGCGTGCGGTAGAGGTCCTCGAACGAGACGCCCACCGGATCCACGCCCACCACGCCACACCCTAGGCTCGCTCCTCTCACGGAACGTGGACGCAGCAAAAGCGGGAAAGGTTCCCGAGTGCTGCAGGACCCAGGGAGGAGCCAGGTGGACTGGGAGCTGTTGCAGCAGCAGTGGGACGCGCAGCAAGAGACGTACATGCCCGACCGCGAGGAGCGCTTCACGGCCATGCTCGACGCGGTGGAAGCCTGGCTGGGCAGCGCCCCGCGAGTCCTCGACCTCGCCGGCGGCACCGGGTCGATAAGCCGCCGCCTCCTCACCCGCTCCCCGCGAGCGAGCACGGTCATCGTCGACGTGGATCCGGCGCTGCTGGCGATAGCGGCCGGGTCGTTCTCCGGCGACGGGCGCGTGCGGATCTGCCGCGCCGATCTGGCGACGCCGGCCTGGCTCGACGCCCTCGGAGAGCCGCCGGGCAGCTTCGACGCGGTGCTGACAGCCACAGCCCTGCACTGGCTCCCCGAGGAGCGGGTCGCGGCGGTATACCGGGAGGCGGCGTCGCTGCTGCGACCCGGAGGCCTCCTGGCCAACGCCGACCACATGGCCGACGACGGACTGGAAGGCTCCGTCGGCGCGGGCCTCGACTCCTTCGCCGAGGCCCGCACGGCGGCCGTCCGGGACCTGACGGGCGCCCCCGACTGGGCCGGCTGGTGGGAGCAGCTGGCCGGCTACCCGGAGCTGGCGGCGGTCGTCGCCGAGCGCCACGCCCGCTTCGCAGAGCGCGCCCGCGGGACCCACACCGAGTCCACGCCGCCATCGTCGTGGCACGTTCACGCCCTTCGCCAGGCCGGCTTCGCCCACGCCGGCCTGGTCTGGCGGGGCCTCGGTGACGCCGTGGTCGTCGGTGTCCTCGGCGACTGAGCGGGGCCGGCGCCGGGCCGGCGATGCGCGGGGCCGGCGATGCGCGGGGCCGGCGTTGTGCGGGGCCGGCGATGCGCGGGGCCGGCGATGCGCGGGGCCGGCGATGCGCGGGGCCGGCGATCTGCGGGGCCGGCGATGCGCGGGGCCGGCGATTGTGCGGGGCCGGCGATTGTGCGGGGCCGGCGATTCGTGTCCGCTCGCGTACCCCTACGGGCACATCATGGGACACGAATGGCGTCGGCCCCGCGATTCGTGTCCGCTCGCGTGCCCCTACGGGCACATCATGGGACACGATTCACCACGCAAGCGGCCGCACCCGTGGAGGGCGAGCCGCCGGCGCTCCCCGGCCGCTGCTACAGGGCCGCCACGATCTCGGCCATCTTCTCGCCGGCCTCGGTCGGGTTGTTCACGACGTGTACGCCGGCGTCGGCCAGCGCCGACATCTTCGCCTGGGCCGTCCCCTGCGAACCGGAGATGATGGCACCCGCGTGGCCCATCTTCTTGCCCGCGGGGGCGGTGACGCCCGCGATGTAGGCGACCACAGGCTTGTCCACTTCCTTGGCGATGAAGTCGGCCGCTTTCTCCTCCTCGGAGCCGCCGATCTCGCCGAACAGGGCGATGGCCCGCGTGTCGGGATCGGCCTGGAACGCGGCCAGGCAGTCGACGAAGTTCGTGCCGGGGACCGGGTCACCGCCGATGCCGGCGCAGGTGGTGACGCCGACGCCGAGCTGCTTGAGCTCGTACAGGGCCTGGTAGGTGAGGGTCCCGGAGCGGCTCACGATGCCGACGGGCCCGCCGGGGAGGGCGATCTCGCCGGCGGTGATGCCGATGTTGCACTTGCCGGGGCTGATGATCCCCGGGCAGTTCGGGCCGAGCAGGCGGGTGCCGGGGTGGGATCCGACGAGCGTGTTGTACACACGGGCCTCGTCGTGGGCGGGGATCCCCTCCGTTATGCACACGACGAAGGGGATTCCCGCAACGGCCGCCTCGAGGATCGCGGCGGGGGCGCCGCGGGGCGGCACGGACACGAAGCTGGCGTTCGCTCCGGTCGCGGCCACCGCCTCGGCGACGGTGTCGAAGATCGGGATCCCCTCGACGTCCTGGCCCCCCTTGCCGGGCGTCACGCCGGCCACGACCTGCGTACCGTACGCCCTGTTGCGCAGGCCGTGGAAACGACCCTGTCCTCCTGTCAAACCCTGCACCACCACGCGGGTGTTCTCGTCGACGAAGATGCTCATTGCGCTGCTCCCGCGAGCTCCACGGCCTTGCGGGCCGCACCCAACATGGTCGGCGAGGAGATGACGCGCGCGGACTCCACTTTCTTCAAGATGGCCCGGCCTTCCTCTGCGTTCGTGCCGTCGAGGCGGATCACCATCGGCGCCCGCATGGCGACCCTCTCGAGCGCGGTGACGATCCCGTTGGCGACTTCCTCGCCGCGGGTGATACCCCCGAAGATGTTGATGAAGATGGACCGGACGCTCGAGTCCGAGTTGATGACCTCGAGGGCGTCGGCCATGACCTCGGCGCTCGCCCCGCCGCCGACGTCGAGGAAATTGGCCGGCGCCCCGCCGACCTGGTTGACCACGTCGCAGGTGCTCATGGCGAGGCCGGCGCCGTTGGCGATGATCCCGACAAAACCGTTGAGTCCCACGTACTGCAAGCCCTTGCTCTTCGCCAGGCGCTCGCGCTCGTCGAGCTCGTCGATGTCCCGGAAGGCGTCCCACTCGGGGTGGCGGAACGCGGCGTTGTCGTCGAGGGTCACCTTGGCGTCGAGGGCGTGCACGGCCCCGGAGGGGGTCAGGATCAGCGGGTTGACCTCGACCAGGTCGGCGTCGCCCTCCTCGTAGCAGCGGTACAGGTCCACGAGGATCTTCGCGGCGCCGTCGCGGGCCGCCTCGTCGAGCCCGGCCTCGATGACGAGCCGGCGGGCGTCGGATTCCGTGAAGCCGACCACCGGGTCGATGTCCATCCGCGCGATCGCTGCGGGGTCCTCGGCGGCCACCGCCTCGATCTCTACTCCGCCCTTGGCCGACACCATGGCGAGGTGCTTCTTGGCGGGCCGGTTCAAGGTGAAGCTGGCGTAGTACTCGGCGGCGATGTCGGAGGCGTGCTCGACCCACAGCCGGCGCACCACGTGGCCCTTGATGTCGAGACCGAGGATGTTGCCGGCGTGGAGGCGCACCTCGTCGGCGTCGGCGGCGAGCTTCACCCCGCCGGCCTTGCCCCGCCCGCCGACCTGCACCTGCGCCTTGACCACCACGGGGTAGCCGACGGTGGCGGCCACCTCGACGGCCTGCTCGACGGAGTCGGCGACCCCCCCGGGCGACACCGATATGCCGAAACGGGCGAAGTACTGCTTGCCCTGGTACTCGAACAGATCCATCTTGCTCCTCAACGTCGGTCGATGAACGGGGGAAAGTCGGAGGGGAAAAACCGGCCGCCTCTCACACGGCGCCGGCGGTCTCCCTCCTGTCTAGCTCCTGCTCCAGCCAGCCGGCGATGTCCCCGAGAGGGGCACCGGGACCGAAGATCGCCGCGACGCCCGCCCGCTTCAAGGGGTCGATGTCAGCTTCGGGGATGATGCCCCCGGCGAAGACGAGCACGTCGTCGGCGCCACGGCCGGCCAGGGCGTCGATGATGCGCGGGAACAGGGTCATGTGGGCGCCGGAGAGGATCGACAGGCCTACCGCGTCGGCGTCCTCCTGGATGACCGTCTCGGCGATCTGTTCCGGGGTCTGGTGGAGGCCCGTGTAGATCACCTCGAATCCCGCTTCGCGAAGCGCCCGCGCGATCACCCGCGCGCCGCGATCGTGGCCGTCGAGGCCCGGCTTGGCTACCACCACCCGGTAGGGTCGCTGCATCAGTCCCAGATACTCGCAGGTGGCGGCGGGCGCCTGCCAGCCGGGGGCGATCCCATCGGGGCTCGGGCGTTCGTTACCATTTGCTCGTTGCTGATGTCGGGTGCGCCGCAAACCCGACGCCGGGTCGACGCAGTCGGTCCCGTCCCATGCAGTCGCCTTGCGGGCTTCGCACCCCAACCCGTATGACAGCGTGACTCGAGAACCTCCCCCCAAGCGTTCGCCCTACCGCCGTCCCGACACCGCCGAGCCGTGGGCCGGTGTGCCCCTTCACCGCCGCCACGCCGACGCCGGTGCCGACGCCGGCGCCGATACAGGGCGCGGCGGCCGGCCTCCCGCGATGTGGCCGCGCCGGCCCTCCGCGCGGCGCTGGCCGCGCCGGGTGCTGATCACGGTCAACATCGTGGTGGCTTTCGCTCTCGTCACTGCCGCAGGCGCCTACGGGTACGTCAACTGGCGCCTCGGGCAGATCCACCGCGAGCACCTCCCGAGCCTGTCCCCCAACGACAAGCCGGCCGGCAGCCCGTCGGCGGGGATCCCGAGCGGCAATGCGGCGCCGTTCACGCTGCTGCTGGTCGGCAGCGACAGCCGGGCCGCCCTCAAAGGCGGCAACAACTCCCAGTTCGGCGGCACCACCGGCGCCAACGGGGTCACCGGGCAGCGCTCCGACACCATCATCCTTCTGCGGGTGGTGCCGGCCACCCGTCAGCTGATGATCCTCTCCATCCCCCGGGACCTGTGGGTCGACATCCCCGGCAACGGCTACAACCGGATCAACGCGGCGTTCAACTCCGGGGCCGACCTGCTCATCCGCACCATCGAGACGGACCTCCACATTCCCGTCAACCACTACGCCGAGGTGAACTTCGACACGTTCCGGGATATCAGCAATGCCGTGGGTGGCGTCAAGTTCTACTTCCCGACGCCCGCCAAGGACGCGTACTCGAACCTCGACATCAAGGCTCCGGGCTGCTACTCGCTGAAGGGCAACGAGGCGCTGGCTTTCGTGCGCTCCCGCCACTACCAGTACTACGAGAACGGGTCCTGGCACTACGAGGCCTCGAGCGATCTCGCGCGCATCCGGCGCCAGCAGGCGTTCATCAAGAAGATGATCAAGAAGGCCGAGAGCAAGTACACCAACCTCGCTGCTCTCAACGGGGTTATCGGCGGAGTGACGAAGAACCTCACCGTTGACAGCGGGTTTTCCACCAGCTTGATGCTCGACATGGCCAGGGACTTCCACGGCATCGACGTTTCCAAGATCAAGACGCTGACCCTTCCCAACTACCCCTTCACGACATCCGGCGGGGCCGAGGTCCTCGGCCTCCAGCAGCCCGAAGCGTCCCGGACCATCGCCGACTTCGAGACCTTCGGTGCCCCCAAGCCCAAGTCGAAGGCCAAGCCTAAGGCGAACGGATCCACGACCGCTCCTGCGACGACCCGGTTGACCGCCCCCCCGGTCACCGTCGCCCCGTCCTCGGTGAGCATCGAGGTCGCCAACGGCTCGGGCGTCAGTGGTCAGGCCGGACTCATGGTCCGGTTCCTCGCCGGACTCGGCTACCAGGCCGGCCTGGGCTCGTCGTCCGGCTACGGGCACGCCACGACCGTCGTCGAATACGCCCCCGACTCGCTCGCCGCCGCCGAGCAGGTCGCAGCCGCCATCCCCGGCGGTGCCACCCTCGTCGAATCCTCTGCTCTCACCCCCACCGCCTACAATCTCGAGGTCATCACCGGGGCCAGCTACACCGCCGGCGCCCCCACCGGCATCATCTCGTCGTCGTCGTCCTCGTCGCCGACGACCTCCACCACCATCCCCGGCACCAACTCGTCGGTCTACACGCTGCCCGGCGCGAGCGGCCCCCCGCCCGCCAGCTGCTGAGCCCGGCCGCCGCGGGCGCGGCGACGTCGCACAGGAAAGCGTCGTCCGGCACGACGAGATCTGCTTCGGCCCAACCCTCGGGCGCTCCCCTAGGCCTGGGTTAAAGGGGCCTAGGGTGAACCCATGGCAGCGGACCCCGACGAGCCCGGCGCTCCCCGGGCAGAGCGATCGGTCGACGCCGGCGCGTCCGCCGTCGACGTGTCCGCGCCGGCCGCCGGAGAGGGCCTCGACGCCGAGCCGGCGCGCGCACAGGGGAAATCGGACCGCACGGCGCTCGCCGTCATGGTCAGCTCCCACGCCGTGCAGCACTTCTACGTCGGCGGGCTGGGACTCATCTACCCCCTGGCCATCGCCACGTTCCACGTGTCCTACGGCGTGCTCGGCGCCGTGCTGACCGCCGCAGGCCTCGTGGGCGGCCTCCTTCAGGGCGCGGCGGGCCTGGTGGGGCGCGTCTCGGCGCGGGCCATCCTCACCGCACAGAACGTCGGCCTCGGAGCGGCGACGGCGCTCGGGGCGGTGGCGCCCGGCTTCGCCGTCTTCGGCGTCGCCCGCTTCCTCGGCGCCGTGGTGTCGTGGCCGCAGCACCCCGTCGGCAGTGCCTACCTGTCGAAGCGCTTCCCCGGCCGCCGGGGGGCGGTGCTCAGCTGGCACACCGCCGGCGGGAGCCTGGGCACGGTCGTCGTCCCGCTGCTCGCGTCCGCCGTCATCGCCACGGCCGGCTGGCGCTGGGCGATGGTCGTCATCGCCGTGCCGATGGCCGCCGGCGGCCTGCTGGTGTGGGCGAAGCTGCCGGTCGAACACCGGCGGCCCGCCGGCGACGCCGCCGCCGCCAGAGGCCCCAGCAACGCCGCCGGCCCCAGCAGCGCCGCCGGCCCCAGCAACGCCGCCGGCCCCAGCAACGCCGCCGGCCCCTCCGGCGGCGGCGGCGCCGGCGCCCCCTCACTGTGGTCGCTGCTGACCCGCCGGCGGGTGGCCCTGGTGCTGGCGGCGTCGACCATCGCGGCAGGGGGGCGAGGCCTCGGCACCATCTCCACGTTCGTTCCGGCTTACCTGAAGAGCGGGTTGCATTTGGGCCAGTTCGAGGTCGGGGGCATCTTCACCGCCGTGATGGTCGCGAGCGTGGCCGGCCCCGTCGCGGCGGGCCACATCGCCGACCGGCTGGGCAGAGTGGCGCTGCTCGTCACCGCCTATATCGCCGGCGCCGCCTCCCTGGTCGGGTTCGTCTTCGTCGGCTCCGGCCTCCTGCCCCTCGCGGGGGTGGGGGTGGCGATGGGCCTGTTCGCCTACGCGGAGTCGCCGCTGCTGCAGGCGGTGTTCGCCGACGTCGCCGGCGAGGCCGGCGAGGGGGACAGCCGCGCCGCGTTCGGTGTCTTCTTCGCCATCGCCTACGGGATCGGGGCGGTGTGGATGGCCGTCCTCGGCTGGGTGATCGACGCCTTCGGGTTCAAGGCTGCGTTCGTGGTGATGGCGGCGTCGTTCGTGGTCGCCGCGGCTCTGGTGGTCGCCGCCGAGGGCGGCGGCAGGACTCTCAGCCCGGCACGAAGCTGAGCCGCACCTGGCGCTGCGGGTTGTCGGCGTTGGTGTCCACCAGCACGACCCGCTGCCACGTGCCGAGCGCCGGCCGCCCACCGAGGACCGGAACGACCAGCGACGGGGACACCAGCACCGGAAGCAGGTGGTCCGCCCCGTGCCCGGCCGAGCCGTGCCGGTGCGCGTACGGGGCGTCGCGGGGAAGGATCCGCTCGAAGACGAGGTCGAGGTCGCCCTCGGAGCCCGACCCGGTCTCCATCAAGGCCACGCCGGCGGTGGCGTGCGGGGCGAACACCGAGCACAGCCCGTCGCCCTTGCCCCGGCAGAACGACTCCACCTCGCCGCTCAGGTCCGCCACCCTGCGCCGGGACATGTCCACCCGGATCACCGTCGTGTCCATCGCCGGCCTCAGTCGAGCAGGTCCGGCTGTTCCTCCACGATCATGTCGTAGAGCGGCTGGAACGTGAACCACCCCGCCGCCGGCGTCCCCTGAATGGCGTACACCTGCCTGGCCGCCTCGTCGCCGATCCTCACCGGGGACCCTGCCGCCTCCGCCATGAGCTGCACCTGGCAGCAGCGCTCCATCCGGATGAACCACCACGCCGCCTCGTCCACCGACTGCCCCACCGTCAGCAGCCCGTGGTTGCGCAGGATCACCGCCTTGGTCGACCCGAGCGCCCGGGCGATGTTGGCGCCCTCACCGGTGTCGACGACCACCCCGTTGAACCCCGCGTACACGGCGTGGTCCTGGTAGAAGTCGCAGGAGTCCTGGGTGATCGGGTCGAGGGGCCGGCCGAGCGACGACCACGCCTTGCCGTGCAGCGAGTGCGAGTGGGCTGCGGCGATCACGTCGGGCCGGGCGCGGTGCACCTGCGAGTGGATGGCGAAGGCGGCCCTGTTGACGGGGCGCTCGCCCTCGACGACCTCGCCGGCGTGGTTGACGAGCAGAAGGTCCGACGCCTTGACCTTCGCAAACGGCACCGCGAAGGGGTTGACCCAGAAGTGGTCGAGCTTCTCGGGGTCGCGCGCGGTGATGTGGCCGGCGACCCCCTCGTCGTATCCGTACTTGGCGAAAAGACGGAACGCCGCGGCGAGGCGCCGCTTGCGGTGCTGCCTCTCCTCCTCCGCGGAGGCCGCCCCCGACCACGGGTAGGTCCCGCCGGGCACCAGGGCGGGGGCGCCCGTGCCGCTCGGGGACATCAACATGTCGGTGATCGCCGTCTCGCTCATGGCGCCCAAGCTACGCGTCCGGGGCCCGGACACGGCGGGCGGCGACGCTCGCGACGCCCGCGCCGGCAGCGGCTACGCTCGCTTGAGGGGCGCCAGCGACAGCGCCAGGTGCTTCTCCCCGACGGACGGAAAGCGCACCTTCGCCTCGGCCCGCTCGCCATCCCCCTTGACCTCCAGTACCACGCCCTCGCCCCACTTGGCGTGGACGACGGTCTCGCCGGCGCGGAGGCCCAGCCGGTCGGCGCCGCTGCCGTGCACCGGCCCGGTCTTTGCCCGGCGAAGAGCGGAATCGACGAGCTTCTCGCGCCCCGCGAAGTCGGGGCGGCCGCCGGCCCGGCGCCGCCCGGCCCCCGCCGCCCGCACGAGCATGTCGGGGATCTCGTCGAGGAAACGGCTCGGCGGGTTGTACTGGGTCTGGCCCCACAGGTTCCGGCACCAGGCGTGGGACAGGTAGAGCCGTTCCCGCGCCCGGGTGATGCCCACGTAGGCGAGCCGGCGCTCCTCTTCGAGCTCGCGCGGCTCGCCGAGAGAGCGCACGTGGGGGAAGACGCCCTCTTCCATGCCGATCACGAACACCACCGGGTACTCGAGACCCTTCGCCGTGTGAAGGGTCATGAGGGTGACGGTGGAGCCGTCCGTTTCGACCTCGTCGGCGTCGGCGACGAGGCTGACCTCCTCCAGGAAGGCGTCGAGGTCCTCCGCTTCGTGGGCGGCGCCGAGAAGCTCCTCGACGTTTTCCTTACGCCCCTCCGCTTCGAGGGTGTGCTCCGCTTCGAGGGCTGCGACGTACCCGGTGCGGTGGATGACCTCCTCGAGCAGCCGGCCGGGCCCGGTGCCGGCGTCGCGCAGGGCCCGCAGGCCGGTCACGAGGGCCAGCAGGTCGCGGATCCCGCCGAGCGCCTTACCCGTCACGCCGGCGGCGTCGGCGTGCTCCATCGCCGCCGCGAAGGGGACAGCGCGCTCATGTGCGAAGCGGTCCAGGCGAGCGATGCTGGTGTCGCCGACCCCGCGCTTGGGGACGTTGACGATCCGCTTGAGCGACACCTCGTCCTCGGGGTTGGCGACGGCGCGGAGGTAGGCCAGCAGGTCCTTGACCTCCCGCCGGTCGTAGAAGCGGGCGCCGCCGACGACCCTGTAGGGGACCCCCCGGCGGACCAGCTCCTCCTCCACCGCGCGGCTCTGGGCGTTGGTGCGGTAGAAGACGGCGATGTCCCCCCACTCGTGGGCGCCCCCGGCGTGGCCGTGGCCGCGGTGGAGGTCGACGACCTCGCCGGCCAGCCAGGCGCCCTCGTCGTGCTCGTCCTCCGCGTGGTAGCGCACCACCTGCTCCCCGCCGCCTCGGTCGGTCCACAGCGCCTTCGGCTTGCGCATGGCGTTGTTGGCGATGACCGCGTTGGCGGCGTCGAGGATCGTCTGCGTGGAGCGGTAATTCTGTTCGAGCACGACGACGGTGGCGTCGGAAAAGGCCTCCTCGAAGTCGAGGATGTTGCGGATGTCGGCGCCGCGCCAGCCGTAGACGGACTGGTCGCTGTCGCCGACGACGGACACCTGGCGGTGGAGGCCGGTGAGCAGGAGGATCAGCTCGTTTTGCGCACGGTTGGTGTCCTGGTACTCGTCGACGAGCACGTGGCGGAAGCGCCGCTGGTAGTGCTCGAGCACGTCGGGGCAGGATTGCAGCAGGTTGACGGTCACGAGCAGCAGGTCGTCGAAGTCCATGGCGTTCGCCGCGAGCAGCCGCTGCTGGTAGTCGGGGTAGATGTCGGCGATCCGCCGCTCGATCGCCGTGCGGGCGCGGGCGGCGTAGCTCTCGAAGTCGATCAGCTCGTTCTTCGCGGTCGAGATCATCCCCTGCACCACCCGGGCGGGGAACTTCTTGGTGTCCAGTCCGTGGTCCCGCACGACGTAGCCCGCCAGGCGCACGGCATCGGCCTGGTCGTAGATCGTGAAGCTGCTCTTGTAGCCGAGGCGTGCCGCGTCCCGGCGCAGGATCCTCACGCACGCCGAGTGGAACGTGGACACCCACATGCGCTGCGCCACCGGCCCGACGAGGCGCTCGACGCGCTCGCGCATCTCCTGGGCGGCCTTGTTGGTGAAGGTGATGGCGAGGATCTCGAACGGCGAGACCCCCTGCTCGGCGATCAGCCAGGCGATGCGGTGGGTGAGCACCCGCGTCTTGCCCGAGCCGGCTCCGGCCACCACCAGCAGGGGACCCCCGGGATGGGTGACCGCCCGGACCTGGGCGGCGTTGAGCCCCGCCAGCAGGTCCGAAGAGTCATGCGCCATTGGAGTGCCCACGCTACCCTCTTGAGGCCGCGGCTCACCCTGACCGGCGGCGCGGTTCGCGGCGCCGGCCGTCACCGCGCCGGCCGTGCCGCCGTCAGTGGCCCATGCCGACGCCCTGCGCCCGCTGGAGGCTCTTTCCCTCCGTCTGCAGGGCGGGGGCGACCATGACCTCGGCCTTCTGGAACTCCTTGACCGACTCGTAGCCGCAGGTCGCCATCGAGGTGCGCAGGGCGCCGAAGAGGTTGAGGCGCCCGTCGTTGTCATGGGCGGGACCCACGAGGATCTCCTTGAGGGTGCCGCGGGTGGTGGTCTTCACCCGCGCTCCGCGCGGCAGCGTGGGGTGGAAGGTCGCCATTCCCCAGTGGTACCCCCTCCCCGGCGCCTCCACCGCCGCCGCGAGGGGCGAGCCGATCATCACCGCGTCCGCGCCGCACACGATCGCCTTGGCGACATCGCCGCCGGTGCCCATGCCGCCGTCCGCGATCACGTGCACGTAGACGCCCGTCTCGTCGAGGTGCTGGGCCCGCGCGGCGCGGGCGTCGGCGATGGCGGTGGCCTGCGGTACCCCGATGCCGAGCACCCCCCGGGTGGTGCACGCGTGACCGGGTCCGACGCCGACGAGGACGCCCACCGCCCCGGTGCGCATCAGGTGGAGGGCCGCCTGGTAGGAGGCGCAGCCGCCGACGATCACGGGTATCTCGAACTCCCGGATGAAACGCTTCAGGTTGAGCGGCTCGCTCGTCTTGGAGACGTGCTCGGCGGAGACCACCGTCCCCTGGATGACGAAGAGGTCGAGCTCCGCCTGCAGGAGCGCCTGGGCGAACTGCTCCGTCCGCTGCGGCGTCAACGAGGCGCAGGAGACGACGCCGGCGTCGTTGATCTCGCGGATTCGCTGGGTGACGAGCTCCGGCTTGATCGGCTCGCTGTAGATCTGCTGCATCCGGGCGGTGGCCTTGTCGGGCGCCAGGGTGGCGATCTCCTCGAAGAGGGGCTCGGGGTCCTCGTACCGGGTCCACAGGCCCTCCAGGTTGAGCACCCCGACGCCGCCCAGGCGCCCGACCTCGATGGCCGTGGCGGGGCTGACCACCCCGTCCATGGCCGACGCCATCAGGGGCAACTCGAAATGGTAGGCGTCGATCTCCCAGGAGATGTCCACATCCTCGGGGTCACGCGTGCGCCTGCTCGGGACGATCGCTATGTCGTCGAGACCGTACGCCCGACGGCCTGACTTGCCTCGCCCGATCTCTACTTCAGCCACGTGTGCTCCCTCGTTCGTGCGCTCCCGTCTGTGTTCCCCAGCCTACTGGCAGGATCGGTCATCCCCGGTCTTCCGCGAAGCGAACACGGGGCCGCCGGGGGCTCAGCCGCCGGGGCGAAGGCCCACGTACAGGGCGGCGAAGGTGAACACGACCAGGCTGACCATGCACCAGGTGCGGGCGAGACGGCTGGCCCGCACCGCCCCGACCGTGTCCCCGACCTGCATCAAGCGGGGCACCTGCGTCGAGTAGACCAGGGCGACCACCGCAGCGGGGAGGAACAGCAGCAGGCACACCATCGACTGCCACAGGTAGGTGGGGGGCATCGCCGTGCGGGACGCCGACGCCCCGCGGATGCGGTCGCGCAGGGCGCCGATCCACGGCGCCCGGCTTTGCGGCTGACCGAGCGCCGGCCTGGGGCCCGGCTGCTGCTGCCGGGGCGGCCACGCGGGGGGCGCCGGAGCCCCCGGCGAGGCGGGGGGACCCGGCGGTGCCCAGCGGGGCGCCGGGCCCGCGGCGG
>JAJYLA010000051.1 GCA_021788115.1 Actinomycetes bacterium | reverse complement strand
GTCGGCGGAGATGCTGGGTCGGGGCGGCCAGGCCCGGGTGACCGAGGCGTCGGGAGCGAGCCGTTCCACGGTGATCGCCGGCATGAAAGAAGTCAAGACGGGTGTGGGGCCTTCGGATCGGGTGCGGGCGGCTGGTGCGGGACCCAAGAGGCTGGCGGACACCCAGCCGGGGCTGATCGAGGCGCTCGACGAGCTGGTGAACCCCGAGACCCGACGGAATCCGATGTCGCTTCTGCGTTGGACCTCCAAGTCGGTGGCCGAGTTGACCAAGGACCAAGATCACCGACGCCGAAATGGCCGCCCTGCCCCTCACCCCCCACCAATGGCACGGCGACTGGAACTACACCCTCGCCGCCACAGCAAACGACTGATCAATCATGCGAACCGCCCTTAACGAGAACCTCGGCGTAATCCAGATGGAGAAGTGGTCCGCTATGGCGCTCGGAGACCCGAGCACCTCTGTGAAAAGAGCTGCCACCTGGGCGCTTCCTGGCACCTCGCCATCGACGATCACCGTCCGAATGTTGTACCTATCGATGGCCTCGCGGGCAGCATCGACAAGCGTCGCGTCTATAGGTTCGAGATTCCTATATCCAGACGACTGCTCTTCGTGACCTAGGAACTGCTGGAGCTGCGGAGGGCTCATCGCGCTCGGCCACAGGGTGGGTGCGCCGTGGGCGCCGGGTCGATAAGCGTAGCCACCCAAGAGACGAAACCGAAACCCCGCGTTGGCCTGCCATACCATCGGCCGAATCCCCGCATACGGATATGTGATCGCGACGGGGTCTCCTGCAGGGACCGCATCCGTGATGGCACGGGGCAGGGCGATCGCTGGTTGGGCTGTGCGGTGCGAGCTGCTGATCGGCCAGCGCGGCAGTTGCGTGACCACGAGGACAGCGAGAATCGCGGCCACCACCACCACTGGTCGGGATGGCGCCGAATGGAGGCGCCGGGGCCCGCGCAGGTCGTCCAAGCCGAACGCCATGACGGCCGCGAGACCGGCACCGACCTCGAGGTTGATGCGCGCCGGAAGGACGTCGTCGAGCAGGGGCACGTGGGAGAAGACCCAAAACGGCAGCGGGAAGCCCGTCCGGTGACCGTCGACGACGAGGAAGGCACCGAGGGACAACATCGCCGCGACGAGCGCAACCAGGACTGCGAGCCGCATACGGATGCTCCGCCGCGCCCGCCAGGCCAGGCAGCCGGCGATGAGGAGCACCGGCACTCCGACATAGCCGCCGGCCTCGGTCGCGTCCCCCCCCGCAGCGAGCCGGAGTCCGGCTGCGTCCAAGCCGAATGAGGTCCTCTGGAGCGGTCCGGGAACCACGAAGTTCAACAGGTCGTTGTGGAACGGGTTGTTGGCTGGCCACGTGCGGCCTGTGAAGTGCTGAGGTCCGGCGAGGAAGAACCAGATAGGGTACGCGAGGAGCAGGCCCGCGACAAGAGAAGCCCAGAGAGCGGCGACGGTTGTTCTGCGGAAGGTGGCCGAGATCTCTCCGGGCCGGAGGAGAGCAGCGCCGACCAGACAGGCTGCAGCCAGCAGGGTGGTGGTCAGGACCTCGGGCGAGATCAGGTACTGGGCCGCGATGAGCAGACCCAGCTGCCATCCTAACCGCACCGACGAACCTTTGCCCCGCACAATCGAGACGAGCGTCGCTGCGATGAATGGCGGGAGCGGGAGAAAGATCATTTCCACGTGCCCGAGGGCCTGGCCGACCATGTAGGGCGAGAACCCGTACATCAGCCCGCCGGTGGCGGCCGCCGGAAGCCACACCCGCCAGCTGCGGAGTACGACGTAGGCGGCCGTTGCGGAGACGGGCATGGCCAGCACCATCAGGAGGTTCGTGCGGGTGACTGCTCCCATCAAAGGGGCGAGTGGGGCCGTGAGCAGCGCCAACAGCGGGCTGGCTGTGTTCTGGGCCAGGTTCACCCCGGAGGGGACGAACAGCGAGTTGCTGAAGAACGGGTTCAGACCATGCGCAAGAGCATGGGGGATCCAAGCGATGAACCAGACCGACTGCCCGTAGTCACCATCTACTCCGTACAGGTTGTGCGTCATGCGAGGGAACAGCGGCCAGAAGGCAGCCGCACCGAAGGCCAGGTAGCAGGCGATCACGAGTGCGGAGACAGCCTTGGAGGCTGCCATGGTTCCCGGTTCGGCGGTGGCGACATCTGGGAGCATAGGCGCGACGGGCGGCCGTTCGACGACGGTCGCTCCGGCCGACGTCGTCGCCGGAGACACGGCCGCTGCGATCGCCGGCGCACCTTCTTTGTCGGCGCTGGTCGCGTGCAGGCAAGCCGAGGGAAGAAACTTGGTCATGATGGGGTCGGCGCAGACGCCGGCGTTCTTGCGGCGGTTGTGGCCAGGTTGAGGGTGGTGGCTTTGCGACGGATCGCGGCTGCGACTATCGACCGCGGCCTGAATGACCTCGCTGGCCTTCTGGTGGCAGCTGTCTCCCGCCGTTCCGCTTCGTCGAAGACCGGCCGATGAACGTGGCGGGCGTCCTCTCTGACCGACGCGGTGAGCTCCGAGGTGTTGGAGAAAGCAGCGCAGTCGACGCCCCCGGGAGTACAAACGTTCTGGTCAAGCGCGCACAACGGCTCCCGCCCAACCGGACGCTACGTTCACCTCTCAAGTGCCTTCCTGTTAGGAACATCAGGACGTTGAACACCCCGATCCTTCCTTGAAGGACAGGCGCGTGGGCGTAAGAGGCTTTCGAGGTCGTAGCTCAGCGGTCAGAACGGGGGACTCATAATCCGTTCCCGGTCGTCCGGCGGGTGACGGCGAATCACAAAGTGGCTGGTCACAAGTGGCCGTCGCCGCGGGCGATGGCCTCCATCAGGGCCAGGGTCAAGCAGCGCACGGCCCGCAACACGGCTCGCAACAGGGCGAACTGGCCGCTGGATCAAGTCGTCGCCGACACCAACCCCGCCCTGCGGGGTTGGTGTGCGTACTTCACCGTGGGTAACTCCTCGGAGATGTTCAGCGCTGTCGACGATTACGTCCACTTGCGGATGGCTCGCCTTGCTAGAACCAAATACGGGCTCCACGGAAGGAACTGGGCCACCCGCTTCACCTACGGCTGGCTCACCGACCTGGGGATATATCGCCTCAGCGGAAAGGTGCGCTACCACGGGACTGCGCCTGCCTGACGGTGAACGACGTCCGAGAGCCGGATGAGTGGAGAACCTCATGTCTGGATCGACAGGGGTGGAGGCCGAGCCAGCCGCCTACCTTGCCAAACCGAATACGATCGACGCCGCCTACCAAAGAGCGCTCCAGCGCGAAACGCCGACTACCCGCGGTTCGAGGTAGCTCGCTACCGCTAGACGCCGCCGCTAGACGCCAACGCTAGACCCCATCCACCGCCCCAGCTGAGGGATTGAGCAGGTCGCGTGGCTTACGCCGGCGCTGGCGCGCCGAGACTCTTGACACTCGATCGATCGCTCGATAGTCTACTCGCGGTAAAAGTTGGGGGGTCTGGCGGCCATCTCGTCGGCGCGCCGGCGTGCCGGCGTCGCTGCCGAGGCACCCGGGGAGAGCAGGCTCCACCGTGGACGTATAGCAGCTCTTAGATAAGACACTTATCGAAGGAGGGATCCATGGCAGCTATCGGAGTATCGTCCGGGATAGAACTGTCGACGCTTCGCCGCGGCGCCATCAGACGGACGGGGGTCCTGTCCGCCTACGGCATGGCGAACATGGCCCCGGCCATCGCGACACTGTTCGTGATGGGCGCCATCGTCGGCGGGGCCGGTGTCGCCGCACCGCTGGTGGTGCTCTGGGCGGGGATCGGGTTCTTGTTTCACGTCAACACCACGGCGGAGTTCAGCCGTGTCTCGCCGAGCTCGGGATCGTATGTCACGTTCCTCGGCCGGTCGTTCGGCCAGATGGGCGGGGGCACCACCGGCTTTGCGCTGACCGTGGCGCTCCCTGTTCTCGGGGCCGCGCTCATCTACCAGATGGGGCTGTGGACCCGGACGGCGGTGGCGGGGCTGTTCGGGTACAACCTGCCCTGGTGGATAGCCGGAATCGCGCTCGAAGTGATCGTCGCCGGGCTGGTGATCGCAGGGGTGGTGCTGTCGGTGCGCGTCGCGCTGGCGCTGTTCGCTTTCGAGATGTTCGTCCTGATCGCCGGGGCCATCGGCATGCTCGTCGCCAACAGCGGGTCCATCAGCGGTAGCGGGTTCAACCCGGGGAACATCAAGGGCGGGACGAGCGGTCTCGGTGTGGCCTTCCCGGTCGCGATGTTCTTGTTCATCGGGGCTTCGTCTCCGATCACCGTTTCGGAGGAGACGAGCAGGCCACGACGGATGCTCCCGTGGGCGGTCATGTCGGCTGCTCTCTTTGGCACCGTGATCTATGTGGCGATGGCCTGGGCGGAGGGGATCGGCTTCGCCAACAACATCTCCGCCTTGCTGAAAGCCCCTTACCCGTTCCTGACAGCGGCCCGGCACGCCACGCCATGGTTGGGTGACCTGGTGTACATCGCCGGCTTCACCAGCGCCATGGCGGTGCTCGTCGTGTCGCTCAACGTGGCGAGTCGGATCTGGTTCAGCATGGGCCGTGATCGGTTGCTGCCGTCCAGGGTCGCGACGGTGCACGGCCGGTTGCATACACCGTGGATTGCTGCGCTGTGCTACACGGGTTTGTCGATCGGGATCGCCATGATCGTCGACTGGATCAGCGGCCCGGACAACGGGTTCGGCTACACGGCGTCGTTCGGCACGATCATCTTCGTGGTGGTCTACATCGGCGCGAACACCGCCCTGCCGGTGCACTACCGCCGAGACCATCATCACCTCTTCTCGGCGGCGCGCCACCTCGTCGTTCCCACCATCGGCACGCTGATCCTGCTGTACCCGTTATGGACCATCGTCAAGCCGACCCAGCCCCGGCCGTACAACTGGTTCGGCCTGGCAGTGTTGGTCCTCTTGGCGGCGGGCGTGCTCTACAGCGCCGCCCTGCAGCGCCGTGGAGTCACGGCCGGCACGGTCCTCGCGCTCGAGGAGGAGGAGGCGAGCACGAGGTCCCCGCAGCCCGTAGGGGGCCGGGCGCCAACCATGCCCGCGGGGCCGGCGAAACCGAAAACGGTCTGAGTGGGTCCGAACCGAGCGGCGATCTCGGGGTTCGGTCGATCAACGCTGAAGGAGGTCAGGAGGATGCCAACGCGCTCACCGCCAACCTCGCTCGGCGGTCGATCGATCGATACGCTCTCTCCCATGGACGTGTTGCAGCCCGAGGATGGTGCCAAGAAGTCCGAGGTCGCCGCCGACACGAGGTCTGCCGAGAGGGTCGAAGCCGCCGCCCTGCGTCTCTTCGCCGTCCATGGCTTCGAGGCGACAGGGATCCGTCAGATCGCCCAGGAGGCGGGGCTGTCGGTCGCCTCTCTCTACCATTACATGGGATCGAAGGAGGACCTGCTGGATCGGCTGATGCGTGCCAGCATGGAGCACCTCCTCGTTCCGGCCGCAGACATCTTGCAGTCCACCCCTGACCCGCGTGAGCGGATCGTGCGCCTGGTGGACCTCCATGTGCAGAAGCACGCAAAGGAGAGGCTTCTATCGGTCGTCGCCGATACCGAGCTCCGGTCGTTGTCGCCTGCTCGCCGGCTCGAGCTGGTAGCCATGCGCGACGAGTACGAGGCGATGTGGCAGGAGACGATCGCCGAGGGGGTGCGGGAGGGGTATTTCCGGGTCGCGGACGTGAAGATGGCCGTGGTAGCCGTCCTCGAGATGTGCACGGGAGTGGCCCACTGGTACTCGCCGGCGGGGCGGTTGACCCTCGACGAGATCAGCAGGGCGTTTGTCGATATGACGGTGAGCCTGCTCGCCGGTCCTGCCGACCGGAGAGCGGCGAGTGACGGCAAGCCCCGGCGCCACGGTGTCGGTGCTCGCACGAGCAAGGGAGTTCGACGGTGACCATCAACGATTCGAGGAATCAGGCATCAGCGGCAACGACCGTCGAGGCAGGCGAGGCGCCGGTCCTTTACGAGGACCACGACGACATAGCGGTGATCAGATTGAACCGCCCGCATCGTCTCAACGCCGTGACACCGGAGCTGGTCGACGAGCTGGGTGCCGCGTTGGAGCGTGCCACGGCCGATGCGCCGGCGGTCTGCGTCCTGCGGGGGGAGGGCAGGGCCTTTTGCGCCGGTCACGACCTCAAAGACGACCGGCCGGCCATTTCGCCCGAGGAGGAGCGTCACCGCTTGCAGCACCTGCAGGACGTGACCCGCAAGATCCGCCAGGCCCCCTTCCCTGTCATCGCGGCCGTCCACGGCTACGCGCTGGGGGCGGGCTGCGAGTTCGCTCTCTGCTCGGACCTGATCGTGGCCACCAGAAGCGCCCGTTTCGGCTTTCCGGAGGTCAGCGTGGGACTCGGCATCACGGGCGGTATCTCCCATGTCCTGCCCTTGGCCGTCAGCCTGGCCAAGGCCAAGGAGCTGGTGTTGCTCGGCGAGCACATCGACGCTGCTACCGCCGCGCAGCTCGGTCTGATCAACTGGGTCGTCGACGACGACCGGCTGGACGAGAAGGTGACCGAGCTCACCCGGCAGCTCCGGCAGCGCCCTCGCCTGGCGATGTCGCTGGCCAAGATGGCGCTCGACCGGGGCGCCGAGTCGGGGATCGACGCCGCCTACCAGACCGAGGTCTCCAACTCCCTCACCCTCTTCGGGACCGAGGACGCTGCGGATGCAAGCGCCGCTTTTCGACGTCGGTCCGAGGAGCGGGCGGGCAGGCGATGAGCGTCGGCCCCTCGCCAGCGACCGAGGGGGTATCGCCGACCGGCACCCTGGACGCGTTCTTCCGGCCGCGCAGTCTCGCCGTGATAGGCGCTTCGCGCGACCCCCGCAAGTGGGGCAGACGGGTGTTGGAGTACACACGCAAGAGGGGCTTCGAGGGCGGGCTGTATGGGGTCAACCCCGCCGCCCCCGGCTACGAGGGAGTGGCCGGGGTGACGTTCGTGAGCGACCTGGCGGAGATCCCCGAACCGGTCGACCTGGTTGTGGTCGCCCTGCCGGCGACGAGGACCCCGGAGGCGGTGGCGAGCTGCGTCGAAGCCGGCGTCCGCGGGGTTGTCGTGGCCGCATCGGGCTTCGGGGAGAGGAGCGGGGCGGGCAAGGCGCTCGAGGAAGAGGTGCTCGCCACGACCGCGAAAGCGGGCATCCGGGTGCTCGGCCCCAACGGGTTCGGCCTGTTCGTCGACTCCGCCCGCATCAACCTCACACCCTACGACGACATCCCCTCCGGGCCCGTGGCCCTGGCGACCCAGTCGGGCAACGTGGCCATCGCCTTGTTCGGGGAAGGGACACGGGCAGGGGTCGGCTTCTGCAGCTGCGTCGGGCTGGGCAACCAGATCGATGTCAGCATCGGTGAAGTCCTCGCCTACCTGGCGGCCGAGGAGACCTCGAGGATCGTGGCCTGTTACGTCGAGGGCCTCCGCCCCGGCCGGGGCGGCGACCTCCAGGACGGCTTGGCCGCCTGTCGCGACGCGGGCAAGCCGGTGGTCGTGCTCAAGGCCGGGCGCTCCGCCCAGGGAGCCACCGCCGCGTCCACGCACACGGGTTCGCTCGCCGCGGATGACCGAGTGTGGCAGGCGGCGTTGGATGCAGCCGACGCCCGCCGGGTGGCGTCCACCCAGGAGATGGTGGACGTCCTAGCGGCCCTGTCGACCATCCCCCCGAGCCGGGGCAGGGTCATGGTGCTCACCAACGGCGGAGGGGACTCGGTCATGGCCACCGACTCCCTGGTCGAGTCCGGCCTCGCCCTGGCCCGACCCCGTCCACAGACCATGGCCGCTCTCGAGGCGCTCACCCCGCCCGACGCCCCGCGGGTTCCCGCCGGCAACCCCGTCACGCTGGACACCGCAGGGGGGGTAGACGAGGACCCGCAGCTGCTGGCCCGCTGCGTGAGGGCCGTCGCCGGCGACCCGAACGTCGACGTGGTGCTGATCGCCGGAGTGTTCGGCGGATACCACCACCTGCGTGAGCAGGAGCTGGCCTGCGTCGACGACCTTCTCGCCGCTCGCACCGAGGGAGTGACGATGGTGATGCAGTCGGCCTACGCAGACGCGGGAGAGGAGCCTCTCGAACGGCTCAGGCGTGGTGGGGTCCCCGTCTACCCCACCGTGCAGCGCCTGGTGGGCGCCCTCGTGCGGACCGTCCGGACCGTCGAGGCTGTCGAGCCGGCGACCACTGTCCCCGATAGAGCCAGCACCGGGTCCGGGACGCCGAGTGTTCTCCTGGAGATCGGGGCGACCGCGGAGCTGCTCGCCCGATACGGCATCGCGCTACCGGCGCTCGACGTGGTGCCCGACCGGGCGGCCCTTGCCGGCGCCGCGCAACGGGTGCGCTACCCGGCCTGCGTGAAGCTGGCCGAGCCGGCCGTCGCGCACAAGTCCGACGTGGGCGGTGTCCGCCTGAATATCAGCGGGCCCGCCGAGGCGACCCGGGTCGCCGAGGAGCTGTGGCAAGGCTTCCCCGGCGCCCCGCTGCTGTTCATGCCCATGCTCGAGCCGGGCCTCGAGCTGCTCGCCGGGACCAGCACGGACCCCCTGTTCGGGCCGGTGGTGCTCGTGGGCCGGGGCGGCCTATGGACCGAGCTCGAGGCCGACGTCGCCCTCCGCCTCGCCCCCGTCACCCCCGCCGGCGCCGAGGAGATGGTCCGCCGGCTGCGGTGTTCTCCCATGCTGCTCGGGGCACGCGGGCAGGCGCCGCTCGACATCGCCGCCCTCGCAGAGGTCGTATCGTCGCTGTCCCGCCTCGCCGTAGACCACCCTGAGCTGTCGGTCGAGATGAACCCGCTGTTCCTCTACCAACACGGCTACGCGGTGGCTGACCTGCGGGCCAGCAGAGGCCCTCTTCAGCCCGTGATGACGACCGAGGTCGACGCCGGCACCTCGTAGGACACGACTTGCCACGCTAGAGCCTCCCTCTTTCACGCAAGTTCGGGGTTGTGACCCTGCGTGACTGTCGATATGTGTCTTGGGGGGGTGGTGGGGGGGTGGCCGGGCCGGGTGCTGGGCGGGGTGACCGCGGTGAGGACGCGAAGAAGCCACGCTGGTGTGGGAATGCTGGCCTGATGTCGCGGATCGCGGAAGTTCCCCGGTGCCGATCATCGAAATTCCCCAGTTGACCGGGGCCGGTTCTGGCTGGTGTGAAGGGTGGGTCAGGTGGTGGTGGTGGTTGCGCCTTCGCCAGTCGGCCGTCTTGCAGGCGGCGGAGCGGTGGGTGCGAGTTCCGGTGGGGGTGAAGCATCGCCGGCAGCCAGGCAGACCCTGCGGTCGGGTTCAGTCATGGCCGGTCACCGTGGGAACCGAGGAGCCCTAGGACCCCGTCTTTGAGCGCCACCCCCAGGCCCGGCCCGGTGGGGAGCAGGGCCTGCGCACCGTCACGCCGGAACGGCTCTTGGACCACGTCGTCACGGGCCGGGTTGGCGCGCACGTCGAACTCGACCCTCGTGACGCCGGTGCGGGCGCCGGCCACCTGCAAGGTGGCGGCCAGGGCCACCGCCCCGCCGTAGAGGTGCGGCTGCACCCACTTGCCCGCTTCGGAGGCCGCCCCGCACAGCCGGGCCAGCGCGGCGAGGCCGGTGGTCTTCGAAACGTCCGGCTGGAGGACGGCTACGGCCGGCGAGCGGAGCGCCTCGTCCCACGCCTCCGGCCCGTAGCGGTTCTCGCCGGTCGCCACCGGGATGCCGGTCCGGCGGTGGAACTCCTCCAGATCGGCCACCCGATCGCCGGCGACCGGCTCCTCCACCCACGCCACGCCGCACTCGCGCAGGAGCGGCGCCATCCGGAGGGCCTCCTCGAGGTCCCACCCCTGGTTGGCGTCGGCCAGGAGCTCGAACTCGTCGCCCGCCGCGTCCCGGGCGGAGCGCAGGGTCCTCTGGTCGGTGGCCCGGTCGACCCCGAGGCGCAGCTTGGCGGCCGTGAAGCCCTCCGCCCGGCAGGACCGCACCTGTTCGGCCACGTCGACGCCCCGGCCATGGGGTCCGAGCCCGCTGGCGTAGACCCCTACCCGGTCCCGGCAGCGTCCCAGGAGGTCGGCCACCGGCCGGCCGGCGTGCTTGCCGGCCAGATCCCACAGGGCCTGCTCCAGCCCGCACAGCGCCTGCTGCAGTGGGCCCGGCGCCCCCCACTGGCGGGCGAGCGGGGCCAGTCGGGAGGCGACGCGCCGGACCAGGCCGGCGATGGCCGCCGAGGGGTCGGCGCCCAGATCCAGTGTCTGGCCGGTCACGAGGGGGGCCACGCCCTGCTCGACCGTGGCCCGCCGTTCGGTCACCGCCCACGCCGGATAGTTCACCCACGTCTCGCCCAAGCCGCTGACGCCGCCGTCGGTGACCAGCTCGACCAGTGCCAGCGCCCTCCGGGTCAGGGCGCCGTGGGCCATGAGGATCGGGGGGTCGACCGGGAATTCGGCAGAGCGGAAGCGGACCTCCCGGATACGGACCCGCTGGTTGTCGTCTTCAAGGCCCATGCTGCCTCGCCCGTCCGCACCGCTTGCCGCGGCGTGGTTTGGTCAGTAGAGTCTAGACGTCTTACCACTGATGGGAGGGTCTAATGGCCGGATCGGATCCGCAGGAGGCCCCGCAGTTCCTGGTCCACCGCGACGGCGACCACGTCGGCGTGGCGGTCACTGATCTGGAACCGGGGCCGGTCAAGGGGGCGGTGCTCGCAACGAACCGCGACATCTCCGCAGAGGTGCGCCACGCGGTGCCCCTCGGTCACAAGTTCGCGCTGGCCGACCGGGCCGCCGGCGACGACGTGATCGAGTACGGCGTCCGGATAGGGGTGGCGACCGCGGCGATCGCCCGAGGTGATTACGTCCACGTCCACAACCTGAGGAGTGCCAGATGGCCGCAGAGTCAAAGCAACTGACCGGCTTCCGCCGGCCGAACGGGGCGGTCGGGATCCGCAACCGTGTCGTCATACTCCCCGTGGACGACCTGTCGAACGCCTCCTGCGAGGCCATCGCATCGGTGGTGCCGGGGACGCTGGCCCTGCCGCACGCCTACGGGCGGCTGCAGTTCGGTGCCGACCTGGACCTCACGTTCCGCACCCTCATCGGCACCGGCGCCAACCCGAACGTGGCCGCGGTTTTGGTGGTGGGCATCGAGCCGGCGTGGACCGACCGGGTCGTGGAGGGCATCGCCGCCACCGGCAAGCCGGTGGAGGGGCTGTCCATCGAGCGCAACGGCGACTTTCGCACCATCGAGGCCGGCGCCCGGCGGGCCGCGCAATTCCTCCAGGACGCCAGCGAGATCGCCCGCCAGCCGGTCGAGCGTTCGGAGATCATGCTGAGCATCAAGTGCGGCGAGTCCGACACGACCACCGGCCTAGGCTCCAGCCCGACCACCTCGCAGGTGGTGGACCGACACGTCGCCGCCGGCGGCACCGTGCTGTTCGGCGAGACCAGCGAGCTCACCGGTGGGGAGGACCAGATCGCGGCGCGCTGCATCGACGACGAGGTTCGCAAGAAGTTCCTCCACCTCTTCGAGTCCTACCTGGACCGCATCGAGCGGGAGGGCGCCAACCTGCTCGGCTCGCAGCCCACGCAGGGCAACATCCGCGGCGGGCTTTCGACCATCGAGGAAAAGGCGCAGGGCAACATCGCCAAGACCGGCACGGTCCCGGTGGTGGACGCCCTCGGCCCGGCCGAGGCGCCGGTCCGCCAGGGCCTCAACTTCATGGACACCTCCTCGGCCGCGGCCGAGTGCGTGACCCTGATGGCCGCCGCGGGCGCGGTCGTGCACCTGTTCCCGACCGGCCAGGGCAACATCATCGGCAACCCCATCGAGCCGGTGATCAAGCTCACGGCCAACCCGCTCACCGCCCGCACCATGTCCGAGCACATCGACTTCGACTGCTCGGGCGTGCTGCGCCGGGAGTTGACGCTGGCCGAGGCCGGCGACCGGCTCATGGAGGTCATGGACCGCACGGTGAACGGGCGCTACACCTGCGCCGAGGTGCTCGGCCACCGCGAGTTCGTGCTCACCAAGCTGTACCCGAGCGCCTGAGCGGTGGCCGCCCAGACCATCGAAGGGACCCTGATCGGCGGCAAGTGGCAGTCGGCGCCGGGCACGCTGCCGGTGCTGAACCCGGCCGACCGGAGCGAGATCGCCACCGTCGGCTACGGCGGCCGGGACGAGGCCCTGGCCGCGGCCGACGCGGCCGAGGCGGCCTTCCCGGCCTGGTCGGACATGCCCGGCCGGGCCCGGGCCGACATCCTGCTCGAGGCCGGCCGGGCCCTGGCCGGCGAGGCCGAGCGCATAGGTCATGTCCTGATGCAGGAGACCGGCAAGCGCCTCCCGGAGGCCGTCGCCGAGGTCCGCTTCGCCTCGGAGTACTTCCGTTGGTTCGCCGAGCAGATCAGGCGCCCCCTGGGCGACGTGCTGTCACCGGAGTTCCCCGGCCGCCGGCACGTGTCGCTGCGCCGGCCGGCCGGCGTGGCGGCCTGCCTCACGCCGTGGAACTTCCCGGTCTCCATCCAGGCCCGCAAGCTGGCCCCGGCGCTGGCCGCCGGGTGCACCACCGTGTCGCGGGTGTCGGAGAAGGCCCCGCTGGCCGCCATAGAGATGTTCCGGTGCCTGACCGACGCCGGGCTGCCGGTCGGGGTGGCCAACCTGGTGCACGGCCCGGCCGGCGAGCAGACCGAGGCCCTGCTGTCGCACCGGGCCGTCCGGGTGGTGAGCTTCACCGGCTCCACCGAGGTGGGCCGGCGGATCATGGCCCTGGCTTCCGAGCGGGTCGTGCGCCCGCTCCTGGAGCTCGGGGGCAACGCCCCGTTCATCGTCTTCGCCGACGCCGACCTCGACGCCGCGCTGGACGGCCTCCTGGTGGCCAAGTTCCGCAACAACGGCCAGTCGTGCATCGCGGCCAACCGGTTCTTGGTGCACGAGAGCGTCTACGACGAGTTCCGCGACCGGGTGGCGGCCGCCGTGGAGGCCATGACCGTGGGCGACCCGGCCGGCGACCCGGCGCCGGATCTGGGCCCGCTCATCGACGACGCTCGGGTCGAGGCCGTCGCCAAGCTGGTGGCCGAAGCCGAGGACGCCGGCGGGCGGAAGCTGTCCTCCGGCGGCCGGCCGCCGTCGGGCGGCTCCTACACGGCCCCGTGCCTGGTCGAGGACGTCCCGACCACTTCGTCGATCTTCGAGGAGGAGGTGTTCGGGCCCGCCGCCGGGCTGTTCCGCTTCGAGACCGAGGCGGAGGCCGTGGGGCTGGCCAACCGCACCGAGATGGGCCTGGCCGCCTACTTCTACACCCGGGACCTGCGCCGCTCCTGGCGGGTCGCCGAGCAGCTGGAGGCCGGCATCATCGGCTGCAACAGCGCCCTGCCGTCGTCGGTCTACGGTCCGATGGGCGGCGTGAAGCAGAGCGGCCTGGGCCGGGAAGGTTCCCACACCGGTCTCGAGGAGTTCAGCGACTACCGCTACGTGACCTGGGAGCTGGGAAGCGGTGATCAGTAAGTGGTGATCGCAGACGGGCCGACCGAGGTCCTCGTGGTCGAGGACGTCTGGGGCCCGGCCTTCGACCGGCTGGCCGAAACGGTCACCGTGTCCTACCAGCCGGACCTGTGGCGCGACCGCGACCGGCTCGGGACGGAGGCCGCCGGTGCCCGGGCCGTCGTGGTGCGCAACCGGACGCAGGTGGACGCCGCGCTGCTCGACGCCGCGCCCAACGTTCAGGTGGTGGCCCGGGCCGGGGCGGGCCTGGACAACGTCGACGTGGAAGCGGCCATCGCCCGCGGCGTGGTCGTCGTCGCCGCCCGCGGGGCGAACGCGACCAGCGTGGCCGAGCTCACCCTGGGCCTGGCCCTGGCCCTGGCCCGGGGGATCGTCGGGCACGACCGCGCCGTCCGCCACGGCCGTTGGGATCGGACCGCCGGCCGGGAGCTGGGAGGCTGCACCTGGGGCCTCCTCGGGGTGGGGGCGACAGGCCTGGCCGTGGCTCGGTTGGTGTCGTGCCTGGACGCCCGGGTCGTCGGCTACGACGTGGCGGTCAAAGGGGGCGACGACGCGGTCAGGAGCGCCGGCGTCCAGATGGCCTCCTCCATGGAGGAGGTGGTCGCATCGGCTGACGTCCTCAGCGTTCACCTGCCCGCCACGGCCCAGACCAGGGGTCTCGTCGACGCCGACTTCCTGGCCCGGATGCGCCCCGGCAGCCTGCTGGTGAACGTGGGCCGGGGCGAGGTCATGGACGAGGCCGCCCTGGCCGACGCCCTGCAGCGCGGTCACCTCGGCGGGGCGGCCCTCGACGTGCGGACCGAGGAACCCCCGTCGGCCGGCCCGCTCGACGACGCTCCGAACGTCGTGTTCACCCCCCACGTGGCCGGTATCACCCTGGAGGCGCAGGCCCGCGTGACCGGCATGCTGGCCGAGGACCTGATCGCCCTGCTCCGGGGGGGCGAGGCCCGCCACGCCGTGGGCCCGGTCACCCGGCTGGCGGCGACCCGGGCGTGATGGCGGACCGCGCTCAGCTCTCCGTGGGCCAGGCGCGGGAGGTCGCGACCGGGTTGTTCGAGGTCGTCGGGGTCCCGGCCCGGCCAGCCGCCGAGACGGCACGCGCCCTGGTCCTGGCCGACAGCTGGGGCACCCACTCCCACGGTCTGATGCGCCTGCCGCACTACCTGCTGCGCCTGCAGGCCGGCGGGGTGAACGCCGCCGCGACGCTGGAAACTGTCGGGGACCGGGGTCCCGTGCTGTCCCTGGACGGCCAGGACGGCCTGGGCCACTGGCAGCTGTGGGACGCGGCCGGGCTGGCCGCCGAGCGGGCCCGCCGGTACGGGCTGGCCGCGGTGTCGGTGGGCAACTCCTCGCACTGCGGGGCCCTCGGCGTGTACACCCTCCCCCCGCTGTCGGCCGGCCTGGCCTGCCTGGTGTTCAGCAACGGCCCGGCGGTCATGCCCCCGTGGGGCGGGGCCCGGCCCCTGCTGTCCACCAGCCCCATCGCGGCCGGGATCCCCTGTCGGCCCCGGCCGGCCATCGTGGACCTGGCCACCAGCGCCGTGGCCCGTGGGCGTATCGCCGAGCGGGCCAACCGCAACGAGACCATCCCGGAGGGCTGGGCTCTCGACGCCCACGGCGCCCCCACCACCGACCCGGCCGCGGCCATGGCCGGCATGCTGGCCCCGTTGGGCGGGGCCAAGGGCTACAGCCTGGCGTTCATGATCGAGGCCCTCACCGGGGGCATGGTGGGCCCGGCGCTCAGCCAGGACGTAGCCGACATGTTCGACCCCGACGCGGCCGACCGGCCCCAGCGCATCTCCCACCTGGTGGTGGCCCTCGACCCCTCGGCGTTCGGCGTGGCCGGGGGCGGTGGGGACCGCCTCGACGACCTGGCCCGCCGGGTCGAGGCCGCCGGCGGCCGGGTGCCGGGCAGCCGGAGACGGCAGCCGGAGGAGATCGACGACGCCGAGCCGTTGAACCTGGCCCCGGCGACGGTCGCGGCCGTGGCCGCCTGGGCCGAGCGACTGGGGGTGGCCGGGGTGCTGCCGGCCGCTGGTTCTTGACCGGTCTGGGGCCGGGCCGGCCGTCACCGGCCGGCTCAGACCGGTTCAACCTCCGTGGCCAGCCGGCGGGCGGCGGCCGCGTGGGCGCCGCGGATGTGGGCCCGGGCGGCCCGGCGGGCCGCGGCCGGGTCGTGGGCCGCGATGGCGCTGTAGATGCGCTCGTGGTCGCGCCGGGCCACCTCGATGCGCCCGGGGATGAGAAGGGTGGTCTGCATGCCGGCCAG
This sequence comes from Actinomycetes bacterium, assembly GCA_021788115.1. Taxonomy (GTDB): domain Bacteria; phylum Actinomycetota; class Acidimicrobiia; order Acidimicrobiales; family Palsa-688; genus JAJYLA01. Next base: position 7,163 of record JAJYLA010000051.1, on the reverse strand, counting down.
CACCATGTTGTGCAGGACGTGGCTGGTCTGGCGGAGGAAGCGGTTGCCGGCCATGACCGCGATGGCCTGGTGGAACGCGGCGTCGAGCCGGCGGAGCTGGTCGGGCTCCTCGCCGGTGTCGGTTGCCCGGTTCAGCTGGTCGAGGGCGGTCCGGACCGTCGCCAGCTGCTCCGGACCCGCGGACTCCGCGGCCCACGCCGCGGCCGGCACCTCGAGCACCTCCCGCATGGCGTACAGCTCGTTCAGGGTCAGCTCTGTCTCGGCCAGAGCGGCCTGGAGCTCGCGCTGGGGCCGGGGGGCCTCGACGAACACCCCGTTTCCGTGGCGCACCTTCAGCCTGCCGCGGGCTTCGAGCATGCGCACCGCCTCGCGCACGGAGGGGCGGCTCACGCCGAGCAGCTCTGCCATCTCCCGCTCGGAGGGCAGCCGGTCGCCCGGCTTCAGGCTCTCCTCGCTGATCAGCCGCTCGACCTGGGTGACGATCCGCTCCGAGAGGCTTCCCGGCTGGCTAATCGGTTCCCACACAGTATGACCTCTCTTCGCGACGGTCGAACCGTGACAGACGACGTGACATCCAAAAGCGCGCCGGGAAAATCCCGGCACCCCGAATGCTGTGTGAGCGTAGCACCGTCGTCGCGGCCCTTGCAGCTTGACGTAAGGTCAACAGAGGTCTAACCTCTTTTCGTCGCCGAACCGGCGGCAGGACGGGGGGTCCTCCCATTTGCCTCAAGTGGGTGAGAGAGCTTCCCCGGCGACAGATCGACAAGGAGGCCATCGAGGTGCTTCATCCGGGGTCGCTGAATGAGAGCAAGCCCACCAGGGGCCGGACCCGCCGGTCGATTTCAGTGCTTACAGTCGCAGGGGTGCTGGCGCTGCTGGCGGCCGCGTGTGGCAGCAGCAGTCCCAAATCTTCCAACTCGGGTCAGGGCACCACCCCGAGCGCCCAGCACCCGGTGACCATCACCTTCGCCAACTGGGCCGACGCCGAGACCGCCACCAGGCCGGGCATAGAGGCCACGATCTCCCAGTTCGAGGCCACCCACCCCGGGATCAAGGTGGTGAGCCAGCCGATCTCCTTCACCGACATCGGCCACACCCTGATCCTGCGCCAGCAGTCGGGTAACCCCCCCGACGTGGCCGAGCTGTCGGGTAACGACACCTTCGCGGTGGCCGCCACGGGCGCCCTGGCCCCGCTGGACTCGTACCTGAAGAGCGGCGTGTACAACGCCAAGGCCCTGTCCGAGGGCACCTACAAGGGTCAGGTGGTGGCCCTGCCCTGGAACAGCAACCCTCCGGGCCTCTGGTACAACAAGACCCTCATGACCCAGGCGGGTCTCGACCCGAACAGCCCGCCGGCGACCATCACCCAGCTGATGACCGACCTGGCGACCATCAAGGCCAAGGAGCCCGGGGTGCTCCCGCTCGGTATCGACACGACCAACCGGAGCTTCGCGCTGGCCGTGGACTGGCCGTGGATGAAGACCTTCGGCGCCACGCCGTTCAGCGGTTCCAACGCCACGGCCAACACGCCTCAGATGCAGGCCTTCCTGGGCTTCATGCAGACGCTGGCCCAGAAGGGCTACATCACCGCCAACCACAAAATCGGCTACTACCGCCCGCTGGCGGCGCAGAACAAGGTGGCCTTTGTCTGGGACCAGCCGGTGCTGCAAGGAGTGGTGCAGAGCACCAATCACGAGACCGACGCCCAGTTCTTCGCCAACTGGGGCGTGACCACCCTGCCGACCGGCCCGGCGGGCCAGGCCTCCACGGTGGACGAGGGACACCAGCTCGTGATCTTCAACCACTCGGCGCAGAAGAAGGCGGACTGGGAGTTCATCAACTGGCTGGCCTCGGACCCGTCGGCGGTGACCGGCTACACGATCAAGTACGAGTCGTCGCTGCCCACGCTGGCGAACCCGAGCCCGCAGATTCAGTCCCAGATCAACACGCCGATCCTGCAGGCGTTCACCAACAAGATCCTGCCGACGGTGATCCAGCTGCCGTACGGCCCGAACTTCAGCAGCGCCTACACGCCGATCATGGCCGGTGTGCAGAGCGCGGTGACCAGCTCGACGTCACCGGCGAGCATCGCCGCTAACATCCAGTCGGGCCTGCAGAACGCCTTCAAGTAAGCACAAGAAGGTCGAGTTCACTGGTGGTTCCTGATTGATTGCGATCCAGCCGGGGGAGCGGCGGGGAGTGAAACCCCGCCGCTCCCCCTGGTTCGACTGGATGGTCCTGCCGACCATCGTCATCCTGGCGTTCGTCATCGGGTACCCGATAGTCAGGACGTTCGTCCTGTCGACGCAGAACTACAAGGTCCTGAGCGGCCTGCCGGCCACCGGCGTCGGTTTCTCGAACTACCAGCAGCTCTACCACGACCCGGTCTTCTGGCAGTCGCTGCGCAACACGGCGGTGTACACGTTCGGCTCGGTGGTCGTCGCGGTGATCATCGGGCTGGCGCTGGCCCTGCTCACCGAGCACATGGCCGGGCCGTGGCGCTACATCCGCACCGTCCTGCTCACCCCCTGGGCGGTGCCGCTCATCGTCGTGGCGTTCCTGTTCCGCTACATGTTCGACCAGGACTCCGGGGTGGTGAACGCCCTGCTGCGGGACCTGGGCCTCATCCACAGCAACGTCCACTGGCTGACGTCGTCGACGTGGGCCATGCCGACCGTGATGCTGGCCAACATCTGGACGGCGGTGCCGTTCTTCTTCCTCGTCTTCACGGCCTCGCTGACCAGCGTCCCCACCGACGTGGTGGAGGCCGCCCGGGTCGACCGGGCCGGGACGTGGTCGATGATCGGCCGCATCAAGCTGCCCTACCTTCTGGGACCGGCCATGATCGCCGTGCTGATCATGGTGATCAACAACTTCAACGACTTCGCCAAGATCTGGGCCATGACCCAGGGCGGGCCGGCGTACAGCACCACCACGCTGGTCGTCTACGTGTACCAACTGGCATTCAGCAGCTTCAACATGGGCTACGCCTCCGCCATCGGCGTGGTGTGGCTGCTTCTTCTCATGATCTTCGCCGTGTTCTATGTCCGGCTCCTCCAGAGGGCCTCCCGATGACCGCCGTCGCCCCGCGCCTCGATACGCCGGACGCGCCGGTCAGCGTGCCCATCTCCACCCGGCTGCGCCGCAAGCCGTGGAAGGTGGCGGTAGTCGCGGTGATCGTCACCGCGGGCCTGTTCTGGAGCCTGGCCCCCATCTACTGGATGGTGACCACCTCGCTCAAGAACCCGCTCGAGGTGACCCGCCTCAACCCGACCCTGTACCCCCACGCCCTGACCGGGCAGAACTACGGGGAGCTGTTCGGCCAGACGCTGCCGTTCAGCTCCTTCCTCGAGAACAGCGTCGTGACGTCCCTGGTCGCGGCGGTGATAGCCGTGGCCATCTCGGCCTTCGCCGGCTACAGCCTCTCGAGGGGCCAGTGGCGCCTGCGCGGCTTCACCGGCCAGATCATCCTGGCCACTCGGATCCTGCCCCTCGTGGTGCTGGTCGGGCCGCTGTACCTGATCTTCTTGAAGACCCACCTGCTGAACACCTACTACGGCCTGATCCTCGGGTACACCTCGTTCGCCCTGCCGTTCGGGGCCTGGATGATGAAAGGCTTCATCGACGCCGTGCCCCGCGAGATCGAAGAGGCGGCCCGGGTGGACGGCTACGGGCGCATCGGCATCCTGTTCCGGGTGGTGCTGCCGCTGACCCTACCGGGGCTGTTCACCACCGGCGCCTTCGTGTTCATGGACGCCTGGAACAACCTGCTGTACCCGCTGACCCTGATCGACAGCCTGAAGATGCAGACCCTGCCTCCCGGGCTCCTCACCAGCTTCACCGGACAGTTCAAGACCGACTGGGGCGGCATGATGGCCGCCGCCTGCCTGACCACCATCCCCCTGATGGCCGCCTTCTTCGCCATCCAGCGCTACATGGTCCGGGGCCTGACGGCCGGGGCCCTGGCCGGGCAGTGAGCATGACAGAACCCAACGGCGCGCCAGGCGCCGGGCGCCTGGCCGGCCGGGTGGCCCTCGTCACCGGCGCCGGCCAGGGCATCGGCCGGGCCACCGCGGCGGCGCTGGCCCGTGACGGGGCGGTCGTGGTGGTGGCCGACATCGACCCGGCCGCGGCCGAGGCCACGGTGGAAGCGGTCGGGGCGGCCGGAGGCCGGGCCCACGCGGTGGTGGTCGATCTGGCCGACCGGGCGCAGCGCGACACCGTCGTCCCGGGCGTGCTCGGAGAGCACGGGCGGCTGGACGTGCTGGTGAACAACGCGGCCATGACCGGCACCCGGGCCCCGTTCCTGGAAGCCGGCTACGACGAGTGGGACCGCATCGTGGAGATCAACCTGGGGGCCACCGCCTTTCTGGCCCAGGCGGCCGGCGCCCACATGGCCGAGCGGGGGTCGGGCTCCATCGTGAACTTCACGTCCATCCAGCAGCAGATGCCGGTCCCGACCTTCGCCCCCTACGTGGCGACCAAGGGCGGGATCACGGCTCTCACCCGGGCCCTGGCGGTCGAGTTCGGCCTGTACGGCGTCCGGGTGAACGCGGTGGAGCCCGGTGTCATCGCCACCAGGTCGTTCCGCCAGACGCTGGCCGACGCCGGGCAGGTGACCGGGAGCGGCCTGCCGCCGGCGCCGACCCTGCTGGGCCGGCCGGGTGGCGCCGAGGAGGTGGCCGAGGTGGTCGCCTTCCTCGCCTCCGACGCGGCCTCGTTCGTGACCGGGGCGGTCATCCCGGTCGACGGCGGCCGGAGGCTGAGCCGCATGCCCGACGCGTTCGACGCCAGCTTCCGCGGCTACTCACTGCAGGAGAGAACCTGATGTCCAGCATCACCCTGAAGGGCGTCGAGAAGCACTACGGCAGCACCCAGGTGCTGTTCGACTGCAACCTCGAAATCCGAGACCACGAGTTCATGGTCATCGTCGGCCCCTCCGGCTCGGGCAAGACGACCATGCTGCGGATCGTCGCCGGCCTCGAGTCGGTGACCGGGGGGGAGGTCTACTTCGGGGACCGCATCGTGAACAACGTGGACGTCGGCGACCGGGACGTGGCCATGGTGTTCCAGAACTACGGCCTGTACCCGCACATGTCGGTGTACGAGAACATGGCCTTCGGCCTGCGCCGGCGGAAGCTGCCGAAGCCGGAGATCGACCGGCGGGTGCGCGACGCGGCCGGGATGCTCGGGATCTCCGAGATGCTCAAGCGGCGGCCCAAGCAGCTTTCGGGCGGCCAGCGCCAGCGGGTGGCGCTGGGCCGGGCCATCGTCCGGGACCCGGAGGTGTTCCTGCTCGACGAGCCGCTGTCGAACCTCGACGCCCACCTGCGGGTGCAGATGCGGGCCGAGATCCTGAGGGTGCACCGGGCGGTCACGGCCACGGCCGTGTACGTGACTCACGACCAGACCGAGGCGCTGACCATGGGCGACCGCATAGTGGTCATGCACGAGGGCCGGGTTCAGCAGGTCGGGCCGCCGGAGGAGCCCTACGACCGGCCGGTGAACCGGTTCGTGGCCGGGTTCATCGGCACCCCGGCCATGGGCTTCCTGGAGTGCACGCTGAGCCGCGAAGGCGACCGGGCGCACGTCGAGGGACCCGGGGTGCGCATCGAGCTGCCGCCCGAGGCGGCGGCGGCCGTCCCGCTGCCGGGCGGGTCGAAGGTGGTGGCCGGCGTCCGGCCCGAGCACATGGACATCGTGCCGGCCGCCTCGGTCGGCCAGGACGTGCGCTCCTACGTCACCGGTGTGGTGGAGGTGGTGGAGCCGCTCGGTTCGGAGCAGTACGTGCTGGTCGACGTGAGCGGGGCCAAGCTGACGGCCCGCACCAAGCGGGACAGCTCCATCCGACCCGACCAGAAGGTGGCCTTCGCGGTGGACGGGTCGGTGGTGCACCTGTTCGACACGGAGACAGAGAAGGCGTTCTTGTGAGCGCGGCGGTGATCGAGGGGCTCGACGTCTTCCGGGTCCCGCCCCGGTGGACCTTCGTGCGGCTGCGCTGCAGCGACGGGACCGAGGGCTGGGGGGAGGCCATCGTCCCCAAGCGGCAGGCCGCGGTGGTCGGCGCCATCGAGGACATCGGCGTCAACATCACCGGGTCCCCCGCCGGGCGCATCGAGGACCTGGCCCAGCGGATGCACCGCGGCGGGTTCTTCCGCGGCGGCCCCATCCTCGGGACCGCGGCCGCGGCCATAGAGCAGGCCCTGTGGGACGCCAAGGGGCGCCGGCACGGCCTGCCGGTCCACGAGTTCCTCGGCGGCGCGGTGCGCGAGAAGCTGCGGACCTACGTGTGGGTGGGCGGCGACCGGCCCGAGGACGTGGTGGAGCACACCAGATCCCGGTTGAAGCAGGGGTTCTCCGCCGTGAAGCTGAACGTGGCCGGGCAGCTGGACTTCCTGGAGCCCTCGTCGAGCATCGACGCCGTGGTCGAGCGGGTGGCCTCGCTGCGCTCGGAGTTCGGCGGGGACCTCGGCATCGCCGTCGACTTCCACGGTCGGGCGAACCACGTCACCGCCCGGGCGCTGGTGCGCGAGCTGGAGCAGTTCTCGCTCATGTGGGTGGAGGAGCCGGTCAGCCCCGAGGACTACGACGGCCTGCGGGACCTGCGCCGGGTGGCCGGGTCGGTGCCCATCGCGACGGGGGAGCGGCTCACGTCGCGCTGGCAGTTCAAGGACCTCCTCCGCGACGCCACGGTCGACATCCTCCAGCCCGACGTGTCCCTGACCGGCCTGTTCGAGCTGGAGAAGATCTGCCGGATGGCCGAGGCCTACGACGTCGCCGTCGCCCCCCACTGCCCGAACGGCCCGGTCTCGCTGGCCGCCTCGCTCCAGGTGGGCTTCTGCTGCGCCAACGTGGTGATCCAGGAGCAGAGCCGGGGGCTGCACTACCACGAGGGCTTTGAGGGGCTGCCTACCGGCGAGCTGTTCGACTACCTGGCCGACGCCGAGCCGCTCTGCAGCCCCGACGGCTTCTTCGCCCGGCCCGCCGGCCCGGGGCTCGGCATCGAGGTCGACGCCGGCGCGGTCGCGGCGGCGGTGACCGACTGGAGGATGCCCGACCCCGACTGGCGCCACGCCGACGGGCGGCTGGCCGAATGGTGAGCGCGGGCCGGTGAACGCGGGACCGGTGAGCGCGGGACCGGTGAGCGCGGGACCGGTGAGCGC
>JAJYLA010000050.1 GCA_021788115.1 Actinomycetes bacterium | reverse complement strand
GCGGCGCCGCCCCCCGTCCGGTGCGCCGGCCCGCCCCGCCGGGGCGCCCCCGGGCCACGACCGCCCGGGCGACGACCGCCCGGAGGGTGGCCCTCGACGCCCTGATCGCCGTCGACGCCGGCGCTAGGGCGAACGCGGTGGTGCCCGAGATGCTCGCCGGCACCGCCCTCGAGGCGCGCGACCGGCACCTGGTGACCGAGCTCGTGTACGGCGCCACCCGGATGCGCCGGGCCTGCGACTGGCTGACCGGCCGCCACGCCCGCGGCGCACTCGACGCCGAGGTGCGCGCCGCCCTGCGCCTCGGTGCCTACCAGCTGGGGTGGATGCGGGTGCCCGCGCACGCGGCGGTGTCCGCGACGGTGGCGGAGGTCGGCGGCCGGGGCCGCTCGCTGGTCAACGCCGTGCTGCGCCGCGTCGCCGAGGACCTCGCCTCCGGGCCGCCGGCGTGGCCCGATCCGGCCACCGAGCTCAGCTACCCGGACTGGATCGTGGCGGCGCTGGCACGCGACCTCGGCCCCGTCGAGGCCCGCCGCGCCCTCGAGGCCATGGACGAGCCCGCCGCCGCGACGGTCCGCCCCGACGGCTACATCCAGGACCCGGCCAGCCAGATGGTCGCCGGCCACCTCGCCGCCCATCTGGCCGGCGGCGGAGGCCGGAGGGTGCTCGACGTGTGCGCCGCGCCGGGGGGCAAGGCCACCGCCCTGGCCGCCGCCGGCGCAAGCCTCGTCGTCGCCGGCGACGTGTCCCCCGGCCGGGCGCGGCTGCTCGGCGCCAACGCGGCGCGCCTCGGCGCCGCCGCGGTGGTGACGGTGGCCGCCGACGGCACCGACCCGCCGTGGCGCCCCGCCACCTTCGACGTGGTCCTCGTCGACGCCCCCTGCTCGGGGCTGGGTGTCCTCCGCCGGCGCCCCGACGCCCGCTGGCGGCTCGCCCCGGGCGACGTGGAGCGCCTCGCCGGCCTCCAGCGACGCCTCCTCGCCGCCGCCCGCCCCCTCGTGCGCCCCGGCGGGGTGCTCGCCTACAGCGTGTGCACCCTGACCCGCGCCGAGACCCAGGGGGCGGACCGGTGGCTCGGGCGCAGCTACCCCGACCTGCAGCCGCTGCCGCCGCCGGGCGGCCCGTGGCGCACCCACGGCCGCGGCGCCCTTCTGCTGCCCCAGGACGCCGGCACCGACGGGATGTACCTTCTCACGCTGCGAACCCCGCCCCGGTAGTGTGCTCGCCGTGCCGCGCCCGTCTGTCCGCATGGCCCCCTCCATCCTCTCCGCGAACTTCGCCGCCCTGGGGGCCGACATCGACAGGGTGCGCGACGAGACAGACCTGCTCCACGTCGACGTCATGGACGGGCACTTCGTCCCGAACCTGACGATCGGCCCGCCGGTGGTGCGCGCGATCCGCAGGCACACCGACGCCTTCTTGGACTGCCACCTGATGATGACCAACCCGGGGCAGTACCTGCGGGCGTTCGCCGAGGCCGGCGCCTCCCACTGCACGGTGCACGTCGAGGTGGGCTCCACCGCGGAGCTCATCGCCGAGATGCGGTCCCTCGGCCTCGGCGTCGGCCTGGCGGTCAACCCCGAAACGCCGTTCGACTCCTGCGAGCCGTGGCTCGACCGGATCGACATGCTGCTGGTCATGTCGGTGCACCCCGGCTTCGGCGGTCAGCGCTTCATCCCCGACGTGGTTCCCAAGGTCGCCCGCGCCGCGGAGATCGCGCACCGCGACGGCCTCGACCTGGCCATCGAGGTCGACGGCGGAATCGACGCCGGCACCGTGCCCGCCATGGCCGGCGCCGGCGCCTCGATCTTCGTGGCGGGCAGCGCCATCTTCGGCGCGGAGGACCCCGTGGCGGCGGCCCGGGCGATCCGCGAGGCGGCGGCAGCGGCGGCGGTGGCGCTGCCGTGACCGAGGCGGGAGCCGGGGCCGGGCAGGCCAAGGTCGTCACCGTCTCCGACGGCGTCGCCGCCGGTGTCCGCGAGGACCTCTCGGGTGTGGCACTCGCCGATGTGCTGGGCCGGGCGGGCTTCGAGGTGGTCGAGCGGTCCGTGATCCCCGACGGGGTCGCGTCCGTCGCCGGCGAGCTGACCCGCCTCAGCGTCAGCTTCTGGGGCCTGGTGGTCACCACCGGCGGCACCGGGTTCGCGCCCCACGATCAGACCCCCGAGGGCACCCGGGAGATCGTCGAGCGCGAAGCCCCCGGACTCGCCGAGGCGATGCGTCTGGCGAGCCCCCTCGGCCGGCTGTCGCGGGGGATCGCCGGCATCCGCGGCAAGAGCATCATCCTCAACACGCCCGGCTCTCCCAAAGGTGCCGTCGAGTGCCTCGAGGCGGTCCTCGACGTGCTGCCCCACGCCCTCGAGCTGCTCGGCGGCCAGCCCGGCCACCACCCCTGAGCCGTGCGGGAGGAGGACCGCCACTGGATGGCCGAGGCGGTTGCGCTCGGCGAGGGCGTGCGGGGCCGCACGTCGCCCAACCCCTGGGTCGGCGCGGTCGTGGTGCCCGCCGGCGACGAGCCCGCGGCCGAGGGCGCCACCCAGCCGCCGGGCGGCCCCCACGCCGAGATCGTCGCCCTCGGCCTCGCCGGGCGCTCCGCCCGCGGGGCCACCCTGTACGTGACCCTCGAGCCCTGCTCCCACCAGGGGCGCACCGGGCCGTGCACCGACGCGGTGATCGCCGCGGGCGTGGCGCGCGTCGTCGTCGGCGTCACCGACCCCGACCCTCGGGTGTCGGGGACCGGCGTGGCGGCCCTGCGCGCCGCGGGGATCGACGTGGAGGTCGGCGTCGCCGGCGAGGAGGTCGCCGCCTCCCTCGCCCCCTACCTCGCCCACCGCCGGCGGGGCCGGCCGTGGGTCGTCCTGAAGCTGGCCGCCACCCTGGACGGCCGCATCGCCGCGCCCGACGGGACCAGCAAGTGGATCACCGGCCCCGAGGCGCGCGCCGACGTCCAGGTGCTGCGCGCGCAGAGCGACGCCATCGCGGTCGGTGCCGGGACCGTCCGCGCCGACGACCCCGCCCTCACCGTGCGCGGCGTCGAGGGGCCCGAACCGCTCCGCGTCATCCTCGGCCGCCCCCCCGAGGGGGCCCGAGCCCTGCCCGCCCTGGTCCACGATGGCGACCTCGGCGAGCTCCTCGACGAGCTCGGACGGCGCGGCGTGCTCCAGCTTCTCGTGGAGGGCGGGGCGCGCGTGGCGTGGTCCTTTCACCATCAGCGTCTCGTGGACCACTACGTCGTCTACGTCGCCCCCGCGCTGCTCGGCGGCGACGACGGCGTCCCGCTGCTGCGCGGCCCGGGCGCCCCCACCCTTGCGGGCGCCTGGCGGGGCCGGGTCGCCGGGGTGCGCCGGGTCGGCGCCGACGTTCGCATCGACGTGCTGGCCGCGGGCGGCGAGCTTGCCGTACCGTGAGCGGTGATGTTCACCGGGATCGTCGAGGAGATGGGCGCCCTGCGAGCCGCCCGCGCCGCCGGCGCCGCCACGCGCCTGGTCTTCTCCGCGGCGGCCGTGGTCGGCGGCGCTCAGGTCGGTGACTCGATCGCCGTCGACGGCTGCTGCCTGACGGTCGTGGACCTGGGGCCCGGGTGGTGGGCGGCGGACGCGGTCGAGGAGACGCTGCGGCGCACCACGCTCGGGTCGTTGCGTCCCGGCGACCCGGTGAACCTGGAGCGGCCCGTCGCCGCCGGCGGCCGCTTCGGCGGGCATCTCGTCCAGGGGCACGTCGACGGGGTCGGCCGGGTCACCCGGCGCGCCCCGGACCTCGAGGTCGACGCCCCCCCGGACCTGCTGCCCTACGTGGTCGAGAAGGGCTCGGTGGCGGTCGACGGCGTCAGCCTCACCGTCGCCGGCCTCACCGCCGGGGGGTTCGCTGTCGCTGTCATCCCGCACACCGCGGCGGTGACCACCCTGGGCCGCAAAGGACCCGGGGACCCCGTCAACCTGGAGGTGGACGTGATCGCCAAGTACACCGAACGGCTCCTGCGAGCCGGCACGGAGTCCCCCTACGGGGACCCGCCCGCCCGCGGCGGCGCCCCCACGGCGATCGGGGGCTGAGCACCGTGACCGCCTCCATCGAGGAGGCCATCGCGGCGATCGCCGCCGGGGAGATCGTCATCGTCGTCGACGACCAGGACCGGGAGAACGAGGGGGACCTGATCGTCGCCGCCGAGCACGCCACCCCCGAGGCGATGGCGTTCTTCGTGCGCCACACCTCCGGGCTGATCTGCGCCGCGATCACCGCCGAGAGGGCCGACGAGCTCGACCTGCCGCTCATGGTGGCCCGCAACACCGAGTCCCAGCAGACCGCCTTCACCGTCACCGTCGACTACCGCTCGGGGACCACCACCGGGATATCCGCCGCCGACCGGGCGCACACCGCCCGGGCTCTGATCGATCCCGGCACCCGGCCCGGGGACCTCTCCCGCCCCGGGCACCTGCACGTGCTTCGCGCCCGCGAGGGCGGGGTCCTCAAGCGCGCCGGGCACACCGAGGCCGCCGTGGACCTCGCCCGCCTGGCCGGGCTGGAGCCGGCGGGCGTCCTCTGCGAGGTCGTCACCGAGGACGGCCTGGGCATGGCCCGCCGCGACGACCTGGAGGTCTTCGCCGCCAAGCACGGCCTGCTCCTCGTCACCATCGCGGACCTCATCCGCTACCGGCGCCTGACCGAGCACCTCGTCAACCGGACCGCCGACGCCCGGGTGCCGACCGAGTACGGGGTGTTCCGCTGCATCGCCTACCAGAGCGTCCTCGACCAGGAGACCCACCTCGCCTTCGTCATGGGCGAGCCGGCGGGCGAGGAGAACGTGCTCGTCCGGGTGCACAGCGAGTGCCTGACCGGGGACGTGTTCGGCTCGAAGCGCTGCGACTGCGGCACGCAGCTGGACCTCGCCATGCGCAAGATCGCCGAGGAGGGCACCGGCGTCGTGGTCTACCTGCGCGGCCACGAGGGCCGGGGGATCGGCATCACCCACAAGCTGCAGGCCTACGAGCTCCAGGACGGCGGGCTCGACACCGTCGACGCCAACGTCGAGCTAGGACTCCCCGTCGACAACAGGGAGTACGGCATCGGCGCGCAGATCCTGGTGGATCTCGGGGTCACCACCATGCGGCTGATGACCAACAACCCGGCGAAGAGGGGCGGCCTCGAAGGGTTCGGCCTGGAGATCGCCGAGAGGGTGCCGCTGCACACGGTGCCCAACGAGGAGAACATCCGCTACCTGCGGACCAAACGTGACCGTATGGGCCACCTGCTCGGGGAGGGCGACGCCCTGTGACCACCTTCGAAGGACACCTCAACGGCCAGGGCCTGCGCGTCGCCGTGGCCGCCAGCCGCTTCAACGAGGCCATCGTGGAGCGCCTCGTCGACGGCGCCCTCGACGGGTTGCGCCGCCACGGCGTCGACCCGGAGGCGGTCGACGTGGTCTGGGCGCCGGGGGCGTTCGAGCTGCCGCTCGTCGCCGCCCGCCTCGCGGAGGGCGGCTCCTACGACGCGGTGATCACCCTCGGGGCGGTGATCCGCGGCGAGACCGGCCACTACGACTTCGTCGCCGGCCAGTGCGCCGCCGGGGTGCAGCGGGTGCAGCTCGACACCGGCGTCCCCATCGTCTTCGGGGTCCTGACGACCGAAAGCGTAGAGCAGGCCTTCGAGCGCGCCGGCGTCAAGGCCGGCAACAAGGGCTTCGAGGCGGCCGCCACGGCCATAGAGATGGCGAACCTCCTCGGCGAGATCGCCAAGCGCCAGCCTCCCGCCGGCGGCGGCGTCTAGGGGGCGCCGTGCTGCGCCTGGTGCTGCCCAAGGGCTCGCTCGAGCGGGCGACCCTCGAGCTCTTCGAGGCCGCCGACCTCGCCGTCGCCCGAACCTCCGACGTCGACTACCGGGCGACGATCGACGACCCTCGCATCTCGGAGGTGCGGATCCTGCGCCCCCAGGAGATCCCCGAGTACGTCGCCGAGGGCCTCTTCGACCTGGGGGTCACCGGCCGGGACTGGATCGAGGAGACCGAGAGCGAGGTCGTCTCGCTCGGCGAGCTGCGCTACAGCAAGGCCACGTCCCGCCCCATCCGGGTGGTGCTCGCCGTCGCCGAGGACTCGCCCGTCCGCTCCGCCGGCGACCTCCCCCCCGGCACCCGTGTGTCCACCGAGTACCCGTCGCTCACCGGCCGCTTCCTCACCGACCGCGGGGTGAAGGCGGAGGTGCGGCTCTCCCACGGGGCGACCGAGGCGAAGATCCCCGAGATCGCGGACGCCGTGGTGGAGATCACCGAGACCGGCCGGGCCCTCCGGGCCGCGGGGCTGCGGGTCATCGAGACGATCCTCGAGTCCTACACGGAGCTGATCGCCAACCCCCTGTCCTACGCCGACGAGACCAGGCGGCACGCCATGCAGCAGCTGCTGACCCTGCTCAACGGCACCCTCATCGCCCGCGGCCGGGTCCTCGTCAAGCTCAACGTCGTGGAGGCGCAGCTGTCCTCGGTCATCGCGCTGCTGCCGGCGATGAAGTCGCCCACCGTGTCGCAGCTGTACGGGGAGGACGGGTTCGCGGTGGAGGCGGTCGTTCCCAAGCACACCATCAACACGCTCATCCCTGCGCTCAAGGACCACGGGGCGACCGACATCATCGAGCTCCCGATCGCCAAGATCGTCCCGTGACCGCCGGGCGCCGCGTGCCGCCGCCGGCGGGTGGGGGTGTGTCGACGCCGGGCGGCGCCCCGGGCGGCGCCGCGGCGCACTGGGCGTCGGCGGCGCAGGGGGCGAAGCCGCTCGGAGGGCGCCGGGCCGGCGTCGTCGTCGCCTTCGACGACGCCGTCGGGCTCGGCGTGGTGGAGGCGCGCGACAGCGGGGGGGCGGCGCCGGAGGGGGCGCGATACCGCTTCCACTGCACCCAGATCGCGGGCGGCTCCCGGACCATCCGCCCGGGCGCCTCGGTCACCTTCGACGTTGCGCCCGGTCGCGGCGGCCAGTGGGAGGCCGCCAACGTGGCGGAGCAGCCGCGGGGCGGCCCGGGCTCCTGATGGGGGCGTGGCCGCCGCGCCGCGCGCCCGGCCCGGCGCTACCGCTCGTCCTCCGGTGCCGCCGGCGCCGTCCCCCCGGCTGCGGGTCCGGACCCGGGGCGGGCTTCGCCGGGGTCTGCCGCCTGCTGCGCCCCGTGTATCTGGACGTACGCCATGCGCAGCTGGGCGAGGGCGTCGCCGAGCTCGGGGGCGGCCTCGCCCAGGCGGGACCCGAGACCGTCTACCAGCGCGCCCAGGGCGTCGATCGCCAGCCGGGCCTCGCCGAGCTGCGCCGGCTGCAGCGACAGGTGCAGGGCGGCCAGCTCGAACAGCCCGAATGCGTGGTTGGCGACGACCACCTCGGCGGGGGTCCGGGCCAGCTGGTCGCGGAGCTCCTCCATCTGGGCCCGCGCTTCCTCCTCGCTCAGGAGGCCTTCCTCGCCGCTGCCGGCGCCCGCCGGGGCGCCCGCTCCGGGGGGCACGGCGGAAGGCTTGCCGGCCGGAGGGCGGCCGGCCGAAGGGGTGCTGCCGGCGTCGGGGGGCTGCCGCCGGATGGGTCGTTCTCCGCCGGGCGTCCAAAGGGTGCTCATCTGCGGTACCCTACGTGGGTTGACAAGTGAAACGGGAAGCGGGGTTCACACACCCCCACCCGGCCGTCGGGGCGCAGGCGTGGCCTCGGTGTGACCGGGTCGATCGACCGCCGAGGCGGGCGTTGCTTCCTGACGCCCGCCCCTTTTCGCGCCGCGGAGGGGGCTTGATACCAAGGAGTGATGCCGCATAGCCGCTGCACCTGACCAAAACGAGCACCGGACCAACGAACGGATCAGAGCCCGGGAAGTTCGCCTGATCGACTCTGACGGCAGGCAGATGGGAGTCAAGCCGCTCCCCGAGGCACTCGCCATCGCCCGCCAGATGGACCTGGACCTCGTCGAGGTGGCCGCCGAAGCCAACCCTCCGGTATGCCGGATCATGGACTACAACCGCTTCAAGTACGAGGCGGCCCAGAGAGCGAAAGAGTCCCGGCGCAAGGCCACCAGCACAGGCATCAAGGAGATGAAGTACCGGCCGAAGATCGGCGTCGGGGACTTCGACACCAAGACCCGCCAGGTGGCCCGCTTCCTCGGCGACGGGCACAAGGTCAAGATCACGATCATGTTCCGGGGCCGGGAGACGAGCCATCCGGAGCTCGGGAAGCGGATCCTCGACCAGGTGGCCGAGTCGGTCTCGTCGGTCGCCAAGGTAGAAGCGGCACCGAAACTCGACGGGCGGAACATGGTCATGGTGCTCGCGCCGGACCGCCGTGCGCAGACGCGCAGGGCGCCGGCGAACGGGACGGCACCCCCGCCCGGGACGGCCGCCGGCGCCGCCGAGGGCGACGGGCAGGCGACGGTCGCCGCCGGGGCACCCGGCGGTGCCGCCGGCAGTGCAGACAGCGCCGTGCGCGCCCCTCTTTCCCCATCTGACTCCACCTGACACCAGGAGCCTGACAATGCCCAAAATGAAGACCGACAGGGGCGCCGCCAAGCGCTTCAAGATCACCGGGACCGGGCGTCTCCGGCGCCAGCAGGCCTTCCGCAACCACATCCTGGAGAAGAAGCCCAGCACCCGCACCCGGCGGCTCGGCCGCGAAGTGGACGTCGCCCCCGGCGACGTCAAGGCGGTGAAGCGCCTCCTCGGAATGTGAGTTCCTCCCTGGGCGCAGGTGCCGCCCCGGCCGGCTTGCGCCGGGGCACCGCCCAGGATCCCCTCGTCGTCACCGGTTGAAAGGAGCTATCGATGGCCCGGGTCAAGCGTGCCGTCCACAGCAAGAAGCATCGCCGCGCCGTCCTCGAGCAGGCGCAGGGCTACTTCGGCAACAAGAGCCGCAGCTACCGCGCGGCCCATGAGCAGGTCATGCACTCCCTGCAGTACGCCTACCGGGACCGCCGCGCCCGCAAAGGTGACTTCCGCCAGCTGTGGATCCAGCGGATCAACGCGGCGGCGCGGGTCCACGGCCTCAGCTACAGCCGCCTGATCGCCGGCCTGCGGGTCGCACAGGTGGAGGTCGACCGGAAGATCCTCGCCGACCTCGCCGTCCGCGACGACGGTGCGTTCGCCGCGGTGGTGGAGACGGCGCGCAGCGCCCTCGGGGCCGGCCCGGATGAGGCCGGGCCTGCCGGCGAGCCCGAGGCGCGCCGTTCCGGCCGCGCCCGCACCAGCGACGCCGGGGCAGGGTCGGCGACCGCCTGAGCCGGGAAGCCGCACCGCTGCCTGCACTCGGATACCGCAGCGTCGGGGTCCGGCGCGTGCGGCAGCTGCTGGCCCGGCGCGACGCGCGCTCCTCGGAGCGCCGCTTCGTCGTCGAGGGAGCCAAGGCGATCGGCGAAGCGCTCGACGCCGGCGCCGCGGTGGAATCCGTGCTGGTCGACGACGAGCGGGTCGCCGACGCCGAGCGCCGGGTGGTGCAGCGCGCGGCGGCGGCCGGCGCGGCGGTTGTCGAGCTCGAGCGGGGGGTCATGGCCCGCGTCGCGGGCACCGTGGCCCCCCAGGGCGTGATGGCCGTCGTCGAGATGGTCGACGTGGCCCTCGGGGACGTCCCGCCCGCCTCGCGGGACCTGGTGGTCGTCTGCGCGGAGGTCCGCGATCCCGGCAACCTGGGGACCATCGTGCGCACCGCCGGCGCCGCCGGCGCGGGGGCGGTGGTGTCGTGCTCCGGATCCGTCGACCTGTACAACCCGAAGACGGTGCGGGCGTCGGCCGGGGCGGTGTTCCACGTGCCGGTCGTGGCGGGGCCGGACGCGGAGGAGGTCCTCGACGAGCTGGGCCGCTGGGGGCTGTGGCGGTGGGGGACGGTGCCGAGGGGGGGCCGCGACTACGCTGCGGCGGATCTCGCCGGCCCGGTGGCCCTGACGCTCGGCAACGAGGCGCACGGACTGCCCCCGGCGGTGTCCTCCAGGCTGGACGGTCTTCTCTCGATCCCCATGGCGGGGCCGGCGGAGTCCCTCAACGTCGCGGCCACGGCGGCGGTGCTCTGCTTCGAAGCCGCCCGGCAGCGGCGTGCGCCCCTCCGACTCGACGGGACGGCGGCCGCCCGGTGACCATCGACCGGACCGCTGAACGCCGGGCCCCGGGCGCCCCGCCCGGCACCACCCGGGCGCCGACGCTCGGCGACCTGGCCGCACTCCTCCCCGACGCCGTGGTCGCCCTCGACGCCGAAGGCCGCGTCGCCGAGCTCAACGACGCCGCCCGGCTGCTCCTCGGCTACACCCGCGACGATCTCCTCGGCGAGGTGTGTGCCGAGCGCCTCGAGCCCCGTGACGGCGACGGCAACCGGCTCGCCGCCGGCTGCTGGCACCCCTCCGCGCGGCTGCGCTCGGTGAGGGCGATGGCCGAGCAGCCGGTGACTCTGCGGCGCAAGGACGGCCGCGACGTCGTCGTCCGGCTCACCGGCGCCTACGTGCGGGACGCGGCGGGCGGCGTCGCCGGGGCGGTGCTCAGCCTGCGCGACGCCGGCCGCCACTCCCGGTCGGGGCTGAGCGGCATCGAGATCGTCTCGACCGTCAGCCACGAGCTGCGCTCGCCGCTCACGTCCGTCAAGGGCTACACCAGCCTGGTGCTCAACCGCTGGGACCGACTTCGCGACGACCAGAAGCGGCTGATGCTCGAGCAGGTCAACCACGACGCCGACCGCGTGACACGCCTCATCACCGAGCTCCTCGACATCAGCCGGCTCGAGACCGGCCGGCTGGTGCTGCGCCGCCAGCCGGTCGACCTTGCCCGCCTGGCCGCCGCCGTGGTCGACAAGGTCCGCCTCGAGTACCCCGGGCTCGAGGCGGCGACCGAGTTCCCCGCGGACCTCCCGAAGGCGTACGCGGACCCCGACAAGATCGAGCAGGTGCTCACGAACCTTGTCGAGAACGCGTGCAAGTACGGTTCTCCGGAGGGACTGACGATCCGCGGCGCGGTGGCCGCCGGCGAGATCTCCGTGGCCGTGGCCGACCGGGGGGAGGGGATCCCGGCCGAGGACCTGACCAGGGTGTTCACCAAGTTCTTCCGCCGGGCCGTGGGCAGGCCGAGCGGTTCGGGGCTCGGCCTCTGGATCAGCAGGGGGCTGGTCGAGCTGCACGGCGGCCGCCTGGTGGCCGAATCGGCGCCCGGGGAGGGATCCACGTTCCGTTTTGGCCTTCCAGCCCTCGACTTGGACAGACTGCAGGAACTGTGACCAGCCGCTTGACCCCCGAGAACACCCCGTCCATCGCCGCGGCGGCGGCGGCCGTAGAAGCCGACGGGCGCCGCCGCATCGAGGCGGCCGCCGACCTCGCCGCCCTGCGGGAGGTGGAGCGCACCGTCGTCGGCAAGCGCTCGGAGCTGGCCCGCCTCCACACCCGCCTCGCCCGGCTCGCGCCCGAGGAGCGCCGCGACGCCGGGGCGGTCATCCACGACGCCCGCACCCGGCTCCAGGAGCAGCTCGGCCGGCGGGCCGCCGCCCTCGACGCCGAGGAGCGCGCCCGGCGCGTCGCCGAGGAGCGCCTCGACCTCACCGAGATCTCGACCCACGCGTGGCTGCCGCGGCGGGGGCACCTGCACCTCGTCACCCAGACCCGCGAGGAGCTCGAGGACACGTTCGTGGCGATGGGGTTCGCCGTGGCGGAGGGCCCGGAGGCCGAGACCGACTGGTACAACTTCCAGGCGCTCAACATGCCGCCGGCGCACCCGGCGCGCGGCATGTGGGACACGCTGTACCTGCGCCTCGGCGAGCCCGGCCAGGTGCTGCTGCGCACCCACACCTCACCGGTGCAGGTCCGTTTGATGGAGTCCCGGGAGCCGCCGATCTACGCCGTGATGCCGGGGCGCTGCTACCGCCGGGACACGCCCGACGCGCGCCACACCCCGGTCTTTCACCAGATAGAGGGGCTCGTCGTGGACCGGGGCATCACCTTCGGTGACCTGGCGGGCACCATCGAGGCGTTCACCGGCGCCTACTTCGGGGCGGGCATCCACTCGCGGCTGCGGCCGTCGTACTTCCCCTTCACCGAACCGTCCGCCGAGTTCGAGGTGACGTGCCCGATCTGCGCCGGCGAGGGCTGCCGCACCTGCAGCGGGTCGGGGTGGATCGAGCTCGGGGGCTGCGGGATGGTAGACCCCAACGTCTTCGAGGCGGTGGGGGTCGACGCCGAGGTCTACAGCGGCTTCGCGTTCGGGTTCGGCATCGATCGCCTCGCCCAGGTGCGCGCCGGCCTGTCGGACATGCGCGTCCTGCTCGACAACGACGTCCGTTTTCTCACCCAGTTCTAGGAAAAAGGACCCCCTCTCATGCGTGCACCCCTGTCCTGGCTCCGGGACTACGCGCCACTCGAGGCTCCCGTCGACGACCTGGCGGCGACGCTATCGGCGCTCGGGCTCGTCGTCGAAGGCGTCCACCACGTCGGTGGCGGCCTGGGCGGCGTCGTCGTGTCCAAGGTGCTCGGCATCCGCCGCCACCCCGACGCCGACCGGATCCGCCTCGTGGACGTCGATGCCGGCAACGGCGAGGTCGCCCAGATCGTCTGCGGCGCCTGGAACTTCGCCGAGGGGGACCTGGTGCCCCTGGCGCGGGTGGGGGCGGTGCTGCCCGGCGGCATGGAGATCTCGCGGCGCAAGATGCGCGGCGAGTGGTCCGACGGGATGCTGTGCTCGGCGTCGGAGCTGGACATCCCCGAGCCGCCCGGCTCGGCGGACGGGACCGGCCCCGGCCTGATGATCCTTCCCCGGGGGCTCGCCGAACCGGGGGCGCCCCTCGCCGACGCCCTCGAGTTGGGCCCCGACGTGGTGTTCGACCTCGACGTCAGCTCCAACCGGCCCGACGCCCTGTGCATGGCCGGCGTCGCCCGCGACCTGGCCGCCGCCCTGGGCGAGCCGTGGGCGGCTTTGTCCTCCGGCTCGGTGCTGCCGCCGGTCGACCGCTCGGTCGGCGTGGCGCCGATCACCGTCGAGGCCGGCGATCTCTGCCCGCGCTTCGTGGGCACCGTGTTCGAGGACGTGCCGCTCGGCGCCTCGCCGGCGTGGATCGCCCGCCGCCTGACCCTGGCGGGGATGCGCCCGATCAGCGCCGTGGTCGACGTCTCCAACTACGTGATGCTCGACGTCGGCCAGCCCAACCACGCCTACGACCTCGACCGGCTCGGCGGCGGCGGGATCCTGGTGCGCCGGGGCGCCCCCGGCGAGATCCTCGAGACCCTCGACGGCGTGTCGCGCACGCTCGGCCCGGAGGACTGCGTGATCTGCGACGCCACCGGCGGGGCGGTGGGGGTCGGCGGGATCATGGGCGGCGCGAGCGCCGAGATCGGCCCGGGTACGACGCGGGTGCTCCTGGAGACGGCGTGGTTCCAGCCGATGGCCATCGCTCGCACCGGGTCGCGGCTGGGGTTGCACTCCGAGGCGAGGGTGCGCTTCGAGCGGGGGGTCGACCCCGAGGTTGCGCCGTGGGCGGTGGAGCGCTTCGCTGCTCTGCTCGCCGCGGTCGCGCCGGCGGCGTCCGGGGGCCGCACCCTGCGGCGGGGGCCCAGCAGCGACGTGCGCGACGACGCCCACATGCCGGCGCCGGCGGTGGTGCGCGTGCGCACGGCGCGGGTCAACGCGATCCTCGGCACGGACCTCGATGACGGGGACGTGGCGGGGCTGCTGGGGCCGATCGGTTTTCGCGCCGAGGCGCCGGAGCCGGGGGTGCACGCCGTGACCGTTCCGTCGTGGCGCCTCGACTCGGCACGGGAGATCGATGTCATCGAGGAGGTCGCCCGGTTGTGGGGCTACGGGCGGATAGAGCGCACGGTGCCCGCCGCGCGCGGGGGCTCCGGCGGGCTCACCGGGCGCCAGCGCGACCGGCGCTTCGTGCGCCAGGCGCTGGCGGGCGCCGGATTCGACGAGGCGTGGACGTCGACGTTCCTCGCGCCCGGGGACCTCGAGCGGGCGGGGCTCGACCCCGCAGCGGTGGAGGTCGAGAACCCCCTCGACCGCTCCGAGTCGATCCTGCGCACCGCCCTCCTGCCGGGGCTGCTGAAGGCGGTCAAGTTCAACATGGACCGCCAGGGCGTCGACGTGCGCCTCTTCGAGGTCGGCACGGTGTTCTTCCTGCCGGGCGAGGGGAGGGTGACGCCCGAGGAGGTCGAGCACGTGGCCGCCATCGTGGGGCCGGGGCCGGCGACGGAGGGCGCCGGCGCGGTGCGTGGCGGTGCCGGCGGTGCCGGCGGTGCCGGCGCGGTGCGTGCCGCCGTGCTGGCGTGGTCCTACCTGGCGGAGGCGCTGGGGATCAGCGGCGTGTCGTTGTCGGCGGCCGCGGTGCCCGGCATGCACCCCAGCCGGGCGGCGAACATCGTGGCGGGCGACGGGGCGCTGATCGGCGCCGTCGGCGAGGTCGCCCCCGAGGTGCGTGCCGCCTACGGCCTGGGAGGACGGGTCGGCTACCTCACCGCGTCCCTCGACGCGTTGCTCGGGGTGGCCCGGCGGCGGCGACAGGCGCGCGACGTGAGCCGCTTCCCCGGGAGCGACGTCGACCTGGCGTTCGTGGTCGACGAGCGGGTGCCCGCAGCGGCGGTGCTGGCCACGCTGCGCGAGGCGGGCGGCGAGCTTTTGGAGGCCGCGTCGCTGTTCGACGTCTTCCGCGGCGGGCAGGTAGGCACCGGCCGGCGCAGTCTGGCGTTCCGGCTGCGTTTCCGGGCCTCGGACCGGACCCTCGCCGAGGGGGAGATCGCGGCCGCCCGCCAGCGCGAGATCGACGCGGTGACCGCCGCCCATGGGGCCGAGCTGCGCGGGTGACGACCCCCGGTAGCGTGGGGGTGTGAGAGCGCACGACACCGCTCCCGAGCGACGCGTGGCGCTCGAGGGCGCCTGGAACTTCCGCGACCTCGGCGGGTACGCGGCCGCCGGCGGCCGGCGGGTGCTCTGGCGGCGGCTGTTCCGCGCCGACGGGCTCGACCGGCTCACCCCGACCGACCGGGAGACCCTGACCCACCTCGGCGTCCGCACCGTCGTCGACCTGCGGACGACCGACGAGGTCGCCCGGGGTGCCGTCGACGGCCTCCGCGGCGCCTTCCGCTGGCACCACCTGCCGATGCTGGACGTGCTGCCGCCGCGCGAGGACTTCGAGGACTGGGTGGTCTCCAGGTACGTCGCGGAGGAGTATCTCTCGATGCTCGACGAGGCGCCCGCGTCGGTGGCGGCGTTCCTGCGGCTCCTCACCGACGACCACGACATCTACCCCGTGGTGTTCCACTGCTTCGCCGGCAAGGACCGCACCGGGGTGCTGAGCGCCGTGGTGCTCGGCCTCCTCGGGGTGTCCGACGAGGACATCGCCGGCGACTACGCGTTGAGCAGGCTCGCCATGACGTCGCTCCTCGAGTGGCTCCGCGCAGCGTACGGGGAGGAAGGCCGCGAGGAGATCGAGGCCCGCGCCCCCGCCATCGCCTCCGCCGAGCCGGCGACGATGACCATCTTCCTGGAGCGCTTCCGCGCCCTGCACGGCAGCTTCGATGATTTCGCCGGGGAAATCGGCGTCCCCGAGGCCCCCTCCCGGTTGCGGGAGCTGCTCCTCGAGCCCTAGCACCGGGCCCTCGGTCCCGCCGGCGACCGTTCGCCGCCACGCCGGGTGTGCATCACTATGCACAATTGTGTATAGTGCGTGGCGATGAAAGGTCGGCTCTCGGTCGGGGTGCTCGGGGCGTCGGGGTACGTCGGCGCGGAACTGCTGCGGCTCGCGGCCGGGCATCCCTCTTTCGACGTGGCGCTCGCCACGGCCGACAGCCAGGCGGGCGGCCCGGTCGGCGACCTCTACCCGAGCCTCGCCGCCGCCTATCCGGGGCTGGTCCTGGAGGAGACGGACGCGGCTCTGGCCGACGGGCTCGACGTCGTGTTCTGCGCGCTGCCGCACGGGGCGTCCCAGGACGTGGTGCCAGATCTGCAAAAGCGCGTCGGCACGGTGGTCGATCTGTCCGCCGACTTCCGCTTGCGCGACCCGGCCGTCTACGAGGCGTGGTACGGCACCGTCCACCGCCACCCGGAGTTGCTCGGCGATGCTGCCTTCGGCATCCCGGAGCTGTTCGGTGAGGCTCTCCCCGGGGCGGCGCTCATCGCCGTCGCCGGCTGCTACGTGACCGCAGCAGCCCTCGCCGTGGCGCCGCTGGTCCGGGCCGGCGCGGTCTATCCGGCCGGCGTCATCGTCGACGCGGCGAGCGGTGTCTCGGGCGCGGGACGGTCCCCGAAGCCCTCCACGCATTTCAACGCCGTCGACGAGGACTTCAGCGCCTACGGCCTCCTGGCCCACCGGCACACCCCGGAGATGGAACAGGCGATAGGGGCGCAGGTTCTCTTCACCCCCCACCTCGCCCCGATGAACAGGGGCATCCTGGCGACCTGCTACGCACGGCCCGTTGGGGGGGCGGCGCCCGTTGCCGGCGAATCGCAGGCCGCCGGCGCAGCGCGCGCCGCCGGCCCCGATCCGCTCTCGGTGCTGGCGGAGTTCTACGCCGGATCGCCGTTCGTCGTCGTGTCCGACAGGTCGCCCTCGACCAAGGCGACCCTGGGCTCGAACACGGCCCACCTGACGGCGCGTTTGGACCCGAGGACCGGCTGGGTGGTGGTCATCGCAGCGATCGACAACCTGGTGAAGGGGGCCGCCGGCCAGGCGATCCAGTGCGCCAACCTGGCTCTCGGGCTCCCCGAGACCGCCGGCCTGCCGATCGCGGGCCTGTACCCGTGACCGCCGCCGTGGACGCGGCGGCCAAGGCGGGCATCCTCGCCGAGGCCCTTCCCTACATCCGGCGGTTCTGGGGCCGGGTGGTGGTGGTGAAGTACGGCGGCAACGCGCTCGCCGGCGCCCGCGCCGGCGCCGCGGCTCAGCCCGCAGCAACCCCGGCCGCCGCAACCGCGGCCGCGCCCACCGAAGACCCCCTGGCGTCCTTCGCAACCGACATCGTGCTCATGCGCTCGGTGGGGATGCGCCCCCTGGTGGTGCACGGGGGCGGCCCGCAGATCGGCGAGCTGATGCGACGACTCGGCAAGGTGCCCGAGTTCGTCGACGGCCTGCGTGTCACCGACGCGGAAACGCTCGACATCGCCAGGATGGTGCTCGTCGGCAAGGTGAACCGCGACATCGTCGCGGCCCTCAACGTCCACGGCCCCCTGGCGGTCGGGGTGTCGGGCGAGGACGCCGGCCTGATCAGCGCGCAGGCGCGCGACCCGCAGCTGGGGTTCGTCGGGGACGTCACGGCCATCAACCCCGACCTGCTCCTCCGGCTCCTCGCCGAGGACCTGATCCCCGTCGTGGCGACGATCGGCACCGACCCCAGCGGCCAGGCCTACAACATCAACGCCGATACCGCCGCCGGCGCCCTCGCCGAGGCGGTCCGGGCGGCCAAGCTCGTCTACCTGACCGACGTGGACGGCATCCGCCGCGACCGCGACGATCCCTCCACCCGGGTGTCGTCGGCCAGCCCCGCCGACCTCGAGGCGATGGTCGACGCCGGCACCGTCGCGGGCGGGATGATCCCCAAGGTGCGGTCGTGCGGGCGGGCGGTCGCCGGGGGGGTCGCCCAGGCGCACATCCTCGACGGGCGCCAACCCCACGCCCTGCTGCTCGAGATCTTCACCCGCGAGGGGGTAGGCACCATGATCACGGCGGACGGCGCGGGGGGCCATCTGCAGTGAGCGACGTCACCGCCCCCGCCGGCGGCTCCCGCCTGATGGCGACGTACCCGCCGCAGCCGGTGACCTTCGTGCGCGGCGAGGGATGCCGGCTGTGGGACGACACCGGCCGCGAGTATCTCGACTTCCTCTCCGGCCTCGCCGTCTGCTCGCTCGGCCACTCGCACCCCGCCGTCGCCGATGCTGTCTCGGCGCAGGCGAGGACCCTCCTGCACGTCTCCAACCTCTTCGGCACGCTGCCCCAGCGGGAGGTGGCGGCGACACTGGACCGGCTGATCGGAGCCGGTCCCGGCAAGGTGTTCTTCTGCAACAGCGGCGCGGAGGCCAACGAGGCGGCGATCAAGCTCGCCCGGCGCTGGGGAGGCCGCGGCCGCCACGTGGTCGTCAGCGCCTACGGGTCCTTCCACGGCCGCACCCTCGCCACGCTGCACGCGACGGGTCAGCCCGCCAAGCACGAGGTCTTCCAGCCGCTGCCGGAGGGTTTCCGCCACGTCGCCTGGCGGGACCTCGACGCCCTGGCCGCCGCCATCGACCCGAGCGTCGCCGCCGTGCTGCTCGAAACCGTCCAGGGCGAGGGGGGCGTCAACCCGGCAGGCGCCGACTACCTGCGCGGCGTGCGCGCCCTCTGCGACGAGCGCGCCGTGCTCCTGATCGTCGACGAGGTGCAGACCGGGCTCGGGCGCACCGGCGAGTGGTTCGGATTCCAGCACTACGGAGTGCGCCCCGACGTGGTGACCATCGCGAAGGCGCTCGGCAACGGCGTGCCGATCGGCGCGTGCTGGGCCCGCGACGACGTGGCGGACGCGTTCAAGCCTGGCGACCACGCCACCACGTTCGGCGGGCAGCCGCTGGCCACGGCCGCGGCGGCCGCCGTCCTGTCGGTGATGGAGGCCGAGGACGTCCCGTCGCGGGCGGCCCGGGCCGGGGAGCGGCTGCGCCGGGAGGCCTCGGCGCTTCCCGGGGTGCGCGGCGTGCGGGGGCTCGGTCTGCTGCTCGCCGTCGAACTGGAAGAGGGCAAAGACGCCGGCCGTGTCGCTGCGCACGCCCTTTCTCTCGGTCTGGTCGTCAACGCCGTAACCCCCACGGCCCTGCGGCTGGCCCCCCCATTACTCGTGAGCGACGCGGAGATCGACGAGGCCGCCTCGCTCCTTGCCCGCGCGATCGCAGCGGAAGGAGATCGATGATGCGCCATTTCCTCGAAGCAGACGACCTGAGCCCTTCCGAGTTCACGCGGGTCCTCGGCCTCGCCGAGCTCCCGGACCCGCCGCAAGTCCTCGCCGGCAAGGGTGTGGCCCTCATCTTCGAGAAGCCCTCCAACCGGACCCGCAACGCAACCGAGATGGCCGTCGTCGGCCTCGGCGGTCACCCGATCAGCATCCGCGGCGAGGAGATCGGCCTCGGCGTGCGCGAGACGGTCGAGGACGTCACCAGGGTTCTCGCCCGCTACCACCAGGTGGTGGCCGCCCGGGTCTTCGAACACGCCACCGTGGAGGCCATGGCCAAGGTCGACGAGGTTCCGATCGTGAACCTCCTGTCGGATCTGGCCCACCCCTGCCAGGCGCTCGGCGACGTTCTCACCCTCCGCCAGCGGTGGGGGGCCCTCCCCGGTCACACCGTCGCCTGGGTCGGCGACGGCAACAACGTCGCGCGCAGCCTCACCCTCGCCTGCTCGCTCGTCGGCGTCGACGTGCGCCTGGCCTGCCCCCCCGGCCACGGCCTCGACGCGGCGGTGCTCGACGGCGCCCGTGCCCGCGGGGTGAACGTGACCCAGGTGGCCGACCCCGCCGAGGCGGTCGAGGGCGCGGACGCGATCTACACCGACGTGTGGGTGTCGATGGGCCAGGAGGGCGAGAAGGCCGAGCGCGAGCACGACTTCGAGGGCTACCAGGTCGACGAGGTGCTCCTCGGGCGGGCGGCTCCCGGTGCGGTGTTCCTGCACTGCCTGCCCGCCCACCGCGGCCAGGAGGTCAGCGCGGCCGTGATCGACGGGCCGGCGAGCGCCGTGTGGGACCAGGCGGAGAACCGGATGCACGCGGCCCGGGGCCTGCTCCTGTGGCTCCTCGGCGAAGGTCGTTCGTGACGCTGTCCAAGGCGCAGCGCCAGCACCGCCTCGCCCAGATCGTGGCGCAGCACCCCGTGACCAGCCAGGCGCAGCTGGTGCGGCTCCTCGCGGAGGCGGGCGTGCGGGCGACCCAGGCGACGGTGTCGCGCGACCTCGAGGAGATCGGGGCGGTCAAGGTGCGGGCCGCGGGGAGCGAGCCCGTGTACGCGGTTCCGGACCTGCCGAAGGACCGGGTGGTGCCCGGAGACCACCTGCGGCGGGTCCTCGGCGACTGGGTCGTCGAGGTCGGCGTCTCGGCGAACCTGGTGGTGCTGCGCACCCCTCCGGGGTCGGCGCACGTTGTGGCCTCGGCACTCGACCGCGCCGGACTGGAGGAGATCGTGGGGACCGTCGCCGGCGACGACACCATCCTGGTCGTCGCCGGCGAGCGGGTGGGGGGGGCCGAGCTTGCACGCCGGCTGGCCGATCTGGCCGGCCTGCGGGCGTCTGTTGGATCCTGAACACACAGAAGGGAACTGTTGACCGTGTCGAAAAAGGTTGTGCTGGCGTACAGCGGCGGTTTGGACACCTCGGTGGCCGTCCGCTGGATGACCGAGGAGATGAACGTCGAGGTGGTCGCCGTGGCGGCCGACGTCGGCCAGGGCGGCGACTGGGACGTCATCAAGGCGCGTGCCCTGGCGGCCGGCGCCGTGGACGTGGTCGTCGTCGACGTCCGCGAGGAGTTCGCCCGCGACTTCGTGGGGCGCGCCCTCAAGGCGAACGCCCTCTACGAGGGCCGCTACCCGCTCGTTTCGGCGCTGTCACGCCCGATCATCGTGAAGCACCTCGTGGAGGCGGCCCGGGCCCATGGCGCCGACGCGGTGGCCCACGGTTGCACCGGCAAGGGCAACGACCAGGTCCGCTTCGAAGTGTCGACCGCCGCGCTCGCCCCCGACCTGGAGGTGATCGCCCCTGTCCGCGGGTGGGGCATCACCCGCGAGCAGTCGATCGACTACGCCCGCAAGTGGGCCATCCCGGTCTCGGTCACCAAGGAGAGCCCCTACAGCATCGACCAGAACCTGTGGGGCCGGACCATCGAGTGCGGCGTCCTCGAGGACCCCTGGGCGCAGCCGCCGGAGGACACCTTCGAGTTGACCAGGCCGACGGCCACGGAGCCGGCGGAGCTGACGATCACCTTCGACCAGGGTCTGCCGGTGGCGCTCGACGGCAAGACGCTCGGTCTTTCCTCCCTGATCGGGGAGGTGGATCGCGTGGTCGGCTCCTACGGCTGGGGCCGCATCGACATGGTCGAGAACCGCAGGGTGGGGATCAAGAGCCGCGAAGTGTACGAGTGCCCCGGGGCGCTCGCACTGCTGATGGCGCACGCCGATCTCGAGAGCCTCACCCTCGAGCGGGACCTCGCCCACGAGAAGGCCCGGCTCGAGCCGCGCTGGGCGGAGCTCGTCTACGACGGCCTGTGGTACTCACCGCTCAAGGCCGCCCTCGACGCCTTCGTCGAGGAGAGCCAGCGCCACGTCTCCGGCGACGTGAGGCTGCGCTGCGAGCCGGGCGGGCGGTGCTTCGTCGCGGGCCGGCGCAGCGACGTCGGGCTCTACGACTACACCCTGGCGACCTACGAGGCCGCCGACGCCTTCCGCCACGAGGACGCCGAGGGCTTCGTGCGGCTGTGGGGTCTCGGGGTCGCGACGTGGGCGGCGCGCCAGGCGCGGCGATGAGCCTCTGGCAGGGCCGGTTCGGCTCCGAGGCACCCGCCGAGGAGCTCCTCGAGTACACCGTCAGCCTCGCCTATGACCGGCGCCTGGCCGCCGATGACGTGGCGGGGTCGCGCGCGCACGTGCGCGGCCTCGCCGCCGCGGGAATCCTCTCCGACGGGGACGCCCGGATCCTGCTGACCGCCCTCGACCGCGTCAGCGGCGAGCTGGAGGCGGGGACGCTCGAGTTCCGCCCCGGCGAGGAGGACGTGCACACCGTGGTCGAGCGGCGGGTCACGGAGATGGCTGGCGACGTGGGTGCGCGCCTGCACACCGGTCGCAGCCGCAACGACCAGGTCGCCACCGACCTGCGGCTCTTCGCCAAGCGCGAGCTGCTCGTGGTCGGCCGGCGGCTGCTGCGCCTGCAGCGGGTGCTCTTCGACGCGGCGCGCGCCGCGGGCGACGCCTACCTGCCGGGCTACACCCACCTGCAGCGGGCCCAGCCGGTGCTGCTCTCCCACCACCTCCTGGCCCACGGGTGGGCGCTCGCCCGCGACGTGGACCGTCTCCTGGCGACCCGCCGGCGCCTCGACGTGTCGCCGCTGGGGGCGGGGGCGCTGGCGGGTTCGTCGTTGCCCCTCGACCCGGATCTCACGGCGGCCGAGCTGGGCTTCGCCCACCGTTTCGAGAACTCCCTCGACGCGGTCTCGGACCGGGACTTCGTCGCGGAGGCGCTGTTCGACCTGGCGCTCGCCGGGGTGCACCTGTCGCGTCTCGGGGAGGAGATCGTGTTGTGGGCGAGCGACGAGTTCGGCTTCGTCACCCTCGCCGACGCGTACGCGACCGGCAGCTCGATGCTCCCCCAGAAGAAGAACCCCGACATCGCCGAGCTCGCCCGGGGGCGGACGGGCCGCCTGATAGGGCACCTGGCGGGGTTCCTGGCGACGCTGAAGGGGCTGCCGCTCTCCTACAACCGGGACCTCCAGGAGGACAAGGAGCCCCTCTTCGACGCCCTGGACCAGGTGGCCCTCGGGGCGGGGGCGCTGGCCGGGCTGATCTCCACGGCGACGTTCCACACGGCGCGCATGCAAGAGGCGGCCGACACCCCGTACGCGGCGGCCGTGGACCTCGCGGAGTGGTTGGTGGAGGGCGGCATGCCCTTCCGCGAAGCGCACGGCGTGGTGGGGGCCCTGGTGCGCGACGCCCTGGAGCGGCGGGTTCCGCTCGCCGAGCTGGTCGAAGCGCACCCGGCGCTCGGATCCGACGCCCTGGCGCTGCTGGCCCCCGGTGTGGCGGTCACCCGCCGGACCACGCCCGGCGGAGCGGGACCGGTGGCCGTGGCCGTCCAGCTCGGGCGCTTCGCCGCGGCCCTCGAGCGCGAGGCGTCCGACCTGCACGCCGATGACAGCGGCTAGAAGACCCGGCGGGGCCGAGGGCCGGCCGCAGGGGGCCGGGCCGCCGGCGGGTGGCGTGCCGGCGGGCGCGGCGGGCGCGGCGGTGCCCCTCGCCCGGGCGTTCTACGCCGGGGACGCGGTGGAGGTGGCCCCGAGGCTGCTCAACAAGCTGCTGCTCACCGCCGACGGCAGGGCCGGAAGGATCGTCGAGGTCGA
>JAJYLA010000176.1 GCA_021788115.1 Actinomycetes bacterium | reverse complement strand
CACATCGGATCCCCTCGGCTCTCGGGCTCCACCAGATCGTCCAACGCCACCAGCAGACCGGGTTGGGCGTCGATCGCCTTCGGCCGCCCAGCCCCAGGAGTACGGATCCGGGCGCTCACCTCGACACCAGCATCGATCTCGCCGACCGCCTTTTGCACCGTCGATCTGCTCATACCGGTCGCCTCGGCGACCGCCACGATCCCCCCGCGCCCCACCAGACGCGCCGCAGAGCCGGCCATGATCCGTCGTTGACGCTCATCGAGATGCGGCATGACAGTCGTGAGCATCGCCGCCAAACCCTCATCGGTGACGACGAACTCACGCACCTCATCAGCCTAGTCGCCCAGCCCACTCACCGCGCGTACTATTCTCTCACAAGCCCTAAGCGGAACCGGTTCGCTAGCTGTCGCACACTGTCCTCGACTCGCATACCCCCGCTGACCTTACGGGTGAAGAAAGTCAAGCCGTCTTCTACCTGGAGTGGTGAGCGCGCCAGGCGGTAGGCGTCCGTGGTCCGATACGGGTTGGGCCGGGTACCGGCCAGCGCTGCCGAGACGAACCTACGGCGTACGGCGGCCTCGGCCGCGTGGGAGCCCGGCAGCGCCTTCGGATACGCGAAATGACGGGCGGTGACGCCCAGGCGTTCGCCGATCAAGTCCACGGAGCGGTCCAACTCTTCACCGACGACCGAGGCCGGCAGTCGGTCGAGCAGCGCATGGCTGTGGGTATGCGATCCCACGGTGACGAACCCCGTCGAGACTGCATCGGCCAGTGCTGCCCAGCTGACTGGAGGACCCTCGTGGGGAAACGAGCGGCCTTCGTCGACGAACCGGGTCGCCACGTACACCGTTGCCGGAACCCGGTGGCGGACCAGGATCGGAAGCGCCACCTCCACGAAGTCAGCTGTCCCGTCGTCGAAGGTGACAACCGCAGGGTCGGGCCCGACGGGCGCGTCCTGTGCGAGGGCGGC
Source organism: Actinomycetes bacterium (assembly GCA_021788115.1). Lineage (GTDB taxonomy): Bacteria > Actinomycetota > Acidimicrobiia > Acidimicrobiales > Palsa-688 > JAJYLA01. The sequence continues at coordinate 3,757 of JAJYLA010000176.1, read as the reverse complement.
AAGGGCGCTGTCAAGGTCGATTACCCCTGCGCCCTCGGCGAGCCGCTCCATCTGCTCGTCGAAGAGCCACTCTGGCAGATCCACCCGGAGAGAGGAGCGACGCCCGATCCGATGGTAGGCGAGCACCACGATGCCTCGGCGGTGGGGGCTGGCCAGGTCGTACCCGGCGGCTACCCATTTCATGGCTCTGGCTGCGGCCCGCTCGAGCGTTCCTCGGGGGTACACGAGAGATATCATCGCACGACTACTACGTGCCCGTTGTCGGCTAAAGTTCAAAATAATGGGGCAGTTGGCGTGATCGACCTCTTGATCGATTCGCGATGTTCAGTTGCAGCAGGGGCGCGGCGATGAGCACCGGACGGGACTTCACGATCCGGGCCGCCACCGAGGAGGACGACACGGCCATAGTCGAACTGCTCTGCCAGTCGCTCGGTTGGGAAAACGACGACCGGCACCGCGCCCTGTTCACATGGAAGCATCGCACCAACCCGGTCGGCCCTTCTCCGGGCTGGGTCGCTGTGGATGACCAAGGCGTGATCGGCTTCAGGACGTTCATGCACTGGGGTTTCCGCCTCGGGTCCGATCGGGTTACAGCGGTACGGGCTGTCGACACGGCCACCCATCCTCGCGCCCGGGGCAGGGGAATCTTCCGGACTCTTACGATGCACGCAATCGCGGAGATGTCCGCGGGCGGCGTGGGATGGGTGTTCAACACCCCGAACGACCAGAGCGCCCCCGGATATTTGTCGATGGGCTGGCGGCGAGTGGGCCACCTGCGGGTGGCGCTGCGACCAGCGGGCATTCGGGTTCTGCCGAAGATGGTCGCGTCGCGCCAACCGGGAGACCTGTGGTCGGTTTCCACCACGGTGGCCGAGGACGCCATGGCCGTCCTCGGCGAGACCGAGACTCTCGCCGGATTGATCGGGCAGGGCCCGTCAACGGGTCGTGTGAGGACCGACCGGAGCCCCGAGTACCTCAAGTGGCGCTATGGTTCCAGCCCCGTAGGATACCGGGCTTTGTTGGCCGGCAAATCCGTAGAGGACGGGCTCATCTTCTTTCGGCTGCGGCGTCGCGGAGCCGCCACAGAGGCGGTGATCGCCGACGTCCTGATGCCGTCAGGAGCTGTGGAGCCTAGCGGGCGCCTGTACCAACAAATTCTGACCGCCTCGGGCGCGGACTACCTCGTGGCGATCGGCAGCCACCGACCGAAGACCTGGCTTCCCCTCCCTGGCAGGGGGCCCCTCTTGACCTGGAGAGCCCTATCGGCGGAGGGCGATCCGCCTCCGATCGATCGATGGGACCTGACCGCCGGTGACGTTGAACTCTTCTGAGACACCGTCTCCGTTGACGCCGAGTCGGCTCGAAGAGGCCGCGCGCCAACCTGTTGACGTCGCGATCCTCAAGAGTTGGGACTTCGCAGGGTGGCAGGCCCGTTACGGAGCCGGGCAGCTTCCCTACCGGATCGACCATCTCGAGCAGCACGGCCTCCGCCTGCACTGGACCGACGCGCTCCATCGGCCCCAGTGGGAGCGCTCTCGTGTCGCGGGGGCCTTGCGACAGGTCGAAGGAGTGACGGTGCCCTTCGTCCAGGCGGCCCTGATGGCTCGTGTGATCGCCACCTCGCCGATCACCTTGGCGATGTTCGAGAGTGAAGCCAATGCGCTGGCTGTAGTCAGGAACCTGGGGCGGCTATCCAAGCGGCGCGCGATATTTGCCGTACTCACCTCCTGGCTGGCGCACATACTCGCCACGAGCGGCACAGTCCGTAGGTCTGCCTACCGCTCGGCCTACAGGTCAGTGGATCGGCTGTACTACTTCTCGGCCAACCAGGGTTCCCTACTGGCCGAGCACCTGACCCTAGACGAGGACCGCCTCCGCTTCGTGGCTTTTGGCGTTGACGACGAGACGTTCCGCCCTACTGGCGAACGCGATGGGGACTATGTGCTTGTGGTAGGTCGCGATAGGGGTAGGGACTGGCCAACCCTCCTGCGAGCCGTCGACGGGATCGGTCTGCCGGTCAAGATTTGTAGCCGACCCCGTGACCTGGAAGGGCTACGAATCCCGGGCGGGGTCGAGCTTCTCGGTTATGTGGACCGCGACACCTACCGCGGCTTGCTCGGCCGGGCCCGGGTGGTGGCCGTAGCGTCGAAGCCCCGCCTCTACCCGAGCGGCCAAAGTGTTCTCCTCGAAGCCATGGCCATGGCACGCGCCGTCGTGGTAACCCGCACGCCGGCCCTCGAGAGCTACATCAACGATGGCAGGACCGCTCTCGCCGTGCCCTGGGCCGACCCCGCCGCGCTCCGGCAACGGATCCTCGAGGCGGCCGCTGACGACGAGCTGCGTCGGCGCGTGGGGCAGGAAGGGCGTCGCGCAGTGGAACGACAGTTCAACGCCCGAACCATGTGGGCCACCATCGCTACCGACCTCCTCGAGCTTCTCGACGCACGTGGGTGATCCGGCAGTGCGTCCACGAGTCCTCGTAGTGAGCCACGAAGCGTCGAGGACTGGCGCTCCCCGGATGGCCGTCGAGATCCTTCGCGCGCTCGCGAGTCTTCCGATCGATCGCGTCGCGGTAGCCCGTTGGCGCGGACCGCTGCTGCCCGAGTTGGCGGACGCCGCCAGTCGTAGCCGGCTGGAGCCGCTCAGAAGGTTGCGTGTAACGCTGCGTCGCTTTCGTCGGACTCGAAGGCTGGCCGTGGTCGTCGAGGAGCGGGCAGCGAGAAGGGTGCTCCGGCAGGAGCGTCCCGATCTCGTGTATCTCAATACCGTCAAGTCTGCGTCCTACGTCCTTCCTGCGTTGCGGCTGGGCATCCGCGTTGTGCTCCACGGCCACGAGACCGGGGATCTCGTGTCTGGAACGCTGGATCGGTATCATCTTGCTGCCCTCTATTCGCAGGTCCGGCTCGTCGCGTGTTCGAGGGCCGCGGCTGAGGACCTACGGGTAGTGACGGGTGTCAAGGACGTGACCGTTGTCCCCTCGGCGATCGACGCCGACCGGGTCCGCAGCATGGCATTGGCCCCTCTGGTCTCGCCGGCATTCCAACCCGACAGGTCCACCGTGGTGGCCTGCGGAACAGCAAACGTTGGTAAGGGCACAGATCTGTGGATCGACGTGGCAGCTCGTGTGCATCAAGCCCTCGGGGATCGCTGTCCACGCTTCGTGTGGATCGGCGCAGCCGGAGTCAACGCCTACAAGGCTTCCGTGAGACATCTCGGCCTGGAGGGTGTGGTCGAGTTGCTGCCGCCCGCTAGCAACCCATATCCAATGATGGCGGCCGCGGACGTCGTCACGGTTCCCTCGCGGCGGGAATCCTCTTCCCTCGTCGTTCTCGAGGCGATGGCGCTGGGAATACCGGTAGTGGCCTTTGACGTGGGTGGAATCGCCGACGAGCTGGGCGAACATGGGATCCTTGTGCCCTCCGGTGACGTCGATGGCATGGCGGACGCTATCGTGGGGCTGCTTGACGACGAACAGGCACGGCGAACTCTCTCAAACGCCGCCTCTCGACGGGTGGATGACAACTTCGGGGTGGGCGCGTTTCATCGAGCGGTCGCCGGCCTGGTAATCGAGGAGCTCGGTCTCGATGAGGTTTATCCTGCATGGTGAGGCTAGGGGATATGCAGAATCGGTCGGGTGTGGCTCTCCTGGAGTGACCGAGATCAGGCAGCTGCCGGAATGACCCGGCCGGCGTAGCGGGATGCGTGGACCCGTTCGCGCTCGGCGGCGAGGTGATGATGCCAGTACTGCGCCCAGTCG
>JAJYLA010000001.1 GCA_021788115.1 Actinomycetes bacterium | reverse complement strand
CTGTTGTGTGATCCCGCCGATGGGCTTGGTGTGGGTGATGCACTGTCGGTGGCGATGGAGCCGACCAAGCAGCGCCGTCGTGGCTGTGACCGTGGTGAGGTCCTTGTCGATCTCGCGGTGATGCTCGCCGGTGGTGGCACGACGGTGTCGGATCTTAAGACCCTGATCGACCAGCCGGCGTTGTTCGGCGAGGCGGCTTCGGTGGCGACGGCTCATCGGGCTCTCGCGGCTGTTGATGATGCCGCCCTCGCTCGGATCGGTACAGCCAGGGCTGCCGCTCGGGCGGCGGGAGCCGATCCGGGGTTTTATGTCATCGATATCGACGCCACGCTCGTCAACGCGCACTCCGACAAGGAGGGTGCGGCCCCCAACTACAAGCGGGGCTTTGGTTTCCACCCGATCCTGTCGTTTCTTGACGCCACGGGAGAGCCCCTGGCCGCCAAGCTGCGACCAGGCAACGCCGTTGCCCATGCTGGAGCAGACCTGGTCGAGGTGCTCGAAGCCTCACTGGCCCAGCTGCCAGTCGATCCAGCGGTCCGGGAAATGGTCATGCGCTCTGACTCCGCGGGCCTCAACCACGTGCTTTTGGACTCCTGCAAAGAGCGCAACGTGCGCTTCGTCGTCGGGCATGATCTCACCGAGCCGATCAGGAAAGCCTTATGGGACCTGCCCACATGCAGGTGGGTGCCGGCGGTCTCACCCGATGGCAGCGAGGAGTCCGAGCACGCCGAGGTCGCAGAAATCACCGACCTGCTCGGCCTGTCGCGCTGGCCCGAGGGCATTCGGGCCATCGCGCGTCGCGAACCGGCGCACCCCGGCGCACAGCTCAACTTCACCGACATCGACGGGCGCCGCTAGCAGGTGTTCGTGACCGACCTGGGCGATCCCGACATCGCCTACCTCGACGCCCTATATCGAGGCAGAGGACGCGCATAGCGGCGCATCGCTGACGCCAAAGACACCGGACTCGCCAGCATGCCCGCCCACGCCCTCGCCACCAATGCCGCCTGGCTGCAAGTCGTGCTCATCGCCTGCGGTCTGCCGGCTTGGGCCAAGGCACTCTGCCCCGACGACGAGCTCGCCCGGGCCGAACCGAAGAGGCTGTGCTACTGCCTGTGGCACACCGCCGCCCATGGTCTCCCACGGCGGTCGGCAAACCCGACTGCGTCTCGCCGCCACCTGGCCCTGCGCGAACCAGCTCATCAACGCATTCACCCGTATCGAGCACCTCGTCCTGCTGACCTGAACCGGCCACCCGCGGCCCCTCCGGCGACCGCAACAAGAGTCGCCAGCCGGGACAACCCCTCCCACGACCTGCCCCCTCTTGGCAACACGCGTCCCGGCTTCGACCGGCTCACCGCGCCAAACCAACATTGCCCAGTCCCACTCCCCCCCAACCCGCTCAACCAGTTACTGCAATATCTGGGCTAATTAACTTGCCCCTGAAGAAGTCGTGTTGCTTTTCCTTGTGGGATAAGGGTTTCGCGGTGTGAGGATCCCCCGTTTTGGGGTCGACTGCTGGGATGATGGCCCAAACCCCTTGTACGAGAAGGGATCTGGACCATCGTGCTTCGTACCATAAAGGCTGAGCCGACCTTGTGGGACGCGATTCTGCCGGAGTGCTGTCGGGGGTTGCCGGCGGGCCTGGCCGAGGTGGACGGCCTGCTCGATGATGTGCGGTTCTTCGAGCCGGCCCGCATGGCGGTCCTGGCCGCTATCGCCACCGCCACTGCCAGCGAGGCGCGGGTCGTCGCCATCAACGCCCGGCGGGCCCTGGGCCGCCGGGGTGTCGCCGCGGAAGGAAAGCTGGCCGCGATGAGGTCGTCGACCATGTAATAGTGCAGGGGAGCCCGCCTGATGCCCCCATGCTGGTCCCGGCGATCGCCGCCCTCGCTCACACCGCGGCCACAGCACCGGGCGTCCCGGCCCTCCGCGACCAGCCCGGATCACACCCGGCACCGACCCACCCACGCCCAAGCCACCAGCCCCGAACCGCAGCCTGACCCCCGGCCGACCGCTTCTCCCGCCACCGTCGTAGCGGAACCACCCGACGTGCTCGTGATCCGCGCCCCGAGCTCCGGTGACCCCCAGAGGGGCTTCTCCAACGCCCTGGCCGACCGCAAAAGACGAGCTCCGCTACTGGTCCATCTGCGACGACCTGGCACCAGCGCCGACGCCCGTCGTCGTCAACACGATGTCTGGCCACCATGTCGACGAAGGGTGCCGCAACGACACGCAGGTCAGAGTGATCAACGGTTACTACACGATCGTGGTCGGTAGCGAGTCGCAGTCGGGGCTCGCCGGGAGACGCGTAAGGCCTGCTGCGTCCGCCATCGCCGGGAGGTCCTCGGTGCCCTGATCAAGGAGTACCGGGCCGCATGACCCTTCGGGTTGTCCTACGGGCACGGTCGGTTGTCCGCAAGGCGCCCGGTGAGGCTTGCGCTCGGCTGTTCCCTCAGTACAATACGGAGTATGCAATTCCGTGAGCCGGTGCCGTGAGCATCCGCCACGCCCTCCTGGCGCTGCTCAGTGAGGGACCGAAGTACGGCCTCCAGCTGCGTCAGGAGTTCGAGGCCCGGACCGGCGAGGTGTGGCCGCTCAACGTGGGGCAGGTCTACACAACCCTCCAGCGACTCGAGCGCGACAGTCTGGTGGAGTCCGACGGGGCAGAGGACGGCCCTCAGACCCAGAAGGGATTCCGGATCACGGGCGACGGCGAGGCGGAGCTGGCGGCGTGGCTGCTGACGCCCCCTGACCTGTCCTCCCCGCCGCGCGACGAGCTGGTGATCAAGGTCCTCATCGCGGCGCAGCTCCCCGGCGTGGACGCCCGTCAGGTGGCGCAGGCCCACCGGAGGTACCTGGTCCAGCTCATGCAGGAGTGGACCCGGCTGAAGGAGTACGCGGCCGACCGCGACCTGGGCTTCGGGCTGGCGGTGGACGCGGAGCTGTTCCGCCTCGATGCCGTGGTCCGGTGGCTGGACGCTGCCGACGGTCGGATCAAGCGGGCGTCCCTCGAGCGGCTGGACGCCGATCGGGCACCGCTTCCGAAGTTGCCCCGAAAGGCGGTGGTGCGGCCATGACCGTGCTGGAGCTGCGTGAGGTGTCGAAGGTGTACGGCGACGGGCCGGCCGAGGTCCACGCCCTGGCCGACGTCTCGATGACCGTCGACGACGGTGAGCTGGTCGCGGTCATGGGGCCCAGCGGATCCGGCAAGAGCACCCTGCTCACCATCGCCGGAACCCTCGAGGAGCCGACGAGAGGGCAGGTTCTCGTCGGCGGCGCCGCCGTCTCGGGGATGTCGCGCAACGACCGCGCCCGGTTGCGGCGCCGCTCCATCGGCTACGTGTTCCAGGACTTCAACCTGCTCGCCGGCCTCACCGCCGCCGAGAACGTCTCGCTGCCCCTCGAGCTCGACGGGATGCCGGGGAAGCCGGCCCGGGCGGCCGGACTGCGGGCGCTGGAGGAGCTCGGCCTCGGGGAGCGGGCCGCGAGCTTTCCCGACGAGCTGTCGGGCGGTGAGCGCCAGCGGGTGGCGATTGCCAGGGCTGTGGTCGGCGAGCGCCGCCTGCTGCTCGCCGACGAACCCTCCGGCGCGCTCGACTCGGCCAACGGGGAGGCGGTGATGCGGCTGATCCGGGCCGCGTGCCATAGCGGCGTGGGAGGCGTGGTCGTGACCCACGACGCGCAGCTGGCGTCATGGGCCGACCGGGTCGTGTTCTTGCGCGACGGGCGCGTCGTCGACCAGACGGCCCCGATCCCTGGGCCCGAGTCCCTGCTCGCCCCCGAGCGATGAGCGTCCTGGCGGCCGAGCGCCCCGGCCCGGTTGCCGGGCGGGGCAGCGGAGCGCCGGCCCGGCGCGCCGTGATCCGGTGGGGATGGCGGCTGTTCCTGCGAGAGTGGCGCCGCCACGTCCTCATCCTGGCCATGCTGGCCGTCGCCGTCGCGGCGACGATCGTCGGGCTCGGCGCGTCGACCAATGCGGTGCAACTCAAGGCCGACCCGACGTTCGGCACCGCCAGCACCGTCATCATCCTCCGCGGCAGCGACCCCCGGCTCGGCGCCGACATCGCCGCCCTGCGCGCCAGGATCGGGCCGGTCGACGTGGTCGCACACCAGCAGGTCGCCGTCCCGGGCTCCGTGTCGACCGTGGACCTTCGCGACCAGGCCCCCGGGGGCAGGTTCGACGGCGGGACCCTGCGCCTCGACTCGGGGCGGTACCCGGCAGGCTCCCGGGAGGTGGCGGTCACCCGCAGCACCGCCAGGCTGTTCGGCCTCGAGATCGGAAGCTCCTGGACGGCCAACGGCCGGACGCGTCGGGTGGTCGGAATCGTGGAGAACCCCCTCGACCTGCTCGACCAGTTCGCCCTCGTCGCGCCCGGCCAGCTCGCTGCCCCCACGAGCGTTTCCATCCTGACCGACTGGCAGCCTGGCCCCGGCGACGGGTTGCGTCTGCCGAGCGGGACCGGAATGCTCATCAGCTCCCGCGGGAAGCCGGGCACGGCCGCGGTCGACGCGGTGGTGCTGGCGTTGGGGACCCTCGGCCTGCTGTTCGTCGGCCTGATGGCCGTCTCCGGGTTCACGGTCATGGCCCAGCGGCGTCTGCGGGCCCTGGGCATGCTGGCCTCCCTCGGCGCGACGGACAAGCACGTGCGCCTGGTGATGCTGGCCGACGGGGCGGCCGTCGGGATCGTCGGCGCCGTCGCAGGCGGGGTGGCCGGCCTGGCGGCCTGGTTCGCGTTCGTGCCCACACTGCAGTCGCTCTCCGGCCACCGGATCGACCGCTTCGCCCTGCCGTGGTGGGCGGTCGGGGTCAGCCTCGTCCTCGCCGCGCTGACCGCGATCGGCGCCGCGTGGTGGCCCGCGCGCTCCGTCACCCGGATGTCCGTCGTGGCCGCGCTGTCCGGCCGCCCGTCCCGTCCGCAACCGGCCCACCGGTTCGCGGCCGCCGGCGCGGTGGTGCTCGCCGGCGGTCTGGCTCTCCTGTTCTTCTCCGACCACGGGTCCGAACAGCGCCGGGCGTGGTTCATCATCCTGGGCACCTTCGCCACCCCCGTCGGGTTGCTGCTCCTCGCCCCGCTGGCGATCCGGATCCTCGCCGCCGTCGGCCGCCACACCGGTGTCGCCGCCCGGCTGGCCGTGCGCGACCTGGTCCGATACCAGGCCCGTTCCGGCGCCGCCCTGGCATCGGTGACCCTGGCGATCGGGATCGCGGCCACGATCGCGGTCAGCGCGGCAGCCAGCGACGCCCCCCGAGCGGCGGGCAACCTCCCCACCGATCAGCTGATGGTGTACACCAGCCCCGACACGCCCTCCGACCAGGTGCCCCCCCTCAGCCCGTCTCAGCTGCAGACGGTCACCGCCCGGCTCGACGCGCTCGCCGGCGCCATCCACGCTCGAGCCGTGGTCGCCCTCCAGCAGGCTTACAGCCCAGCAGCCGGCTTGCAGCCGGCCCAGCCGGGTCCGGGGGGCCGGACGGTTCCGGCGGGCTACGCCGCCGCATCGCTCAGCCAGGTAACCGTCCAGGGGCATGCCATCTCGATCTCGCGGGTGGATCCGCTCTACGTGGCGACGCCGTCCCTCCTCGCGTACTTCCACATAGCTCCTTCGGCGATCGACCCGGGCGCGGATGTCCTCTCCGCCCGCACGGACCTCGGCGGCCTCAAGATCTTCACGCCGGAGTTCCACGCCGGACCGAACCCGCAGCCGGGGTCCCTTCCGGCCGGACGCGCGCAGTTGTGGGACGTGACTCCGAGGATCCAGGCGTTCAAGCAGCTTCCCCTCTACACCTCGGACCCGGGGACCTTGTTGACGTCAGGCGCCCTGCACCGCATCGGCCTCGAGGCCGTGACGGCCGCCTGGTTGATCCAGGCTCCCGGGCCGCTCACGGGCCGGCAGATCCAGACCGCACGGGCGACCGCGGCGGGAGTCGGCCTCTACGTGGAGACGGCGGCGAAGCAGGCTTCACTCGCTCCGCTGCGCAACTGGTCGACCGTCGTGGGCATCCTGCTCGCCCTCGGGGTGCTCGGCATGACCGTCGGGTTGATACGCAGCGAGACGGCAGGTGATCTGCGGACCCTGGCCGCCACCGGAGCCACCAGCACCACCAGGCGGGCGATCACCGGCGCGACCAGCGGCGCCCTCGCGCTCCTCGGCGCCCTGCTCGGTACCGCCGGGGCCTACGCCGCCCTGCTGGTCTGGTACCGCAGCGACCTCAGCCCGCTCGGCCGGGTGCCGGTCGCCAACCTGGCCGTCATCCTGGCGGGCCTGCCGCTCCTCGCCGCCGTCGGCGGCTGGCTCTTCGCCGGCCGCGAACCGCCGGAGATAGCCCGCCGGCCGCTCGAGTAGCAGAATATTGGCCCCGATGTCGTGACCGCTGCCGGTCTCCTCGGCTCGTTTCGCGGACGCGCCCGACCCTCCGTCCCCGGATCACGGCACGGGCTGCTGAACGGCCGCCAACAGGAGGAGAGGTCACATGGCCCGCATCGAGGGAGTGCCGTCCGGCCGGGCGGGGTTGTACGTGAGGGTCGCGTACTGGTTCACCCGGCGCAGCATCGCCAAGCTGACCGGCAGGGAGACCGAACGGATGATCGAGCCGCTCCAGCTGTACGCGCACGTGCCGGCGCTGTTCCGGGGCTACGCGGCGCTCGAGCAGGCGACGGCCAAGCTTCACCATCTCGACAAGAGGCTTCAAGCCCTCGGCGAGCTGAAAGCGGCCACCCTCACCCACTGTGAGTACTGCATCGACATGGGCTCCGCCATCGCCCGCCGTTGGGGCCTGAGCGACGAGGAACTCCTGGCCCTGCCCGACTATCAGGACAGCCCCCTGTTCTCGGATCAGGAGAAGCTGGTGCTCGACTACGCCGTCGGCATGAGCCGCACCCCCGTCGACGTCCCGGACGAGCTGTTCGACAAGCTCCGCCGGTACCTGGACGACGCCCAGATCGTGGAGCTGACCCATCACATCGCCCTGGAGAACATGCGTGGCCGCTTCAACCTGTCACTCGGGGTCGGGTCGGCCGGCTTCAGCGACGGCATGGTGTGCGCCGTCCCCGCGGCGATCCGCGAACAGGGCGGACCCCCGAGCACCGGTGCGTCCTCCGTCGTGTGAAGACGGGCGGTTCAGCGCCGCCACCGGGGGCAGACTGATGGGGTGAGCGTCCGAGGGGTCGCCGCCCTGGCTCTGATGGCGGGACTGGCCGTCGCCGGCTGCACGGCATCGCCGCGCCGGTCGACGTCCCCCCCGACGTCCCCCCCGACGTCCCCCCCGACGTCCCCCCCGACGTCCTCGGGTCCCCCCGCCCTGGCGCGGGGTACCGCGGCAACGTGGGCTGCCGCCGGCACGCTCGGGTTGCTGGGATTGCCCGCCCCCGTGGCCGGCACCGCCCTACCCGGGTATCTGCTCATCGCCGACCGGGACAACAACCGCCTCATCGTCGTCAACGCGCAGCATCAGGTGGTGTGGCGATTCCCCCTGCCGGGGGAGCTTTCCGCCGGTCAGCGGTTCAGCGGACCAGACGACGCCTTCCTCGCGGCGGGCGGGGCCGCCTTCATCACCAACGAGGAGCTCGCCGAGACCATCGCGCTCGTCGCGCTCGCGCCCAAACCGCACATCGCGTGGGAGTACGGGCACTACGGGGATCAGGGGAGCGCCAGCGGCTACCTGGCCCATCCCGACGACGCGTACCTGCTGGCGAACGGGCTGGTCAGTGCCGCCGACATCATCAACTGCCGCGTGATCTGGATCGACCGTGCGGGCGTCATCGTGCGATCACTCGGGCACCCGGGCGACTGCGTGCACGACCCTCCCCGCTCGTTGTCGGACCCCAACGGGGACACCCCGCTGCCCGACGGTGGCGTGCTCGTCACCGAGATCGGAGGCTGGGTGGACCGCTTCACCGCAGCCGGCCGGCTGGTGTACTCCATCCGGACGCCGACGACGTACCCGTCCGACGCGCAGCTCCTGAAGAACGGTGACGTGCTCGTCGCCAGCTACAACAACCCGGGCCGGGTGGACATCCTCACCCCCTCCGGCCGGATCGTATGGACGTATGACCCACCGTCGGGTCCGGGCGCGCTGGACCACCCGTCGCTGGCCGTCGAGCTGCCCGACGGCACCCTCGCGGTGACCGACGACCGGCACCACCGGGTGGTGGTCATCGACCTCCACTCCAAGCGGATCGTGTGGGAGTACGGCCACGACGGGGTGCCCGGCAGCGGTCCGGGTTACCTCGACAAGCCCGACGGTTTGGCCTTCATCCCCTGAACAGGCTCCTGGGGCCTCGGGCAGGCGAGCCGGGCTCCCGCGCCGAGGCGCGACGGTCGCCGGCAGCGCGGCCGTCAACGCTGCCCCGGCCGCCTGCGCCATCAGCGCGAGGACCAGCCGTCCGTGGGCGCGGCCGTGGCTTCGCTGCCGGGCGCAATGTCGATACGCAGGGCGGCCTTCCGCAGCGCTCCGGGACCAGGTACAGGACCGACACCAGCACCGCGGTGCGTCCCACCGCGACGTGGACGGCAGCCGCGATCGGCACGAGCGCCGTGGCGATGGGGGAGCTGTTGACCGGGTTGAGGGCAGATCCCATGAAGAGCGGGGTGACGAACCGCCACGAGACCGCGCTGCGCGCCTCGACCCCGCGGGTCTCGTCGACCCCGGCCGGCATCAGAGCCTCCCCCCCGGCGGCTCCGCCCTCGGCGCCGCCGTCACCCTCTCGGGGCCGCACGCGCGAACCCCTCGGACAGCCCCTTCGCCGGCTGCTCGGCACCGGGGCATGGTGAACCTGCCGTGCGAGCGACCCCATGCTCAGCTGGACGGCGACGGCCCTCTCCTTTCCGTCAGGATCCCCGGCCACGACGATCGTTCGATTCTTTACCGGAGCCACCTCGGCACACCTGCCTTCCGCGTCCGATGTGCCGGGCGGGACCGGCGCTGGGATCGGGCAGCAGTCCGCAGCCGAGAGGCCCGCCACGGTCGCACATGTCCGCGGGTGATCCTGGGTAGCCATGAGCCGGTGAACAGGGCCGAAATCCTCCTGCGCCGGTTCGACCGATTCCAGCAGAAGCACGCGGTGCTGGCCTTCCCCCTGGCGGTAGGCCAGAAGTACGGCAACGACCAGGCCGGCGGCAAGGCAGTCATCGTCGCCTACTACGGGTTGTTCAGCGTGTTTCCGCTCCTTCTTCTCTTCACGACGATCCTCGGGTTCGCCCTCTCGGGGGACCGGAGCTTCCAGCACCGGGTCCTGCACTCGGCGCTGGCGAACTTCCCCGTCATCGGGGACCAGCTGCGCAGCGCCGAGCACCCCCTGACCGGGAGCGTCCTGGCGGTGACCATCGGGTCGCTGGGAACGGTTTACGGCGCCCAGGGGCTGGGGCAGGCCGCGCTCAACGCGATGCACACCGTGTGGAACATCCCGTACGTGAAGTGGCCGAACTTCTGGATGCGCCGGGTTCGAGGCTCGCTGCTCCTCGCCGGCCTGGGACTCGCCGTCCTCGGGGCTACCGCCCTCGGCGGCTTCGGATCGGCGATCTTCCACGGGCCGCTGGTCTCCGTGTGGTCCGTGGCGGTCTCGGTCGGGGTCAACTTCGCCGTGTTCACTCTGGCGTTCGAGGTGCTGACCTCCGAGCCGCTCGGCTGGCGTGACGTCGGGTTCGGCGCCGGGATCGCCACGGCGCTGTGGGAAGTCCTCCAGGCTGGCGGGGGGCTCTACGTGCGCCACGTCCTCGAGCGGGCGAGCTCGACGTACGGCCTGTTCGCCATCGTCATCGGACTGCTGTCGTGGCTCTTCCTCGGCGCGCAGCTCACCCTGATCGCAGCGGAGATCAACGTGGTTCGTCGCTACCACCTGTGGCCGCGGTCGCTCACGCAGCCCCCCCTCACCGAGGGCGACCGCCGCACGTTCGCCCGACTGGCGATGATGGAGCGCCGGCGCCCCGAGACGACGGTGGCGATCGACTTCACCCCCGAAGCCGACCGCCAGCCGCTCGACCAACTCGCGGACCGGGGCTCGCGATCGGAGTCGTCGTGACGCCGGGATGCCGGTGGTCTAACCGCTGGCGCTTCGGGGGATGAGCGGCTGGCCGGTGGGCGCCATCACGTACCACGGGCCACCGTTGAGGTTGAGGCCTTGACCGGCAGCCTCGTAGGGGGCCGTGTCGGAGATGTACCGGTAGAGGGGCCAGCCGTCGTAGGTGACGACCCGCCCGCCTCCGCCGGGGTCGGGGACCGTGGCGACGAGGTTGCGGTCGACGCCGGGCCCGGTGACGATCCGGCCGTGGGGTGCGAGCTGCAGAGGGGGCCATATCTCCGCGCACCGGCTGACGCAGGTAACCCGGCTGTGCTCGTCGGGGAGGAAGACATAGAGGGCGAACCCGCCCGTCACGACCAGCGCCGTCCCGACCCGGCCCACCGGGTGGGCGTCGAGAACGACCTCTCCGCTCCCCATGATCGCGCCCCCGCTGTTGCAGGACGTCATCGTCAGGACCATTGCCAGGGCCATCGCAGCGGCCAGCGACTTGGGCGATCCGGGCATCGCACCCCCTCCTCCGGTGTGGCTCACCTGTGCGTGCCCTCCAGTTAACACTCGCGATCGCCGCGCCGTGCGGCGGATGGCCCGCGCCAGGGTTCACCGGGACGGGCGCGGCGTGACGGTTCAGCTCTCCAGGTGGGGCAGGTGCTCGCCGGCTTGCAGGTGGCCGTCGATCAGCTCGGGGAAGCAGCCCGCGTCGAAGGCGCGTATGAACGCGGTGACAGCGGCTGGGAGCGCAACGACCGCGGGCAGGCGGAGTCCCCGCCGCGTCACGCGCACCTCGCTGTCCCAGACGGTCACACGCTTCACGTACGGCTCGACCCCGATGACCGCATGGAGGTACCTGGCGACGGCGCAATCGTCGGAGCTCCGGCGGGTTCCCACGGCACCGACGGACGCCAGGAATGCTGCCACCGCGGTGGGGCTTGGTCCCAGGCTCTGGATCATCCCCCTGACCGAGTTTTTGAGCTTTCGACGCCCCCGTAAAAGACTGTCACGATGTTTCACGGCCGCTCTTTCGCCAAGTCTTTGATCCGCACTTCTCGTTCGATGCAATACCCGTGCCGAGAAGGCGGCTAACCCGTCATTCGCGGGCGGGCCTGCCCCGCCTGCGGTGTCCGGCCGAGACTGAGAACAGGGGGTTGCAAGGAAAGCAGCCTCCGGCGGATCCCCGCTTCCTCGAGGGCCCGCTGCACCGAGCGGGAAGGCCGATGGATCACCACTTTCGATCCCTGCCGGCGCGCTTCCGCCTTCGAGCGGGCGAGCGACGCGATCTCCGTTCGGTCGATCGCCGTCACACCCCGCAACACGACGTGAAGCTTGCGCGGGCCCGAGCGCATCGCTTGTTCAAAAGCGGACGCGAACTCCGCGGACGCCTCCCGGTCCCACCGGCCGCTCGCCACGATCCACGCGTCCAGCCAGTCCGACTGCACGCTGACACGGAACGCGCCGGCGGCGGTGCGGGCATCGGAGCCGCCGCCCCCCGGGGGATGTTCCTCCCCTGGCCGCACGGTTCGGGCCCGCCGCCGGATGGGAGCGGCCACGATGGCAAATGGATCGGCGTCCATTGGCCGACTAGTACCCAATCGCTGCAGTGATCATTCAAAAAAGGGCTTCCCAAAAGGAAAAAAACAGGGGCCGTGCTCGGGCGCCTCAGGAGTCGATCGTCAGGACGATCTTGCCGAACTTCTCCCCGGCCGAGAAGGCCTCGTAGGCGGCCGCGACGTCTTCCAGAGGGAACGTGGCGTGCACCGGGACGACGACCCGCCGCGCCGACAGCAGCGGGAGGACGTCGTGCTCCACGAGGCGGGCGGCGAGCGCCTTCTCCTCGAGGGGCCGGGCGCGCAAGGTCGAGCCGCTGATGCGGGCCCGGCGTGCCATCAGCACGCGCAGGTCCAGCTCGCCGATCGCCCCGGCGCCGACGCCGATCACGGCGACGCGCCCCCCTGTGCGCAGGGCTTCCATGTCACGGGGGAGGTTCGGCCCTCCGACGAGCTCCAGCACGACGTCGAAGGGGCCCAGTCCGAAGGCCTCGTCGGGCGCGGCCCCGTGCGCCCCGAGGGAGGAGAGCGCCTCGCGGCGCCCCGGCGAGCGGACGCTGGCCACGACCGTCGCGCCCGAGGCCACGGCGAGCTGCACCGCCGCGACCCCCACCCCGCCGGCGGCGCCGTTCACGAGCAGGCGGTCTCCGGGGCCGAGCCCGCACTGGGTGAACAGCGCGTCGTGTGCGGTCGTGAACACTTCGGCGAACCCGCCGGCCTCCGCCCATGACAGCCCGGCGGGGGCGGGCATCGCGACCCTCTCGTGCACCGCGACGAGCTCCGCCTGGCCGGCGCCGGCGACGATGCCCATCACCCGGTCGCCCGGGCGGAAGCGGGTCGCCGCGGGCCCCAGCGACTCCACCAGGCCGGCGAGCTCCAGGCCCGGCATGTCGGAGGGCGCCCCGGAGGGGGGAGGGTAGTGGCCGGCGCGCTGGAGGAGGTCGGCCCCGTTGATGCCCGCGGCCCGGACGCGCACCAGGACCTCGCCCCCCTGCGGCACGGGTGCCGGCCGCTCCTCGCAGGTAACGGCCCCGCCGGCGATCACCGCGGCGCGCATGATCGCCCGTCCCTCGGTCGTGTGCGGTGCTCCATCGCGTGGAAGCGTAAAGCAGCCCGGGCGGCCTTTCGGCACGCGCGCGGCTTCCCGGCGGGCCTCAGGATGTCGTCGTCGAGGTGACCGGGGCGCTCCAGCCGGCGAAGGCGTCGATCATGGCCCGCACGTCGCCCAGGGGGTAGAGCACCGGGCAGGTGCAGCCGTGCCGGACGTAGTCGGCGACGCGGGTGCGGACCTGATCGGGCGAGCCGGACGCCGTCAGCATCCGGACGATCTCGTCGGGTACGAGCTTCGACGCGGCGGCGACCTGCTCGTGGGTGGCGGGCCAGGTGAGCACCTCGCCGACCGCGTCGAGCAGCGAACGGGGCACCCCGGACGCGGCCATGATGTGCGGTTGCTGGCCCAGGTACTGGGTGACCATGAGGCGGGCCAGGTCGAGCGCCGTCGCCTCGTCCTCGTGGACCGAGCACACGACGAGCTGCGGGCGGTCCAGGTCGGCGAGGGAGCGGCCCGACCGGGAGAGGCCGGCGTCGATGTGCTCGAGGGCCCGGTCGTTGTAGCCGGGGGAGACCAGGTAGTTGAGCACCACGCCGTCGGCGATCTCCCCGGCGAGCTCGAGCATCCTGTCGCCGGTCGCCCCGATGTAGATGGGGACGTCCTTGGGCCGGCGCTCCTGGTACACGTAGTCGAGCTCGACGCCGTCGAGGTGCACCCACTCGCCGTGGAAGGTGACCGTCTCGTCGTGAAGCAGGGACCTCACGGCGGTGACCACCTCCCGCATGACCGTGAGCGGCCGGCGCCGGCGGATACCGACCTTGGCGGCCAGCGGGTCCCACCACGCCCCGAGCCCGCAGATGACCCGGCCGGGCGCAAGGTCGTCGAGGGTCGAGAAGGTGGCCGCCAGGCGGGCGGGATTGCGCGACCAGCAGTCCGCCACTCCCGAGCCGAGCCGGATGTGCCCGGTGACCGCGGCGTACGCCGCCAGCGGCACGGTCGCCTCGCGCACGAGGCGGCTCTCCGCCTGCCACACGGCGTGAAAGCCCCGTTCCTCCGCGTACGCGGCGTAGGACATGCTGTCCCGGATGGGGTGTGCATCCTGGAGGTAAAGAGCGACGGGAGTGGCCACCGGGTCTCCTTTTTTCCTCAGTCCGACTGGTCGGGAGCCCCCGGCCTCATCGGCAGTCTCGTCCGCCACTTCCCGTCCGCCGCGTGCAGCGCAGCCGCCACCGCCCCCGCGGTGGGCACCAGTCCTATCTCGCCGACGCCCTTGATCCCGTACGGCGAGCGAGGCTGGGGCACCT
Source organism: Actinomycetes bacterium (assembly GCA_021788115.1). Lineage (GTDB taxonomy): Bacteria > Actinomycetota > Acidimicrobiia > Acidimicrobiales > Palsa-688 > JAJYLA01. Next base: position 82,689 of record JAJYLA010000001.1, on the reverse strand, counting down.
CGACGAGGATCACCTCGATGGGCGGCACATCCTTGGGCCGGAGGATGCCGAGCGACCGCAGCGTCGTCCGCGCCGGGAACCCCCGCTCGTCCGCCGGCAGCTCCTCGCTCAGGGCGTAGCCGAGCCCCATGTGCACCGCCCCCTCGATCTGTCCCTCGCACAGCGTGGGGTTGACGGCGCGGCCGACGTCGTGGGCGGCGACCACCTTCTCCACGGCGAGGGTGCCGGGGTCGACGACCACCAGCTGGGCGGCGTAGCCGAACGCCGAGTGGATCACGGGGTGCTCCACCTCGCCGAAGGGCTGGGTCCAGTCGACGCGGTACTCGCCGGTGTAGTCGACCCCGGTCCGGCAGCCGCCGGCGATTGCCGCCCGGCAGGCCTCCCGCACGGCGCCGGCGCCCATCAGCGTCCCGCGGCTGCCGGTGGTCTGGCCCTCGCCGAGCTCCCGGGTGGTGTCCACCCGCACCCGGATCCGCGCCGGGTCGACGCCGAGCTCCTCGACGGCCACCTGCAGGGCGACGGTGTGGACGCCCTGGCCCATCTCGGTCCAGCCGTGGCGGACCTCGACGGCGCCGTCCGCCTCGAACCGCACGGCCGCCCTCGTCACCTCCTCGAACCCGTTGCCGAGCCCCGAGTTCTTGAGCCCCAGCCCGATGCCGGCCGCCCTGCCCGCAGCGCGGGCCTCCTCGTAGCGCCCGGCGAGGGCGTCGAGGCAGGCCTCCGCGCCCGCGCAGCCGTCGTCCATCACCTGGCCCGGACCCCAGACGTCGCCGGGGTGGATCACGTTGCGCTTGCGGATCTCCCAGCCGCTGATCCCCACCTTCTCGGCGAGGCGGTCCATCACTCCTTCCATGGCGAACTGGGCCTGGTTGGCGCCGAAGCCCCGGAAGGCGCCGCAGATCGGGTTGTTGGTGCGCACGGCCACGGCCTCGACGTCGACGGCCGCCAGCCGGTAGGGGCCGGTGGCGTGGCCGGCGGCCCGCTCGAGCACTTTCATGCCCACGCTGGCGTATGCGCCGGAGTCGCCGACGAGGCGCGCCCGCAGGCCGGTGAGATGCCCGTCGGCGTCGCACCCCGCCCGGTATTCGAGGCGGATCGGGTGGCGCTTGGCGTGCATCCGGATGCTCTCCTCACGGGAGAGCGTGCACTTGACCGGCCGGCGAAGCAGCCAGGCGGCGAGAGCCGCGTGCGCCTGGTTGGACATGTCCTCCTTGCCGCCGAAGGCCCCGCCGTTGGATACGAGCTCGACGCTGACGACGTCCTTGTCGACCGCGAGGCACGAGGCGATCTGATCCCGGTCGTCCCAGATGCCCTGGCCGCCCGAGTACACGTGCAGGCCCCCGTCGGGGCGGGGAACGGCCAGGGTGGACTCGGGCTCGAGGAAGGCGTGCTCCACCCGCTGGGTTTCGAACACCTCGTGGACCACGTGGGCGCTGGCGGCGAGCGCCGCGTCCGTGTCTCCCCGGCGGTACGCGGATACGGACAGCACGTTGGAGCGGGTGCCCCACACGGCGACGTCGGTCGACTCCAGTGCAGCGAGCGGGTCGGTGAGGGGGGCGAGGACGTCGTAGTCGACCTCGACCAGCCCTGCCGCAGCGCGGGCCTGCTGGCGGGTCTCCGCCACGACCACGGCCAGCACGTCGCCGGCGTAGGAGGTGCGGCCGCCCTCAGGGATCATCACCGGCCAGTCGCGTTCGATGATCCCCACCCGCAGCTCGCCGGGGATGTCGGCGGCGGTGTACGCGCCGACCACGCCGGCGGCCTCCTTGGCGGCCCGGGTGTCGACGCAGAGGACCGTGGCGCGGGCGTGATCGGTGAAGCGCAGCGCCGCGTGGAGCATGCCCGGGACGCGGATGTCGTCGACGTAGGGGCGGTCGCCCAGGCTCAGCTCGAGCGCCTCGTACTTGGCACCCCGCGTCCCGACGCCCCGTGGCAGCTCCGGCTCGGCGACCTCCCCTCTCGCGACCGCTTCGATGGCGTCGAGGATCTTCGTGTACCCGGTGCAGCGGCACAGGTGGGCCCCGAGGTGGCGTGCCATGTCCTCGCGGGTGAGGTCCGCCCCTTTGCGGTCGACCTGGCCCTTGGCGCGCATCACGATGCCGGGGATGCAGAACCCGCACTGCAGTCCGCCCGCCGCGGCGAACGCCGCGGCGTACATGCGGCGCTCGACCCGGTCGACGCCTTCGAGGGTGACGACGGAGCGGCCGGCGACCCTCGAGAGGGGATACTGGCAGGACACCTGCACCTTGCCGTCGACCATCACCGTGCAGGCGCCGCACTGGCCCGACGGGGAGCAGCCGTCTTTCACCGAGGTGACGCCGAGCTCCTCCCGCAGGGCGGCCAGGAGGTGGGGGTGGTCGGCTCGCACCGACACTCCCGCGCCGTTGAGGGTGAAGGCGACGACGTTCTCGACGTCTTCGATGGCTCTGTCGATCGTGGTCACGGGCGTGCCTTCTCCTCCCTAGCTGCCCCCCTCGAGGGACACCCCCCGGCGGGCGGTGATGTCGCCGTAGTGCTCGGGGCGCCGGTAGCGGTCGAAGTCGAAGAGCGTGTCCTTGTAGCGGGAGCACCACTCGAGGTCGCAGTCCGCCACGACGACCTCGTCGCCGGCGCTCAGGGCCTGCGCCACCACCTGACCCGAGGGGGCGATCACGCAGCTCTGCGCCAGATGGACGACGCCCTCCTCGAGACCACCCTTGGCCGACGCCACGACCCACGTTCCGTTCTGGTAGGCGCCGGCTTGCATGACCAGCTGGTTGTGGAACCCCGCCAGAGGATCCTGGGAAGGATCGGGCGGGTAGTGGATCGGGGTGTTGTAGCCGCAGAGGATCATCTCCACGCCCTGCAGCCCCATCACCCGGTACGTCTCCGGCCAGCGCCGGTCGTTGCAGATCATCATCCCGATCTGGCCGTCCAACGCGGGCCACACGCCGAAGCCCTCCGGTCCGGGCTCGAAGTAGTAGCGCTCGAGGTGCTGGAACGGCCGCCACGGTTCGTGGCTGGCGTGGCCGGGGATGTGCACCTTGCGGTAGGTGGCCACGATCGAGCCGTCCCGCTCGACGAGGACCTGGGTGTTGTAGTGGTGCCCATCCGGGGTCAGCTCCGCGTAGCCCAGGGAGAAACCCACCCCCAGCCGGGCGGCTTCGTCGAACAGGGGCTTGGTCGCCGGGCCCGGCATCTCGGTTTCGAACCACACGTCGGCTTGCGCCGGGTCGTCCATCCACCAGCGCGGGAAGAAGGTGGTGAGCGCCAGCTCCGGGAAGACCACCAGTACGGCCCCCCTCTGGTGGGCTTGGCGCAAGAGCGCGATGAGACGATCGACCACGGACGCCCGGTCCTCGTCGCGGCCGACGGGACCCAGCTGCGCCGCCGCGACGGTGAGCGACCGGCTCACGCCGGCCCCCCGCTGCTCTCGGGCTCGGCGGCGGTCGGGGCGGCGGCGGTCGGGGCGGCGGCGTCGAGGGCGGCGGCGTCGAGGGCGGCGCCCAGCGACAGGCCGCCGGCGAGCTGCAGCAGCGTGTGCAGCAGCACGTTCGCGCCGGCTTCGAGGTGCTCGGGGTCGGTGTGCTCGGCCGGGTTGTGGCTGATCCCCCCGGCACTCGGCACGAAGATCATCCCCGCCGGGCAGAGGCGGGCCATCATCTGGGCGTCGTGGCCGGCGCCGGAGGGCAGGCGCCGGGCCGGGAAGCCGAGGGACGCGGCCGTCGACTCGACCAGCTCGACGATGGCCGGGTCGAACTCGACGGGGGCGAACCGGGCGAGGGGCCTGCGGGCCACGGTCACGCCCTCTGCCGCGCCCAGCCGCTCGAGCTCGCCGGCCAGCCGGTCCTCCGCCCGGCGCAGGTCCGGCTCGTCGGTGTTCCTCAGGTCGACCGTGAAGCGGGCGCGGCCCGCCACCACGTTGACGAGGTCCGGGTGCAGGTCCAGCGTGCCGACCGTTCCCACCTGGTGGCCGCCCAGCTCCGCCGCGAGGTCCCGGACGAACACCGTTGCGGCCGCCGCCACGTAGCCGGCGTCGTGGCGGTAGGACATCGGCGTCGTGCCGGCGTGGTTGGACTGACCGGTCACGGTCACCTCCTGCCAGGAGATGCCCTGCACGCCGGTGACGGCGCCGATCACCTCACCGCCGGTCTCGAGAACCGGTCCCTGCTCGATGTGCAGCTCGACGTAGGCGTGGGGGACCCTCCCGGGGCAGGGGGTTGCGCCCAGATAACCGATGCGGGCCAGCTCGTCGCCCAGACGGGCGCCGTCGATGGCCACCAGGTCGTAGGCCTCCTCCACCGTCATGGCGCCGGCGTACACCAGGCTGCCGAGCATGTCCGGGGCGAACCGGGAGCCCTCCTCGTCGGTGAAGAACGCCACCGCCAGCGGCCTCCGCGTCGTCACGCCGGCCTCCGCCAGCGTCTCGAGCACCTCCAGCCCGGCGAGGACGCCCAGGTTGCCGTCGTAGCGACCGCCCGTGGCGACCGTGTCGATGTGGGAGCCGCACATCACCGGCGGCCCCCCGTCGGAGCCGGCGCGCTCGGCGGTGACGTTGCCGATCTCGTCGATGGTGACGTCGAGCCCCAGGTCGCGCATCCACGTGACCACGAGGTCCCTGCCGGCGCGGTCGGCGTCGGTGAGGGCGAGACGGGCGCAGCCGCCGCCCTCGATGGCGCCGACCTGCCCCAGCTCCTCCAGGCGGCGGCTCAAGCGGTCGCCGCGAACCCGTAGCGTCTCCATTGCGGACCCACCCTGCCCGCTTGGTTTATGATCTGTCAAGGGAGGTTGACCATTAATTCAAGACCTGTTCACGGGACGACCCCGCCGGGGTCGGTCCGCCGGGCCCGGATCGAGTTCACCGTCGAGCCGTTCCGGGAGGGCTCGCTGGGCACCCACGTCGCGGCCGCGCTGGAGGTGCTTCGCTCCGCCGGCTTCGAACCCGACGTGGGCCCTTTCGGCACGACCGTCGAGGGCGACGTCGAGCCGCTCTTCGTCGCGATGGGGAGGGCGGCCACGGCGTCCTTCGACGCCGGCGCCTCACGCGTCTCGCTCACCGCGCGCGCCACCGCCACGAGCAGCGACGCCGAGGAGCTGCTCACGTTCCTGCGGCCCGTCGCCCGGACCCTCGGGGCCCGGATCGTGGCCCCCGAGGACATGTCGTCGGCCAGCCTGCCGCTCGTGTGGAAGGGCCAGCTCGTCGCCGGCCTGCAGCCGCCCGTGCCGCGTGACCTGCGCGACGGCCTGTCCGACCTCGTGACCCACATCGAAGCGGAGCTCGGCGCGCCGCTGGCCGAGTTGAGCCGGGTCGACAAGCAGCGGGCGGTTCGCCTTCTCGACGAGCGCGGCGCCTTCGCCTTCCGCAACGCGGTGGACGAGGTCGCCGACGCGATGGGGGTCAGCCGGGTGACGGTGTACAACTACTTGAACTCCACCCGCTCCGCCGGGCCCGGCTGACCCCCGCCGGCCACCGCCGTGGGAGTCACAGGCGCGCGAAGAGGCGACGCGCCTGCTCGGCCGCACGGGCGCGGACCTCCTCCGGGTCGACGCGGGTGGCGCGCCCGCCGGCGAGGACCTGCTCGCCGGCGACCCAGACGTCGAGGGCGCGCACGCCGGGCGTGAAGGCCAGCCGCCAGGGGTCGTCGGCTCCGTCGTAGCTCCAGCGGACCCTGTCGCGGGCTGCCTCCGGCACGAGGTCCCAACCGGCCCGCACCCACCCCCAGGCCTCCGCCGGCGTGGCGGTCACGTCCTCCTCGCGGGCGCGGGCGTAGCCGAGGCGGAACTCCTCGAGCATGTCGCCGCCGATGCCGTCGGTGCCGAGCACCACCGGCCCCCCCCAGGACCGGGGGCGGGCGTAGCCGACGCCGTTGTTCATGTTGGAGCGCGGGTTGTGCGCGAGCGTCGCCGGCAGCGGACGGGCGAGATGCACCGCGTGCACGACCAGCCAGTCGCTCCGCACCAGGGGGGCGAGCCGATCGCCGGCGCCGGCGTCCACGTCCCCCTCCGCCACGTGTATGTGGACGCCCACGCCCAGGTCGGCGGCGAGGCCCGCCGCCCGGTCGAGCGTGTCGTCGCTGCAGGTGAACGCGGCGTGCACGCCGACCATGCCCCGGCCGCCGGCGCGGAGGAACCGCTCGTTCTCCTCCAGCCCCAGCCGGGCGCCCTCAGGACCGTGACGGTCGGTGACCCCGTAGGCGCACACCGCCCGGACCCCCACCTCCGAGCAGGCGGCGGCGATCACGTCGAGGCTCCCCTCGATGGCGTTGGGGCTCTCGTGGTGGTCAACGATGGCGGTCGTCCCCGACTCGAGCGCCTCGAGAGCCCCGAGCATCGCCGACCAGCGGATCATCTCAGCGTCGAGCGCCACGTCGAGGCGCCACCACACCTGCTTCAGGATCTCCAGGAAGGTGGTGGGGGTGACCGGCGGGGCCGGCATGCCCCGGGCCAGCGCCGAGTACAGGTGGTGGTGGCCGCACACCATTCCGCCCGTCGAGTCGCCCATGACACCAGAGTCCACGACCCTGAATAAAATGTCAATGACTGGACGTGCCGTCAAAGGGCGTATGTTTGGCGCGGTGCTGATCCGAGGTGGCCGTCTCGTGGACTCGGCCGGGGACCGGCGCGGCGACCTGCGCATCGCCGCCGGCGGGCGTATCGCCGAGTCCGGCCCCCACCTGCCGGCCCGCCCGGGCGAAGAGGTCGTCGACGCGTCGGGGCTGCTGGTCGTGCCGGGAGGTGTCGACGCGCACACGCACATGCAGTTGCCGGTCGGGTCCGTCCGCTCGAGCGACGACTTCGCCTCGGGAACCGCGGCCGCGGCGGTGGGCGGCACCACCACCGTCGTCGACTACGTCACCGCCTACCGGGGGCAGGAGCCCCTGGCGGCCCTGGCGACGTGGCAGCGCTGGGCCGAGCCGGCGGCCGTGGACGTCGGGCTCCACATGACGTTGACGGAGGCGGTGCCTGAGGCTGTGGTCGCCGCGTGCGTGGAGAAGGGCGTCACCTCTTTCAAGCTGTACATGGCCTACCCCGACGCGCTCCAGGTGGACGACGGCGTCATCTTGCAGATGATGCAAGCGACCGGCCGCCACGGGGGCCTCGTGACGATCCACGCGGAGAACGGCTCCGCCATCGAGGTGCTGCGCCGCCAGGCGCTCGCCGAGGGCCGCACCGGCGTCGTCGAGCACTCCCGCACCCGGCCGGCCGTCCTCGAGGGTGAGGCGGTCGGGCGTGCCGGCGCGCTCGCCGAGGTGGCCGGCGTGGCGGTGTACGTCGTCCACGTCTCGTCCGCCCCGGCCCTCGCCGCCGTGCGTCTGGCCCGAGCCCGGGGGGTCGACATGATGGCCGAAACCTGCCCGCAGTACCTCCACCTGAGCGTCGATTCCCTGGCCGGCGCCGACGGGGCCGACTACGTGTGCACCCCGCCGCTGCGCGACGCCTGGCACCAGGAGGAGCTGTGGGAAGGCCTGGCGCGCGGGACCATCCACACGGTCGCCACCGACCACTGCCCCTTCACGACCGCGGACCGCCGCGCCGGAACGGGGGGGCGCGCCGGAGGCTGGTCGGACTTCACCGAGATACCGGGAGGCCTCCCCGGGGTCGAGACCCGGATGGCCCTCGTGTGGGACGGCGTGCGCCGGGGACGGATCAGCGTCGCCGACTGGGTACGCCTGTGCTCCGAGGCGCCGGCGCGTACCTTCGGCCTGTGGCCGGAGAAGGGCTCGCTCGCCGCCGGCGCCGACGCTGACGTCGTGCTGTGGGATCCCGACGCCTGCCAGCGCCTGGACGCCGCGGCGCTGCACATGCGCACGGACCACTCGCCCTACGCCGGCCGCGCCCTGGCCGGCTGGCCCCGCCTGGTGCTGTCCCGGGGCCGTCCCGTCGCCCGCGACGGCGCGTTCGTCGGCGAGGCGGGCTGGGGACGCTACGTGGCGCGCCACCCGCGGCCCGGGGCGCGCGGATGAGCGGAGCAGCGAGGCAGGTCGTTTCCTTGACAAACCATACAAACCGGTGGTCAGCTTTCGCAGCGTGAACCCCGTGGTGATCGAGGGATGCGCCGTCGCCACCGTCGATGCCGCGGGCACCGAGTACCCCGAGGGGCACGTGGTGATCACCGGGGGCCGCATCAGCGCCGTCGGCCCGGGCCCCGCGCCGGCGGTTCCCGCCGGCTCGCGCCGCGTGCGCGGCGAGGGGTGTCTCGCGACGCCGGGGCTGGTCAACGCCCACCACCACTTCTACCAGTGGGTCACGCGGGGGCTGGCCCCCGACGCGGTCCTCTTCGACTGGCTCACCGAGCTCTACCCGCTGTGGTCGGCCATCGACGCCGACATGGTGCACGCCGCGAGCATGGGCTCGCTCGTCGCTCTCGCGGGCAGCGGCTGCACCACGACCATGGACCACCACTACGTCTTCCCGGCAGGGTCGGGCGACCTGCTGGAAGCGGAGGTGGAGGCGGCCCGCCAGGTGGGTCTCCGCTTCCACGCCTCGCGTGGCTCCATGGACCTCGGCCGGTCCGCCGGGGGACTGCCCCCCGACGAGGTGGTCGAGGGCACCGAGGAGGCGCTCGCCGCGACGGAGGACGCCATCGCCCGGTACCACGACCCGGGCCCCGATTCCATGCTGCGGGTGACCGTCGCGCCCTGCTCGCCGTTCTCGGTGACGCCCGAGCTGATGACGGGCGCCGCGCAGCTGGCACGCAGCAGCGGCGTGCGGCTCCACACCCATCTCGCCGAGACGGCCGAGGAGGACGGGTACTGCGCCGAGCGCTTCGGCTGCTCGCCGGCCGAGTACGCCGACTCGCTCGGGTGGCTCGGGGACGACGTGTGGATCGCCCACGGCGTGCACCTCGACGCCCGCGCCCGATCCCGCCTGGCGGCCACCGGCACCGGTGTGGCCCACTGCCCGAGCTCCAACGGGCGCCTCGGCGCCGGCATCGCCCCCGTCCCCGAACTGCTCGACGCGGGCGTGGCGGTGGGCCTCGGCGTGGACGGCACGGCATCGAACGAGTCGGGCCGGCTCGGCCCGGAGATGCGCACCGCGCTGCTCACCGCCCGCGCCCGGGGCGGCCCGACAGCCCTGTCGACCCGCCAGGTGCTGGCCATGGCGACCGTCGGCGGGGCGCGCTGCCTCGGCAGGGACGGCGAGCTGGGGTCCCTCGAGGTGGGCAAGCTGGGCGACGTGGCCCTGTGGCGGGTCGACACCGTCGCGCACGCCGGGATCGCCGACCCGGTGGCGGCGCTGGTGCTCGGGTCCCTGCCACCCCTCGAGCTGCTGCTCGTCGGGGGGAACGTCGTGGTCGAAACCTCCGAGCTGGTCACCGCCGACGAGGGCACGGTCGCCGGCGAGGTCGCCGTCGCCTGCCGCCGGCTCGCCGCGCGACGCGGGGTGCCGGCGTGACGGCCCTGGACACCGTCGTCGCAGGGGGCAGGGTCGGCGAGCGCGCCACCCGCCTCGACGGGTACCCGAAGGTGACCGGGCAGTTCGCCTACGCCAGCGATCTGCACCGCGACGGGATGCTGTTCGGGGCGACGCTCCGCTCTCCGGTGGCGTCCGCACGGATCCGGAGCCTCGACCTCTCGGGTGTCGCCGGGAGCCCGGGCGTCGCCGCCGTGCTGGTCGCCGCGGACGTCCCGGGCAAGAACCGCTTCGGTCTCAACTTCGACGACCAGCCCGTGCTCGCGGACACGGTGGTCCGCTACCAGGGTGAGCCGGTCGCGGTGGTGGCGGCCTCGTCGCCGGCGCGGGCCTGGGATGCCGTGGGGCGCATTGTCCTCGAGCTCGAGCCGCTGCCCGGGGTGTTCGACATGGAGGAAGCGCTCGCCGACGGCGCCCACCGCGTCCAGGAGGTCGGTAACGTCCTCCGCCACGTGCACATCGAGCGCGGCGACACCCGCTCCGCCGGCGCCGACGTATGGGTGGAGGGCTATTACGAGACCGCCATGCAGGACCAGGCAGCGCTCGGGCCCGAGGCCGGCCTCGCCGTGCCCGCGGAGGACGGTGGCGTCGACCTCTACGTTGCCACGCAGTGGTTGCACGCCGACCGCGAGCAGATCGCCCCGTGCCTCGACCTGCCCGACGAGAAGGTGCGCCTGCACCTCGCCGGCGTCGGCGGCGCCTTCGGGTCGCGCGAGGACATCCACATGCAGATCCACGCGTGCATGCTGGCGCTGCGCACCGGCCGGCCCGTCAAGCTGAGCTACGGGAGGGAGGAGTCCTTCCACGGGCACGTGCACCGCCATCCGGCCCGGATCTGGATGCGCCACGGCGCCACCCGCGACGGCCGGCTGGTGGCGGTCGAGGCCCGCCTCCTCTTCGACGGCGGGGCCTACGCGTCCTCCTCGCCGGCGGTGCTCGGCAACGCCGCCACCTTCGCCGCGGGACCCTACGACGTGCCGCACGTGCGTATCGACGGGACGGTCGTGTACACCAACAACCCGCCGTGCGGGGCCATGCGCGGCTTCGGGGCGCCGCAGGTGTGCTTCGGCCACGAGGCGCAGATGGACAAGCTCGCCCGCGCCCTGGGAATCGACCCGGTGGACCTCCGCCTGCGCAACGCGCTGGAGCCGGGGCTGTCCCTGCCGAGCGGCCAGGTGCTCACGGGGAGCGCTCCGGTGCGGGAGGTCATCGCGCGATGCGCGGCGCTCCCCATGCCCGACGCTGAGCCGCTCGAAGGCCGCGGCGCTTTCGGCTACCCGGGCGGCACCGGGAACGTGACGCGCGGCGAGGGCATCAAGCGGGGGGTCGGCTTCGCCGTCGGCTTCAAGAACATCGCCTACAGCGAAGGCTTCGACGACGCCGGCTCCGCCCGGGTCACCGTGCGTCTGGAAGGCGACGAGCCCGTGGCGGAGATCCACACGGCTGCCGTGGAGATGGGGCAGGGGCTTTACACGCTGCTGGCGCAGATCGTGCGGACCGAGCTCGACATCGACCGCGTCGTCGTGCGTCAGGCGGACACGGCGGCCCGCAACACGGGGTCCACGTCCGCGTCGCGCCAATCGATGATGTCGGGTGGGGCCGTGCAGATGGCGTGCGCGCAGGTGCGCGCCGCCCTCTTCGAGCGGGCCCGGTCGCAGGCCGGCGCCGGAGCGGGGAACCACGAGCTGTCCGTCGGCCGGGGGTGGGTGAACGCCGGCGGGCATCCGCTCGCGCGCGTGGCCGACCTTCTCGACGAGCCGGTCTCGCGGGAGGCGGTCTACCACCACCGCCGGACGGGGACCTTCGACGACAAGGGGCAGGGCGACGTGCACGTGTGCTTCGCGTTCGCCGCGGAGCGCGCGGTCGTCGACGTCGACGAGGACCTCGGTCTCGTACGCGTCGTCCAGGTTGCCGCGGCGATCGACGCCGGCCGGGTCCTCAATCCCCTCGGCATGTCCGGCCAGGTCGAGGGCGGCACCGCCCAGGGGCTCGGCCTCGCCCTGATGGAGGAGGTCCAGCTGAGCGACGGCGCCATCCGCAACGCGTCGTTCACCGACTACCTGATCCCGACCATCGCCGACATGCCCCCGGTGGTGTCGGCGGCGGTGGAGGATCCCGAGCCGGGAGTGCCCTACGGGGCAAAGGGCGTCGGCGAGTCCCCGACGATCGTGGCCACCGCGGCGATCGTGGCGGCCCTTCGGGACGCCACCGGCCGGGAGTTGAACCGGGCCCCCGTGTCGCCCGACGAGCTCGCCGGTCTCCGCCCCCCGGCCGCCACGCAGGGCCCGCCGCCGTGCCCGGACGTGCCCGGCCAGGACCCCGTGCCCCTGTACTTCCAGTCCGGCTCCGGCCAGCAGCGACTCATGTAGTACCCCGGAAAAAAAGAGGACGACCCGTGGTGCAGACGACCTTCCTCCAGCCGGCGAGCTGGCCAGAAGCTCTCGAAGCGCGCGCCGCGAACCCGGACGCGGTACCGGTGGCGGGGGGCACCGACGTGCTGGTCGAGGTCAACTTCGGCCGGCTGCACCCCTCGGGGCTCCTCGACCTCGGGCGAGTCCGGGAGCTGCGGACCTGGGGCCGCGAGAAGGGCCGCGTCCGGGTCGGTGCCGGCGTCACCTACAGCGAGTTGATCACGCAGCTCCGGGGAGACCTGCCCGCGCTCGCCACGGCGGCGCGCACGGTCGGCTCGCCTCCGATCCGCAACCGGGGCACCCTCGGCGGCAACCTCGGCACCGCGTCGCCCGCCGGCGACTGCCACCCGGTCCTCCTGGCGTGCGGGGCGGAGGTGGAGGTCGCGTCGTCGCGGGTGAGCCGCACGGTGCCGGCCGACGAGTTCTTCGTCGGCCCCAAGCGCAACGCCCTCGGGGCCGACGAGCTGATCTCGGGCGTGTGGATCCCGCGCGCGACAGGCCCGCAGTCGTTTTCCAAGGTGGGGACGCGCAACGCGATGGTCATCGCGGTGTGCTCGCTCGCCCTGGCGCTGCACCCCGACTCCGGCCGTGTCGGCACGGGCATCGGCTCCGCCGGCCCGGTGCCGCTGCGGGCACGCGAGGCCGAGGCGTTCCTCGAGGGCCACCTCGCCGAGCGCGGGGCGTGGGAATCGAAGCGACCGTTGGAGGAGGCGGTGGTGGACCGTTTCGCGGAGCTGGTGTCGCAGGCGGCGGCGCCGATCGACGACGTGCGGGGTTCGCTGCGCTACCGGCGTCACGCCCTCCGCGTCCTCGCACGCCGCTCCCTCGGCTGGTGCTGGAACGACTACCGGGAGGCTGCGCGATGAAGGTGTCCCTGACGGTCAACGGCGCACGCCGCACGGTCGACGACGCCGGCGAGTCGGAGACCCTCCTGCAGGTGCTGCGCGACCATCTGGGTCTCACCGGCACGAAGAACGCCTGCGAGCAGGGGGAGTGCGGCTCGTGCACGGTCTACCTCGACGGCACCCTCGTATGTTCGTGCCTGGTGCTCGCCGGCCAGGCCGACGGCGCGGAGGTGACGACCGTCGAGGGGCTCTCCGCCGCGGGCGCCGCCGCGGTCCAGGAGGCGTTCGTCGAAGCCGGCGCCGTCCAGTGCGGGTTCTGCACGCCGGGCCTCGTCATGGCCGCACACGACCTCCTCGCCCACAACCCCGATCCCGGTGACGACGACATCCGCGAGGCGCTCGCCGGCAACCTGTGCCGCTGCACCGGCTACCAGAAGATCGTCGACGCCGTCCACCGTGCGGCGAGCCCCACCACCACCCCCTAGCGATACAGAGAGGTTCGCATGCCCACACTGGGACTCGAAGACAACATCGTCGACAGCGGCGTCTACGACCGGACCGTCGGCCGCTTCCGCGAGGCGAGGATCCTCCTGCCCACCTTCGCCGAGCTGTCCGAGCCGGCATCGATCCCCGCGGCGACCCGGGAGGCTCTGGCCGGCGTGAAGCCGGACGACGCCAGCCCCCTCAACCTCTTCCGGGTGCACTGGTACAACGGCGCAGACCGCACGGCCCAGGTCGCCCTCCCCGGTCACGTGGTCCTGCCCAAGGAGCTGACCGGCGTCGACGCCCGGATCGTGGTCGCCCTCGGCGACCGGTTCCCGATGATCAAGGCGCACAAGGTTCTCGCCGCCTACGGCTGCCTGGCGCCGCGTGTGATCACCGGTCAGTTCGACCCCACCTCGCACCGGGCGGTGTGGCCGTCGACGGGCAATTACTGCCGTGGGGGTGTGGCCATCTCGCGTTTGATGGGTTGCCGGGGGGTCGCCGTCCTCCCCGAAGGGATGAGCCGGGAGCGCTTCGCGTGGCTGGAGGACTGGGTCGCCGACCCCGAGGACATCATCGCCACCCCCGGAACGGAGAGCAACGTCAAGGAGATCTACGACAAGTGCGCCGAACTGGATGAGGACCCCTCCAACATCATCTTCAACCAGTTCTCCGAGTTCGGCAACCACCTGGTGCACTACCTCGGCACCGGGAAGGCGCTCGCCGACGTGTTCGAGTCCCTGCGCGCCGCGGAACCGCAGCTGAGCCTGCGAGCCTTCGTGTCCGCCTCGGGGTCAGCGGGCACCCTGGGCGCGGGCGACTACCTCAAGGACGCCTACGGAGCCCGGATCGTCGCCGTCGAGGCTCTCGAGTGCCCGACGATGCTCTACAACGGCTTCGGCGAGCACAACATCCAGGGCATCGGCGACAAGCACATCCCCTTCATCCACAACGTTCACAACACCGACGTGGTCACCGCCGTCACCGACCGGGCGACGGACCAGCTGGCACTGCTGTTCGACTCCCCGGCCGGCGTCGCCTACCTCGCCGAGCGGCGCAAGGTCCCCGACGACGTCCTCGCGGTCCTCCCCGAGTTCGGCCTCTCCAGCATCTGCAACATCGTCGCGGCGGTCAAGACGGCCAAGCACCTCCGCCTCGGGCCGACCGACGTCATCGTCACGGTGGCGACCGACGGCGCGGAGATGTACCGCAGCGAACGCGACCGGATCACGGCGCGGGACTTTCCGGGCGGCTTCGACGCCACAGCGGCGGGCCAGGTCTTCGGGGAGTGGATGCTCGGCGCCGGGACCGACCACCTCCTCGAGACCACCAGCCGCGACCGGGACCGGATATTCAACCTCGGCTACTTCACATGGGTGGAGCAGCAGGGGGTGCCGATCGAGGAGTTCGTCGCCCGGAGGGACCAGTCGTACTGGTCGGGGCTGCGGTCCAAGCTAGCCACCTGGGACGAGATGATCCGCGAGTTCAACGCCCGCACGGGCGTGACGCTCTGATGAGCGATCCGCCGTCGCGCCTCGTGTGCTCGGGCTGCGGTTCGTCGCCGGCCCCCGACGAGCCGTACCCCTTCCGCTGCGCCGAGCACGCCACCGGCGACGTCGACCACGTGGTGACGCGCGTCCTCGAGGCGGCATCCGTGCGCTTCCCGGTACCCGAAGACGGCGAAGGGAACCCCTTCGTTCGCTACAGGGGGCTGCTGCACAGCTACCACCGGGCCGTCGCGGGGGGCGTCTCCGACGGCGAGTTCGTCTCGCTGGTGCGCCGCATCGACGAGGAGATCGCGGCCGTCGACGGGCACGGGTTCGCCGTGACGCCGCTCGAGCGCAGCGAGGTCCTCTCCAAGCGGCTCGGTTTCTCGGCCGGGGGAGGGGTCTGGGTCAAGGACGAGACCGGCAACGTCTCGGGGTCCCACAAGGCCCGCCACCTCATGGGAGTGCTCCTACACCTGGAGGTGGCCGAGATGCTGGGCCTCGCGGACCGGCGGGGCCGGCCGGACCTCGCCATCGCCAGCTGCGGCAACGCCGCCCTCGCGGCCGCTGTCGTCGCCGCGGCGGGCAAGAGGCGCCTGCGGGTATTCGTCCCGGTCGACGCCGACGCCCGCATCCTGAAGCGGCTGGAGGCGCTCGGGGCGGAGGTGACCGTGTGCCCGCGCGAGCCCGGCGTTGCCGGCGACCCCACCTACGCGCGGCTGCTCGAGGAGCTGGAAAAGGGGGCGCTCCCTTTCACCTGCCAGGGCAACCTCAACGGCCTGGCGATCGAGGGCGGCGAGACGCTCGGGTACGAAGTGGTGTCCGGGCTGGCTGCCGCCGGCGTCGAGCTCGACGACCTGGTCGTGCAGGTGGGCGGCGGGGCGCTCGCGAGCAGCTGCGCGCAGTCTTTGTCCGAGGCGGCCACTTTGGGAGCGCTGCCCCGGCCGCCGCGCGTCCACACGGTGCAGACGGCGGGGGCGCACCCTCTCGAGCGCGCCTACCGGAAGGTGAACGCGGAGCTGCCGGCCAGCCCGAGCGCCGGACAGGTCGACCGGGCGCTCCACCACGCCGCGACACACCGGTCGGAGTACATGTGGGCGTGGGAGAGCGAGCCGAAGAGCGTCGCGACCGGCATCCTCGACGACGAGACCTACGACTGGCTCGCCGTGCTCCGCGGTATGCTCACGACCGGTGGTCGGCCGGTGATCGCGGGTGAGGGGCAGCTCGTCGAGGCGCACACCCTCGGTCGCGAGGCCGGCTACCTTGTCGATCCGACCGGCTCGTCGGGGCTGGCGGCCCTGATCGACCTGCGCGCCTCGGGGCTCGTCGGCCCGGCCGGCAGGGCGGCGGTTCTCTTCACCGGGCGGGAGCGGTGAAGCGGATGAATCGTATCGATGTGCTATAGAGCGCGATGACTACAACGACGGATCGGAACGTCTCGCGACGATGAGGGAGACCCGGCTGACAGGGCCACGCGGCTGCTCGCCGCGTGGGGAAGGAGGACCAGCATGAAAAGACCCATGGTCGGCGTCGCCGCCGGCCTTTTCGCCGTCGGCTTGGTGGCCGCGGCATGCGGCTCGTCGAAGTCGTCGACGTCGCCGACGACGGCTCAGTCGGCCGCCACGGCCGCGCCGTCGGGCGCCACGACCGCGCCGTCCGGCACGGCCCCGTCGACGACCGGCAAGTGGACCACGAGCCATCCCTTCGTGGCGGCGTTCATCTACGTGGGCGCGCCGAGCGACGCCGGGTGGACCCACGCTCACGACGTGGCGCGCCTCGCCGTCCAGAGCCACTTCGGCGGCGTCGTCAAGACGCTCTACAAGGAGGACGTCCCCGAGGGACCCCAGGTGTCGCAGGTGATCAACGAGCTGATCAACGAGGGCGCGAACGCGATCTTCGCGACCTCCTACGGCTACCAGGACGCCATGGAGGCCGCCGCCAAGGTGCACCCGAACATCTTCTTCGAGCAGGCGACGGGAACCGACCAGCTCGCCAACTTCGCCGAGTACTACGGGGCCGGCGAGGACGGCGACTACCTGGGCGGGATGGCCGCCGGGTTCGCGTCGAAGTCCGGCCAGATCGGCTTCGTCGCGCCGTACCCGATCCCCGAGGTCATCCGCGAGATCGACGCCTTCACCATGGGCGCCCGGTCGGTCCACCCCGGCGCCACGGTACGGGTCGTGTGGACCAACACGTGGTTCGACCCGACCAAGGAGCGGGCGGCCGCTGAGAGCCTCGCCGGCGCCGGCGTCGACGTGCTCGCCGACGGCCAGGACAGCCCGACCACCGGACAGGTGGCCGAGGCGCACAACCTCCCCTGGGTCGGCTACGACTCCAACCAGGAGTCGTTCGCGCCCAAGTCCTGGCTGACCGGCACGACGTACAACTGGGCCGTGTACTACATCCCCGACATTCAGGCGATGATGAACGGCACGTGGAAGACCCACTTCTACTACGGCAGCCTGAAGAACGGGTTCGTCCAGCTGGCTCCGTTCGGCCCCAGCCTGACGTCCTCGCAGAAGGCCGCCATCCTGGCCAAGGAGCAGGCGATCGAGGCCGGCACGTTCGACCCCTTCACGGGGCCGATCACCGAGCAGAACGGCACGATCGGGGTCCCCGCCGGGAAGACCCTTCCGGTGTACACCCAGACGGGTCTGAGCAAGTACTCGATCAGCTGGTTCGTGCAGGGTGTCATCGGGAGCCCCAAGGGCTGAGCAGCACGGGATCCTCGTGGCATTCCTTCGAGCGCGCGTGACTCGTTGATGCAGCCCGGCTCCTTCGATCCGACGCCGCGAGGCACCGACAGACCGCCCCCCACCGCCGTGCCGCCGGCGGTGGAGGCGGTCGGTGTCACCAAACGCTTCCCCGGCGTGGTGGCCAACGACCGCGTCACCTTCGAGGTGCTGCCGGGGGAGGTGCACACCCTCCTCGGCGAGAACGGCGCCGGCAAGACGACCCTGTGCAACATCCTCACGGGGCTGTGGAAGCCCGACGACGGCGATGTTCTCATGGCCGGGCAGCCGGTGCGGTTCCGCTCGCCTCGTGACGCCCACGCTGCGGGGATGTTCATGATCCACCAGCACCTCCGGCTCGTGGAGAGCATGTCGGTCTCCGAGAACGTCGTGCTGGGCTGGTCGAAGCGCCGGGGGCTGCAGTTCTCACCCCGGCAGGTCCAGCGCGAGGTCGCCGAGGTCGCCGAGCAGTACCACATGCCGGTAAACCCCGACGCCAGGATCTGGCAGCTGTCGCTCGGGGAACGCCAGCGCGTCGAGATCCTCAAGGCCCTGTACCGCGGCGCCAGGATCCTGATCCTCGACGAGCCGACGACGGTGCTCACCCCCCGGGAGGCGGACCTGCTGTTCGGGAGCATGCGCGAGGTGGTGACGGCGGGAGGTTCGGTCGTCTTCATCTCGCACAAGCTCCCCGAGGTGATGGCCGTGTCCGACCGTGTCACCATCCTGCGCAAGGGGCAGGCGATCGCGACCGTCGGAATCGGCGAGGCCCGCCCGTCGATCCTCGCCGAGTTGATGGTCGGCCACGCCGTGGCCGAGCACCACCGCGATGTCCCGGACCAGCCGGTGGGACCTACGAAGGCGAGCCCGCCCCTGCTCCAGCTCGAAGGCGTGCGCGCCGACGGCGATCTCGGCCTCGAGGCGCTCCACGACGTGTCGCTCGAGGTCGCCGCGGGGGAGATCCTCGGCATCGCCGGCGTGGCGGGCAACGGCCAGAGCGAGCTCGCCGAGGTCGTCGGCGGGTTGCGGCCCTACACCAGCGGGGCGGTGCGCGTCGCCGGGGTGACCCTCCCCTCGGGCGACCCGCGGGCCGCGATCCGCGGGGGGGTGGCCTTCGTGCCGGAGGACCGCATGGGCCGGGGGCTGGCGCCGGGCCTGTCGATCACCGACAACCTGATCCTCAAGTCCTACCGCGACCGGGAGATGGGCATGGGCCCGCTTCTCAGTCGCAAAAAGGCGGGGGCCCTGGCCCGGCGCCTGATGACCCAGTTCGACGTCCGGGCACCCGGCCCGGATACCCGGGTCCGGCAGCTGTCGGGCGGCAACGCCCAGCGCGTGCTTCTGGCCCGGGAGCTGTCGTCGAAGCCGCGGGTGCTCGTCGCGGCGTCGCCGACGCGCGGCCTCGACGTCAACTCCACCCAGGACGTCTGGAAGACGCTCCTCGACACCGCGGCGTCGGGGGTCGGTGTCGTGCTCGTAAGCGAGGACCTCGACGAAGTCCTTTCCCTCTGCGACAGGGTGGCGGTCTTCTACGGCGGGCGCGTCGTGGGCGTGGTGTGCCCGCGCGAGGTGAGCCGCGAGAAGCTCGGGCTGATGATGGCGGGGGCCGCGGCATGAGCAGCCGGGTCTCCGCCCTCCGGTCGGTCCGCATCGAACGGCGACTGGACATCCCGCGGTGGCTCGCCTGGGTGGTGCCGGTCGCGTCCCTGGTCCTCGCGTTGATCATCGCGGGCGTCGTGCTCGCCGCCACCGGCCACAACCCTGTCAGCGCCTACCGGCAGATGTTCCAGGCGGCGGTCACGGCCAAGGGCGGACTGACGGCCACGTTCGTGTACTCCACGCCCATGCTCTTCACGGGTCTCGCGGCGGCGATCGCCTTCCGGATGCGGACCTGGAACATCGGCGGCGAGGGCCAGCTCTACATGGGAGCCGTCGCCGCCTCTGGCGCGGGGCTGGCGCTCGCCAGCTGGCCCCGCCCGCTGCTCGTGCTCGCGATGATGGTGGCCGGCGTCGCCGGCGGCGCGCTGTGGGCGGTGATCCCGGGCATCCTGCGCGCCTACTTCCGCACGAACGAGATCCTCGTCTCGCTCATGCTCAACTACGTCGCCGGCTACTTCATGTACTACCTGATCTACGACAGCACGTCGTACTGGCGGGATCTGAGCACCCCGAGCGCCCGGGTCTTCCCGACGGGCAAGAACCTGGCTGCCGCCGCCAACTGGCCGGTGTTCACCGCCGGCTCGTTCGTCCTGCCGTTCGGGTTCGTCGTGGGCGCGGTCCTCGCCATCGGCCTGTGGTTCCTCGTGCGCTCCACCCGCTACGGCTTCGAGATGCGCGTCATCGGCGACGCCCGCGCCGCCGCCGAGTACGCCGGCATCCGTACGAAGCGCAAGATCGTCTCGGTCATGGCCGTGTCGGGCCTCGCCGCCGGCCTCGGCGGCGCGAGCCAGATCGGCGACTTCGGCCACGTCCTGGATCCCCGTGGCCTGCAGCAGGCGGGGTACGGCTACACGGGCATCGTGGTCGGCGCCCTGGCGCTGTACAACCCCCTCGCCGTCATCATCTCCTCGCTCTTCATCGGCGCGCTGAGCAACTCCGGCAACGCCCTGCAAGGCCCGTCGTTCCCCGCCGGGCTCGTCGGTACGATGCAGGGGATCATCCTCTTCTGTGTTCTCGGGGGGGAGATCCTCACCCGCTACCGGGTGACGCGCCGCCTGCCCGGCGCCACGACCCATCTCGCGGCCCGCCCGCCGGCCTCCGAGGTCCCCCGTGACGGGGTCTCGGCGACGGAGGTGGCCCGGTGAACCGCAACATCGTGATCGCGCTGATCGTCACGGCGATCGGCAACGGCACCCCGCTCGTGCTGGCCGGCCTCGGCGAGCTTCTCGCGGAGCGCTCCGGGGTCCTCAACCTGGGAGTGGAAGGCATGATGCTCATGGGAGCGGTGTCGGGGTTCACCGTGTCCCAGAAACTCGGCGGCCCGGCGGCGCTGGTCCTCCTCGCGGCGCTTCTCGGCGCCGCCGCGGCGGGGGCGGTCATGGCCCTGATCCACGCCTTCTTGTCGATCACCGTGCGCGTCAACCAGATCGTGTCCGGCCTCGCCCTCACGATCTTCGCCGGAACGGCCGGGTTGTCGTCGTACGTGGGGCAGGTCTGGAAGGTCGGCGGGATCCACGGCCTGCACCAGTACAAGGCCGTCGACCTCTTCGGCCTGAAGAACCTGCCGATCGTCGGGCCGATCGTCTTCCACGAGGACCCGCTCGTGTACTTCTCGGTGATCCTCGTCGCAGTCGCCATGTGGTACCTCTTCCGGACCCGCACCGGGCTGTACCTGCGCTCGGTGGGTGAGTCCCCGGCGGCCGCCGACGCCATGGGCATCAACGTCACCCGGTACCGCTACGCCCACACCGTCCTCGGAGGCGCACTGGCCGGTCTGGGCGGCGCCTATTTCACCCTGGCCCTGGCGCCGTTCTGGACCGACGGGCTCACAGCCGGCGACGGCTGGATCGCGATCGCCCTCGTCATCTTCGCCTTCTGGCGCCCCGACCTTCTGCTGCTCGGCGCCTACCTTTTCGGCGCGTTCGTGGCCCTCGGACCCACCCTCCAGGCCCGGGGTATCCATGCGCTGCCGAGCGAGTTCTTCTCGGCCGTGCCGTACGTCATGACCGTCGTGGTCCTCGTCGCCGCCTCGACCGGCTGGGCGAAGCGGAGGCTCGGGACGCCCGCGGCGCTCGGCGTGCCCTACAGCCGGGAGGGGGGCTGACGTGTCCTCCCGGGCACCGACGCCTTCGTCCAGCACTTACCCGCACTCTAGGAGGAGTGATCCCGTTGAGGAGCTTCCAGGGACGTGACATCCTGTCGCTCAAGGACTTCGAGCGCGACGAATACCTCGAGATCTTCCGCGTGGCCGACGAGCTGAAGGTCTACGCGGAGAAGCGCAGCAACGCCGATCTGCTGCGGTCGAAGACGCTGCTGACGGCCTTCTACCAGCCGAGCACCCGGACCCGCCTCGCCACCGAGGCGGCGATGCACCGGCTGGGCGGTCACGTCCTCGGCTTCTCCGACGCCAAGATGACGCGTGCCGGCGACTTCTACCAGGAAAGCATCAAGGACACCGTCCACATGCTCGAGTACTACGGCGACGTCATCGCCATGCGCCACTACCAGCAGGGTGCCCCCGCCGAAGCGGCCAGGTGGGCGTCGGTCCCGGTGATCAACTGCGGTGACGGTTGGGGGGAGCACCCCACCCAGGTCCTGACGGACCTCTACACCATCTGGAAGGACAAGGGGACCCTCGACGGCCTGACCGTGCTCTGCGTCGGGGACGGCCGGATGCGCACGATGCACTCGATCGTCTACGCCATGTCGCAGTTCGACATGGAGGCGGCGCTGGTGTTCCCGCCGGACATGTCCCTGCCGGAGGAGATCAAGGCGGACATCGACGCCCGCAACGTGCACTACCGGGAGGTGGAGTCGGTCGACAAGTGCATCGAAGAGGCCGACGTGATCTACATGGAGCCCGTGGTGCAGGCCGACTACACGAAGTCGCGCGTCGACCCGGAGAACGCCGACAAGGGGCTCACGCCCGCCGCGTACAAGGTCACCCGGGAGCTGCTGCGGAGCAAGGCGAAGAGCAACGCCATCATCCTCCACTCCCTGCCGAGGATGGACGAGCTGCCCACCGACGTGGACAGCACGCGGCACGCCCGGTACTGGTTCGAGGCGTACAACGGGGTGGTCATGCGCATGGCGCTGCTCGCCCTTGTCCTCGGCGCCGCGGAATAGGGCCGGGCCGTGCAGACACATCTTCGGGGCCGCGACGTCATCGACTTCTCCGAGTGGACCAAGGACGAGATCGACACTGCTCTCGACGTGGCGTTCGAGCTGAAGAGAGACCGGGCGCTCGGCCGGCCGCACCCGTACCTGCGCGACAAGGTCCTCGCCATGCTGTTCTTCTTCGCGAGCACCCGCACCCGCGCCTCGTTCGAGGCGGGCATGGCGCAACTCGGGGGCCACGCCCAGTTCCTCGAGAGCAGGGTCACCCAGATCTCCCACGGCGACACGGCCACGGAGATCGGGGAGATCCTGGGCCGCTACAACGACGGCATCGCCATCCGCTACGTCGACTGGCAGAAGGGCAACGCCTACATCCGTGACGTCGCGGCGGCCAGCAGGGTCCCCGTGCTCAACATGCAGTGCGACGTCTTCCATCCCCACCAGGCGCTCGCCGACCTGATGACGATCATCGAGCGCTTCGGCGACCCGCGGGGGCGCACCGCGACGATCAGCTGGGCGACCGCCTCGAGCTACCAGAAGCCGATCAGCGTCCCCCAGAGCCTTGCTCTGCTGCTGCCCCGCTTCGGGGTCAACGTGCGTCTCGTCCATCCCCCCGAGTTCCTGCTGATGCCCGACATCGTCGAGCAGGCCAGGGAGAACGCGCGGCGCGGCCACGCGTCCTTCGAGCTGATGGACGACTTCGAGGAGGGCCTGCGCGGCACCGACGTGGTGTACGCCAAGAGCTGGGGGGCGCTGCTCACCACCACAGACCCCGAGGAGGGGGAGCGCCTGATTGGCAAGTACAGCTCGTGGATCACCGACGCGGAGCACATGCGTCTCGCCGGCGAGGACGCCATCT
Source organism: Actinomycetes bacterium (assembly GCA_021788115.1). Taxonomy (GTDB): domain Bacteria; phylum Actinomycetota; class Acidimicrobiia; order Acidimicrobiales; family Palsa-688; genus JAJYLA01. The sequence goes on along the minus strand of JAJYLA010000001.1, from coordinate 59,703 downwards.
ACATGCACCCGCTGCCGGCCGACCGCAACGTCGAGGTGGCCGACGAGGTGATCGACGGCCCCCAGTCGGCGGTGTTCGACCAGGCCGAGAACCGCCTGCACGCCCAGAAGGCGGTCATGGCCCTGACCATGAGGTGAAAGGGGGCCCGACGATGGCCGGCCGGCTAGCGGTGATCGCGATCGGTGGCAACTCGCTGATCAAGGACAAGATGCACCAGAACGTCCGGGACCAGTACGTGGCGGCGCACGAGACCGCCGAACACGTGGCGTCGATGATCCAGGACGGCTGGGACGTCATCATCGGCCACGGCAACGGCCCCCAGGTGGGTTTCATCCTGCGCCGGTCCGAGCTGGCAGCCCGCGAGCTGCACGAGATCCCCCTCGACGTCTGCGGCGCCGACAGCCAGGGGGCCATCGGCTACGCGCTGGTGCAGAACATCCAGAACGTCCTGCGCCGGCGCGGCATCGCCAAGCCGGTGGCCGCCGTCGTCACGCAGACCGAGGTGGCGCGCGACGACCCGGCCTTCTCCTCGCCGACCAAGCCGATCGGCTCGTTCATGGACGCCGCCGAGGCGCAGCGCCGGCGGGAGCAGGACGGGTGGGACGTCGCCGAGGACGCCCACCGCGGCTGGCGCCGGGTGGTGGCATCCCCCCGGCCGCTGCGCATCGTCGAGATGGACGCCATCCAGGCTCTCGCCGCCGCCGGCGTCGTCGTCGTCGCCGTCGGCGGGGGGGGCATACCCGTGGTGGCGAACGAGGACGGCGACCTCCTCGGCGTCGAGGCCGTCATCGACAAGGACCTCGGCTGCTCCCTGCTGGCGCGCGCCGTCGGCGCGGACCTCCTCTTGATCACGACCGCCGTGGAGAGGGTGGCGCTGGATTTCGGCACCCCCGAGGAGCGCTGGGTGGAGCGCATCACCCTGTCGGAGGCGAAGCGCTACCTGGCGGAGGGGCGCCACTTCGCGGCCGGTAGCATGAAGCCGAAGGTGGAGGCGATCGTCGAGTACCTCGAAGCCGGGGGCGGGGAAGCAGTCGTGACAGACCCCGCCCACGTGGAGCAAGCCCTCGCCGGCAAGACCGGCACGCACTTCCTGCGCGGCTGAGCTACCCGGCTGAGCTACCCGGCTGAGCTACCCGCCGCGGCCCCGGCGGGGGCGGCGGCGACCCCGGCCAGCATGAGACCGAGCGCTTCCCGCGTCGTCGTGCGCGCGCCCGCCTCCCCGATGATCCGACCCTCGTACATGACCAGTATCCGGTCGGCGAGGTTGATGACCTCGTCGAGGTCCTCGGAGACGACCAGCACGGCGATGCCCTTGCGCGCCTGCTCGCGCAGCCGCTCGTGGATGTACCGCGTCGCGGCGACGTCGATACCGCGCGTCGGTTGCGCCACGAGCAGGACCTTGGGGTTGCCCGACAGCTCCCGGGCGAGGATCAGCTTCTGGATGTTGCCCCCGGACAGGTTCCGCGTCGGTGTCTCCAGGCCGGGTGTGCGCACGTCGAAGGTGGACACGCGCTCGGCGCAGTACGAGCGAATCGAGCGGCCGCGCAGGAAGCCCCATCGCGAAAAGGCGGCCTTGGCGGCGTCCACGAGCATCAGGTTCTCGCTGACGCTGAAGTCGCCGATCACGCCGTCGCGCATCCTCTCCTCCGGCACGAAGCCGAGGCCGGCGCGGCGGGCTCCCGCCGCGTTGCGGCCGGCCAGGTCGACACCGCCCACCCGGATGGTTCCCCTCGACGGGGACCTCAGGCACGCGATCGCCTCCGCCAGTTCCCGCTGGCCGTTGCCGGAGACGCCGGCGATGCCGACGATCTCCCCGGCGCGGACATCGAGCGACACGCCGGTCACGGTGTCGGCGCCGCGGTCTCCGCGTACGACGAGGTCGCGCACCCTGAGGAGCGCCTCCCCGGCGGGGGAAGGGCCCTGCGGGCTCGGGCGCTCGGCACCGATGTGGCGGCCGACCATGAGCTCCGCCAGCCGCTCCTCGGACACCTCGGCGGGGAGGACGGTACCGACGTTGCGCCCGGCCCGCAGGACGGTGATGCGGTCGGATAGGGCGAGGACCTCCCGCAGCTTGTGGGAGATGAACACCATGCTGCGGCCGTCGGAGCGCATCTGCGCGAGAACCCGGAACAGGTCGTCGACCTCGCCGGGCGTGAGGACGGCGGTGGGCTCGTCGAGGATGAGCAGGCGTGCCTCGCGATACAGCGCCTTGATGATCTCGACCCGTTGGCGTTCGCCGACAGACAGCTGCCACACCGCGGCGGCGGGGTTGACCCGGATGCCGTACGCGCTCGACAGCTCCTCGATGCGTTGCGACACCCTGCGGGTGTCCTTCAGCGGGCCTCGCGTCGACGCCAGGCCGAGGGACACGTTCTCGGCGACGGTGAGCGTCGGGACCAGCATGAAGTGCTGGTGGATCATGCCGATGCCGAGCCGGATGGCCTCGGCCGGCGAGCCGATGGTGACCGGCTCACCGTCCAGCAGCGTCACGCCCTCGTCGGCGCGGTGCAACCCGTAGAGGATGCTCATGAGGGTGCTCTTCCCCGCGCCGTTCTCCCCGAAGAGCGTGTGCACCTCGCCGGATCGCACGTCGAAGTCGACGTGGTCGTTGGCGAGGACCCCGGGGAAGCGCTTGGTGATTCCCTGCATCTCCAGCACCACCGGCGCGTCCCCAGGACCTTTCGCCACCACCGTGTCCTCCTCTGCCTTTCTGCTCGCCTGCCGGCGCCGTCTGCCGCCCCGATGCTGCCTGCTACTGCGCCGGGGTGAGCGTGCCGTCGACGATGGCGGTGATCTCCTTCTCGCCTGCGGCCTTCACCGACGGCGACAGCGGGTAGCCGGGGTTGAACTGGATCTTCTCACCGCCATTGCCCAGCCCGATCGTGTACGTGGCACCGCCGAGCTTTCCGCCCTTGATGGCGGTGAAGATCTGGTCGAGGACCGGCACCCAGTTGTACACCTGGCAGGACACGACCGCGGTCGGCGCAAGAGAGGACTGGTCCCACTGCGTGCCGAACCATGCCGCCTTCGCTGCCTTCGCGACACCGATGGCGCCGACCACCGATTGCGAGCTCCCCGTCAGCACGTCCGCGCCGTTCGCGATGTACGCCTTGGCGGCGGTTGCCATCAGGCCGACGTCGCTGAAGGAGCCGGTGAAGGTCACCTTCACGTTGGCGGTCTTGTCGGCAGCGAGGACGCCCTGCTTGAACCCGTCGACGTACAGCTGGGCGTCGCCTACGTTGATCGGGCCGATGACCCCGATCGTCTTGCTCTTGGACATGAGACCGGCCATGTAGCCCTGCACGTAGCCCCCCTCGTTGGAGGCGGCCTGGTAGGCGAAGATGTTGGGCTGGTTGAACGTGGAGCCGGCGGTGCCCCAGGCGAAGGACACCTTGGGGAACTGCGGGGCCAGCTGCTCGACGGTGCTGCCGTACTGCGAACCGTGGGCGATGACGAGGTTGTAGCCTTCCGACGCGTACTGGCGGATGAGGTTCGCGGCGTCCGAGACGACGTACTGGTTGTCGGAGATGGCGATCTGCAGGTCGTACTTCTGCTTCAAGCTCTGTACGGCGCTGACCATCGACTCGGTGAAAGCGAGGTCGTTGACGGCGCTGGGGGCGACGATCGCCACCTTGAACGGGTGCCCGGCGGTGCTGGAGGTGCTGCCCCCCGTCGCAGCCGGCGCAGCCGGGTTCGTCGTCGGGGGGGCTCCGGTCTTGGCGGAGCTGCCGCAGGCGGCGGTGGTGAGCACCACCGCCGCGCCGAGAAGCCCCAGCCATCGCAGCCTTGGAGTGCGGATGGGCATCTGAGATCCTCCTGTGGTCGGGAATGTCGGTGTGGTCCGGGAAGTGGTCGGTTGCATCAGCTCAGGCGCCCCGCACGTACGGCTTGGCCAGGGCGGAGGGCTGTCGGAAGCGGCGGCCGACACTCAGCAGTGCCAGCACGGTGATGACCGCGGGCGCGGTCGCCGCCAGGTCGGCGTCGGAGACCGGGATGATCCCGAGTGACTTCCACTGGAAGATCACGGCGGTGACGATGCCGTACAACAGGGAGCCCGCCATCACGCCGCCGGGCTTCCACGCGCCGAAGTACACGAGCGCGACCGCGATGAAGCCGGCGCTCTGAGTGAGGTTCTCCTGGAAGATGCCGTAGTTGATCAAAAGCGTGGCGCCTGCCAGGCCGGCCATCGTGCTGCCGGCGATCACCGCCGAGTAGCGGATGCGGTGGACGTTGATCCCCAGGCTGTCGGCTGCGGCCGGGTTCTCTCCGCAGGCGAGAACCTTGGTCCCGTAGGTCGTGCGGTACAGGACGAACCCGAGGACGGGCACCAGCAGGAACGCCACGTAGATGAGGGCGTTCTGATGGAAGAACATGCGGCCGACGGCCGGGATCCGGTCCAGGAGGCCGATGTCCAATCCCATCAGCGGCTTGATCGGCGTGGGGGTCCCGACGAGCTTCACGAAGAGCAGGTCGGTGAGACCCAGCGCGAGGATGTAGACACCGATGCCGCTGATGCCCTGCTCGGCGTTGAGCGTGACGCTCATGAATGCGGTCAGCAGACCCAGCACGGCGCCCGTGGCGAGGCCGGCGACCAGCGCCAACCCGAGATCCCCGGTCCTGTACGCGACGTAGTAGGTGCTGAAGGCGCCGAGGAGCATGATGCCGTCGACGCCCAGGTTGAGCACGCCGCTGCGCTGGCCGAGCGTCTCGCCCAGCGCCGCCAACAGGAACGGTGCGGTGTATTGGATGCCCGAGGCGATGGTCGCCGTGAGAATCGCGTACGTGAAGAAGTGGCTCATGCCCGCGCTCGCATCAGCCTGAGCAGGCCGGGTCGGGTCCGGGTCCGGGTACCGGGTCTCTCCGGGGGCTCCTCGGCGCGGACGCGTGCTCTGCGGCGCAGGAAGTCGATGGAAACCACGAAGATCACCACCAGCCCTTCGATCGTCGTTACGAGGTCCGTGGGTACCCCCGTCGCCCCCTGGAGGGCGGTTCCCCCGACCAGCAGGCCGCCGAAGAGGAAGGCGGAGACGATGGTCCACAGGGGGTTCAACCCTCCGAAGAGGGCGACGACGATGCCGTTGAAACCGGCCGACCCGGTGAACCCCGTCAAGCTCCCGTCGGTGACCATCCGGTGGGAGATTCCTCCGAACACGAGGATCGCTCCCGCCAGCCCGCAAAAGGCGCCGCTCAGAGCGAGGGCCAGGGTAGTGGTGCGCTTCACCGGCATGCCCGCATAAGTGGCGGCCTCACGCGACAGGCCGACGGCGCGGAGCCGGAAACCGAAGCCCGTCTGCCACAGCAGCACGTAGGCGAGCAGCGCGACCGCCACCGCGATGACGACCCCGAGGTGGAGCTGCGTTCCGTGGACGATGATGGGGAGCCACGCGTTTTTCGACAGCAGGCGGGTCTGGGGGATCTTTCCCGTCACCGCGAACGGTGTCGTCGTGTCGATCATCGGCCCGGCGAGCAGGTAGTTCATGAGTTGCACCGCGACAAGGTTCAGCATGATGGTGCTCAGGATCTCGTTGACGTTGAAGTACGCCTTGAAGAATCCCGGGACGGCGCCCCACACGAAGCCGCCGCCGACGCCGGCCAGGAGCACGAGCGGTACGAGCAGCACCGCTGGCAGGTGGGGAACAGCCAGGGCCGTCGCCGTGGCCGCCAAGCCGCCCATCGCGATCTGCCCTTCCCCCCCGATGTTCAGAACGTTGGCTCTGAACGAAATGCAAATCCCCACTCCCACCAGCAACAGGGGGACTGCCTTCACCGCCGTGCTGCTCAGCGCGTACCCGCCCCCGAAGGCGCCGTTGATGAGCGCGTGATAGCCGGAAATCGGGTTGGATCCGAACGCCGCTATCAAAAGCGCCCCAACAAGCAAGGCGCCGACGGCGGACAGCGGCAACGCGAACCACGTGAGGGCGATTCTCCTCCAGTTCACCGCAGGGGCCACGATCGACGCGTTGCTCTCGGAGGCTAGGAGGCGGCGCATGGCCCGGGGCCGAGGTCATCGGGCACCATTTGACAAACCGTACAGATGGGGCTGCTCGGCTCCTAGGGTCCTATGGCCCTATCCGTGTTGCAGGTCTGTTAAGATCAGACGTCGGCGACGTCGGTGAGGGCGAAGCGCGTGACGTCGACGAGACCCCTGTCGGTGATCCGCAACTCGGGGATGACCGACAGCCCGAGGAAGCTCAGCTGCATGAACGGCGACTCGATGGTCACGCCGAGCGTCTCGGCGGCGGCGCGGGAGAGACGGGCCACCTCGCCGGCGACCTCGGTGGCGGACCCGTCGCTCATCAGGCCGCCGACGGGAAGGCGCACTTCTGCGACGGCGCGCCCGTCGAGGACGGCGACCTGTCCGCCGCCGATCTCGGCCAGCCGGGCGACCGCCGCCGCCATGTCGCCGGCGCCGTCGCGGGTTCCCACGACCATGCAGTTGTGGGCGTCATGGGCCACGGTGGAGGCCATCGCCCCCCGGGCCAGGCCGAAGCCGCTGACATAGCCGAGGCCGATCCTCCCGGTCTGGCGGTGGCGCTCCACGACGGCGATGCGAGCGACGTCGGCGGCCGGGTCGGTCACGTCGAGGACCATGTCGCGCGTCGACAGCGACCGGGATTCGACGCCGATGACCCGGGCGCGACCGCCGGGCGGGGGCGGTGCGGCGAACGCCTCCGGGCCGGGAGGCCGGTCGAGGCGCACCGAGCGGTGCATCCACGCCGGCGCCGGGGTCGCCGCCACGGCATCGGGCAGCGTGCGTCCGTTGGCGGCCACCAGCCGGCCGGCCTGCCACACCCGCGCCGGCTCGAGGCGCGTGAGGTCCTCGAAGCAGAGAACGTCGGCCTGGTAGCCGGGACCCAGCCACCCCAGGCGATGGAAGCGGTGATACTCGGCGGGGTTGCTCGTGGCGAGCACGAGGGCATCTTCGAGCCGCACGCCGGCGGCGACAGCCAGGCGGACGCAGTCGTTCATGTGGCCGTCATGGAGCAGGGTGTCGGGCTCCCTGTCGTCGGTGCACAGCGCGATGCGCTCGGTGCCGAACCGCAGCACGGTGGGGACCAGGGCGGCGAGGTTGCGCGAGGCGGACCCTTCACGGATGAAGATCCACATTCCCTTGCGCCTCTTTTCGTCCGCCTCCTCGGCGACCGTGCACTCGTGGTCGGACTCCACCCCGGCGGCGATGTAGGCGTCGAGCTGGCGGCCTCTGAGGCCGGGGGCGTGCCCGTCCACCCGGCGGCTCCCCGCGGCTGCGATCTTGTCCAGCACCTTCGCGTCGCCCGCTATGACGCCCGGGAAGTCCATGACCTCGGCGACCCCGATCGCCCCGTGCTCGTCGAGCAGCCGGGCGAGGTCCCGGTGGTCCAGCTCGGCGCCGGAGCTCTCGAACGGGGACGCCGGCACGCAGCTCGACGCGCAGATGCCGAAGGTGAAGGGGAGGCGGCTCGCCGCCTCCACCAGCGCAACCACGCCGGGCACACCGAATACGTTGGCGATCTCGTGCGGATCCGCCGCCACGGCCGTGGTCCCGTGCGGCAGGACGATGCGGACGAACTCGTCCACCCACAGCTTGGTCGACTCGAGGTGCATGTGCGGGTCGATGAACCCGGGGGTCAAGGAGGTCCCCGAGACGTCGACGACCTCCCGCGCCTCGCGCGTCCCCCACCCTGCGATCACCCCGTCGGCGATGGGAAGATCGGTGCGGACCCACTCACGTGTGCCCGGCACGAACACCCGGCCGCCCTTCAGAAGCAGATCCGCCGGCTCGTCGCCCCGGGCGACGGCGAGCACCCTCGGCGTTCCTCGGCGTGGCGTCATGTGGTCGGAGGTTCCAATCGCCGGCAGTCTAGGGCCGGCGGGTCAGACGTAGTCGTAACGCCGCAGCAGCGGCCAGGTGGTGGCGGTGATGGCCGCGCGCGGGACCGCGACCAGGCCGGTCCGCCACTCGGCATCCTCGCGTACCTCGACGGGTCCCTCCATCAGGCGGATCGGGTTGCCGGACACGGTGTGGTTGGCGGCGAGCTTGACGCTGGTGCCGACGATGAAGCCCGTATCGGGTTCCGGCTCGTTGACCAGTGCGGCCACGCGCGCCACGGTCTCGGTTGGCGTCGCGACGAGATCCTCGTAGCGCAGCAGCAGGGACGGGTGGCCGCTGCGGTCCATGATCCGGTCGGCCGCCAGCCCGCGCACCAACCAGGTCGCCGAGCTGCGCACCGGGCCGAGTCGCTCCATCTGGCTTCGCCGTGTGCGATCGGTGGCCTCCTTGCTCCGCATCCACGAGAAGGCCACGGCGCGGGCGTCCCGCACGAGGTGGATGTAGTACAGGTCGATCGAGTCGAGCTTCTCCAGAGCACGCGTCACGCTCGGCAGCTTGGACGAGTCGACGATCACCCTGGCGTGGGTGACCTCGGCGATGCGATGGTAAAGGTTGCCGAGGACGCCGGCGTAGGCCCGCCACTCCGCCTTGCAGCGGCCCCTCGCACGTATGCGGGGTCCCAGCCGTGGCAGGCGGAGCCGGTCGGCCTGGAGCGCCGCCCGCTCCTCCGGGGACATCCCCAGCTGTGTGCAGCGCGGGCCGCCCAGGATCTCCGACCACAACGCGCACTCGGCCACAGGGACGCCGCAGCCGCACAGGCGCCCGTCGATGAGGGACTCCCTCCAGAGGGACTGCAACTCGCCGGCGGAAAAGAACCCCGGCAGCTCACCGAGGAGGATGTCGAGTAGGGTGCTGCCGCTACGGCCGAAGCCCAGGACGTAGAGCACCTTGACGGGCCCGGCCGGCATGTCGTCATTGGTGCCCAAGGCGCCGACCCGCTACCCCGCGGATCGTGCGCCGCCCGCCTGGGTAATTCCAGGAGCGGGGTGGGGCCGCCCCAGCCGAGGTGGGGAGCGCCGTGGAAGATGGGAACGCCGTGAAGAGCCCGCCGAACATTCTCGTCGTCCTCTTCGACCAGCTGCGCTACGACGTCGTCGATGACCCCGCGCTGTGCGCCGCGCCGCACCTCGACCGATTGCGACGGCACGGCACGTGGTTCGAGCGGCATTACACCCCGGCGGGCATCTGCAGCCCCGCGCGGGCGTCGCTGATGACGGGCATGTACCCGCACACCCACGGCGTCCTCAACAACGTCCACAGCTGGGCCGCTGTCGTCCGGGACCTTCCCGCGGAGCACCGAACCCTCGGTGAGCTCCTGAGCGACGCCGGCTACCGCACCGGATACGTGGGGAAGTGGCATCTCGGCATGACCCAGGGTGTGCGCCAGCGGGGGTTCGACGAGGTCCGCTCTCCCGAGGTTGAGGACGATCCGAGTCTGCAAGCGGGACTGGAGGGCTACCTCGACTCGATGGTGTACACCAGGCCACGGGAGGGGGCTCAGCAGTTCCCCCTATACCTGCGCGACCCGGTGCCGCCGTCGTTGATCCCGGCCAACAGGGTGCTGGAGGGAACCCTCGACATCCTGGAGCGGTGCTCCGGCGCCACGCAGCCCTTCTTCCTCGTCGCCTCGTTCGCCGAGCCACATCACCCGACCATCCTCCCGGAGCCGTACGTCCATCGCTACGACCCGTCTCGCATGCAGCCGTGGCCCGGCTTCGGGGACACCTTCGAGGGCAAGTCGCGGGCGCACCGGTCCTGCCTGGAGCATTTCGGCGTCGCCGCGTTCACCTGGGACGACTGGCGGCCGATCGTGGCCCGTTACATCGCCACCGTCACGATGCTCGACGATCTCGTGGGCAGACTCATGGCCGAGCTACACGGCCGGGGGAGGGCGGACGACACGGTGGTGATCGTGACCGCGGACCACGGCGGCATGACCGGCGACCACCGCCAGTTCAACAAGGGACCGCTCATGTACGAGGACGTCTATCACGTCCCCTTCCTGGTCCACACACCCTGGCTTGCGGTGCCGCCCGGCGGGCGGCGGGTCCCGGGGCTGACCTCTCACGTCGATGTCCTCCCCACCATCGCGGAGATCGCCGGCCTGTCCCCGGCGCCCCGCTCCGGGATCGGGCGCAGCCTCCTGCGGTGGCTCCACGACGAGCAGCCGGAGTGGCGTTCGTCGCTCATGTGCGAGTACCACGGCGACGAGTTCGGGTTGTACTCCCAGCGGATGATCCTGCGAGGACCGCACAAGCTCGTCTACAACCCCAATGACGTCACCGAGCTCTACGACCTCTCCTCCGACCCCTTCGAGCTGCACAACCTCGCCCTCGACGGACCCGCCGCCGGCGGCGTGCGGCGCGAGCTGGAGCAGGAGCTCCTCGGGCTGATGCGGGCGACCCGCGACGGGCTCGCCGAGTTCGCTGGGGCCATGCTCGGCTGATCGCGGGTGCCGCGGCGCCTAGCGCTGAGGGCGGCGCGCGTCGAAAGCCTCGTGGGCCTCCATCACGGCCCCCCAGCCGGCGTCGTCGATCACGACCCGGCTCGACGGAAACAGGTCGTACTCCTCGACCCCGATGTGCTCGACCAGCTCCTCGAGCCCCGCGAGCACCGGTTCCGCCCAGCCCGAGCCGGCAGGGTCGACCGCAAGGAGACCCGCTCGTGCGCTGTTGTGGTCGCCGGTGAGGCGGCCCAGGTACTCGGCGAACTCGGGCACGGCCTCCAGCTGAGCGAAGATGCCCGATTCCTCCCGGAGCAGGTGCGGCCTCAGGTCGTGCTGAAGCTCGGCGAGCACCGGGGCCGCAGCAACCTCCCCCCCGGCACCAAGCCGCTCGCGGACCTCGACGAGCAGCTCGGTGATCCGTTCGTGCTCCTCGGAGAGCTCTCGGATCGGCGTCACATCCCGGCAGCCGCAGTAGTCACACACAACGCCCACCATGATGGGCCGGCGGGCGACGAAGGCGGGAGAGGCTAAAGGCCTCATCGACCGTGTCCTCGGCCGGGCCGCGGGTCGGCCAGCAGCCCGGCCAGCAGCCCGGCAGCGGTCCGGCAGCCCGGCCAGCAGCCCGGCAGGGGACCGGCAGGGGGTGTCCTAGCCCGGCATCGGCGGCACGAAGGGCGTGAGACCCGCCAGCTCGGCCTCCGGGGCGCTGACAGCGAGGCGGCTGGCCGCCTGGATCTGGCGGTATACCTCCTCGCGGTGCACCTCGATGGTGGGTGGTGCGTCCACGCCGATCCGGACCGCTTCGCTGCTGATCGCCAGGATCGCGACCCGGACGTTGTCGCGGATGAGCAGCGCGGGCCGGGCCCTGCGGGACAGAACGTGCATGCGCGCCCGGTCCCACTCCCGCCCCCGGGCGCTCAGCTCGCGGGCCATGTCGACGACCTCGACGCGCTGCACGACCGTTCCCTCCGGCCCGTCGACCGACAGGCACACGTCGTCGCCGACGATGCCCTCGACCGTGATCCTCACGTGGTGGTCGATGACGATCGTCGAGCCCGGCCGGCGGCTGAGGACCAGCACGCGGCCAGGCTATCGGAGTGCAGCAGGCCCCGGTACAGGCGCGGGGTCTTCATCCGAGGAGCGGCCGCCGAGATGATCGCGACGGGAGCCGCAATTCCGGGCCGGGTCCTTCGCTGCCGGCGCTGAAAGCCGCCACGGCCTCACAGCCTTCGCGGGCAGACTCGCCGGGGCGCCGGCATCCCGGCCGGAGAAGACCGGCGGGGAAGGCCCCCCGCAACCCCGGCCCCGCGGTCTACCGTGAGCAGGGATGCCCACGGCCGGCCGCCTCGTCGCCTTCGCCCTCATCTCTCTCGCCATCGTCGTGGTGCCGGGGCCGAGTGTCCTGTTCGTCGTCAGCCGGGGTCTGGCCCTCGGCCGGCGCGCCGCCCTGCTCACGGTGCTCGGCAACGAGGCAGGCCTGTCGATCCAGGTCGTGGCGGTGGCCTTCGGGCTCGGCGCCATCGTCGAGCGCTCGCTCGCCGTGTTCACCGTGCTCAAGCTCGCAGGCGCCGCCTACCTGGTGTACCTGGGGGTGCAGACGCTGCGCCACCGCGGCTCTCTGGCCGCCGCGCTCGAAACCCGCGCCGCCACCAGGTCGCGTCGTATCTTCCGCGACGGTCTGTTCGTGGGTTCCACGAACCCGAAGTCGGCGGTCCTCTTCACAGCCATCCTGCCCCAGTTCGTCAACCGGTCCGCCGGCAACGTCACCTTCCAGCTGTTGGTGCTCGGCGTCGTGTCGGTGGCCATCGCGCTCGTCTGCGACAGCACCTGGGGAATCGCCGCCGGCGGGTTCCGCGGCTGGCTGGGCCGCTCCCCCCGCCGTCTGGCGGTCCTCGGCGGAACAGGCGGGCTCACGCTGATCGGTGTGGGGGTGGGGCTGGCGGTGACCGGCCGCACGGACTGACTCCCGCCGGCGGCGGCGCCCCCGGTGCGGAGGCCGGCGGGATCGCCGACGGACGGCAGGTCGCAGCGGCGTTGGACCTCGGTGCCCAGGGCGTGTGGCGCGGGTCGGTGTGGCTCACCACCGACGAGGCGGAGACCACCCGGTGGTCAAGGAGAAGCTCCCGGCGGCGAGCTCGACGGACACCGTGCGCTCACGCTCCGGGACGGGAAAGCCGGCGCGCCAGCTCCGCTCCGCCTGGACCGACGAGTGGGACCGCCCCGAGAACCCCGATCCCTCCCCATGCCACTGCAGTCCCTGCTCGTGGACGGTGCCGAGGCGCGATAGCCGGCGCCGCCGCCTCCAGCGACGGTGCCCAGCGGCTCATCACCGACTTCGTCGGTCAGGCGGCCGGCCAGATGACCCGTCCGAAGCCGGCGGTCCGGGTTCTGATGGACATGGTCGACGCGTACATCGACGCAGCCGTTCGGCTCGAGGCGACCGTGCGGGGTGCCCGGGCCGCCGCCCCGACTCAGTAGCGACACCTCGCAGCCAACGATCCTTACACTGGCGTCACGAGTGTGATCTGGAGGTGTGAGTGAACGGCAGTGCCTTGTTCGTCGCTGTCTTCCTGGCGTGCGCCGTCGAGGCCGTGGAGGCGACCACGATCGTGCTGGCGGCGGGCACAGCCCGCGACTGGAGGTCGGCGACCAGTGGGCTGCTGTCCGCCGTGGCGGTCCTGGCGATCATCGTCGCGGCCCTCGGCCCTGCCGTTTCGGCCGTGCCGCTCCAGGGGCTCCGGCTGGTGGTGGGTGGCCTTCTGCTGGTGTTCGGGCTCCAGTGGCTGCGTAAGGCGATCCTGCGCGCCAGCGGCCACAAGGCGGTCCACGACGAAGCCCGGATCTTCCGCGACCAAATTGAGGCGGCAGCCGAAGCTCCGTCGCGCCGCATCGCCGGGGTGGCGGACTGGTACGCCTTCACGCTGTCTTTCAAAGGGGTACTGCTCGAAGGACTGGAGGTCGTGTTCATCGTCTTGACCTTCGGAAGCAACCAGCACGACATCCCCCTCGCCACGATTGCAGCCGCGGCCGCCGTTGTCGTGGTCGCTGCCACCGGGGCCGCCGTGCGCGCCCCCCTGGCCCGGGTCCCGGAGAACACCCTCAAGTTCGTCGTGGGCGTCATGCTCACCGGGTTCGGCACCTTCTGGGGGGCGGAGGGCGCTGGCGCAGACTGGCCGGGCTCGGATGCCGCCTTGCTCGTGCTCGTCCCGCTGATAGCGCTCCTCGCGGCCGGTATCGTCGTCGCGCTGCGGTCGAGCGGGCGTCGTGTTGGGATCCCGGACATGGTTCGCGGTGGCGGGCGGCCGGCCACGGTCGGCGAAGAGGGCCAGCGATGAGGGCGGTCCTCCGCGCGCTGTGGTCCGGGCTGCGCCGCTTCGCCGCCTTCTGGTACGACTTCATCGTCGGCGACGATTGGCGGGTGGCGGCGGCGATCGTTGCGGCTCTGGCCGTGACCTACGCGGTGAGCCGCACCGGCATCGCCTCCTGGTGGATCATGCCCCTGGCCGTCGCCACCGTGCTCCCGGTCAGCCTCTGGCGTGCGGCGCGGGGCGCTCGCAGCCGGGATCGCCCGGGATGACCTGCTGGGCCTCACCGGCGCCGGCGAGGGCTCGCGCCTCGCGGGCGACCCGGCGGGCCTCCTGCAGGGGAACGGGGGTCCGTGCCGCCTCGGTCGAGGACGCGAGCACCACAGCCACCGCGGCGTCGTCGTCGGTGAGCCAACCGCGGTGCGCCAGCACCGGGCGGGCCCCGGTACGGGTGCACACCCAGCGGCCCACGATCTCGTCGCCGATCCTGACCGGAGCCGTCGCCCCCCGCACCAGTTCGGGCAGCGAGCCGTCGCCGGCCAGCGGCCGGTGGGTCGCTCCCACCGTGGGAATGCCGAGCACGGCACCGAGGTGGATGGCGAGGCCGGCGCGTCGAGGGTGGTCGGCGCCCGTCGCGTCGACCAGCACCACGTCGGGGCGGACAGACAGCGCCCGCAGCGCTGCCTCCAGGATCGGTCCCTCGCGGAGCGCCAGCAAGCCCGGAGAGTAAGCGGCCGCCACGCGCCCTCTGGCGATGGCCTGCGCGTCCACGTCCGCCGCCTGTCGTGGTGTCGTGCCCTGGACGACGCCCCGCAACGCAGCGTCCGAGCGCCGCGCCGCGCGAAGTGTCGTGCTGGCGCGCCACGCCACGGCAGCCGCCCATGCCCGGTCCCCCGGCCGGCCCGGGCCGGCCTCGCCTCGGGCGAAGGCGACGAAGCAGCCGGCGACGACGGGCTCCTGCGGCACACGCCACGGGTGACCCGCGCCCGAGGTGCTGACGGCGGCGAGCCGCAGCTGGAGGCTCACGAGGTCCGCCGCCGCCGCCGGCCAACCCCACCCGGTCGCCTGAGGCCGACTCATCTCGCGCTCGCGCTCCGTCGTATCGCTAGCCTACGGCCGATTAGGGTGCCCTCCATGGCGAAGCTGGAAGGCGTCCTCCCCGCGCTCGTCACCCCGCTCGGCGAGGACGGCGGTCTCGACCGCCGCGCCCTCGAACGCCTCCTGGACCACGTGCTCGCCGCTCCCGTCGCGGGGGTGTGCCCGGCCGGCACGACCGGCGAAGGGGCGCTTCTTTCCTCCGACGTGCGCGTGGAGCTCACTATGCACGTCGCGGCCCGGGTCCCCCGTGGTGGATGGGTGATTCCCGGGGTGATGGCACGATCGGCCGACGAGGCTCTTCGCGAGATCGAGCGCTACGCCGGCGCCGGAGCGGGCGGGGTGCTCATACCGCCGCCGTGGTACTACCCCCTTCGGCCACCCGAGGTCCTCCGCTTCTACCAGCGCGTGGCCGATCGCTGCGATCTTCCCCTGGTGCTCTACAACTTCCCCGCCATGACCAAGGTGTCGATTCCGCCGGCTGTCGTCGGCGAGCTGGCCGGGCACCCGCGGCTCCTCGGCATCAAGGACTCGAGCCGCGACATGGAGTATTTTTCCGCCGTCGTGTCCGCCGCCCGCGTCGCCGACGGCTTTGCGGTGATGACAGGCAGCGACACCATGCTCCTCGCCAGCCTGACCGTCGGCGGCGCCGGCACCATCGCCGCCTCGGTCAACGTCATCCCGCACCTGGTGTGCCGCCTCTATGAGGCCTACCGGGCGAGGGATATGGACGAGGCGCGCGCCGTGCAGGAGCGCGTGGCCGGGGTCGTGGGCGCATGCCGGGCGGCCGGGGTGCCCGCCGCATGGAAGGCGGCGCTGAGCCAGCTCGGTCTCTGCTCGCCGTGGACCGCACACCCGCTCCTTCCGCCGGACCCCGCAGCGGTGGACGCTCTGGGAGCCGAGATCCGCCGGCTGGGCGTCACCGAGGCGCAGCCGGAGTCCGCGGTGTGAGGGGATCGAGCCCGCCGGCATCCTCGGCGTGTCGCCGCCCTCGGCGCTGAGCCGCCCTGTCGCTCATACGAGGCCGCCGACAGCGGCGCCGGCAGCGCTTCGTCACTCCTGGCGGAAGTGGTGGGCCGTCGTGCGGTGATGGTCGCGGCCGTCGTGGTCGCAGGGATTGGTGTGGATGGTCGCGCTGGTGAGCCGCGGAATCTCGTGCAGCAGCCGGTGGAGCCCCTCCTCGGCGATGTCGTGGCCGGCGGCGATGGTGAGATCCGAGTTCGACACGACCTCCACTTCGGCGCGCAGCTCGTGGCCGACCCAGCGGATCCGCACGGAGTCGACGCTCTGCACGCCGGCGACCGACGCGAGCACCCGTCGCACATCGTCGGCGAGGTCGGGGTCGACACTGTCCATCAGACGGCGGTAGATGTCGCGTGCTGCACCCCGCAGCACGGCGAGGATGGCCAGCGTGATGGCCAGCCCGACGACTGGGTCGGCGAGCCGCCACCCGAGCGCCGCTCCGCCGGCGCCGACGACAACGGCCAGGGAAGTGATCCCGTCGGCGCGTGCGTGGAGTCCGTCGGCGACGAGTGCGGCAGACCCGATCCGCCGGCCCGTCCGCACCCGGTAACCGGCGACGAGCTCGTTGCCGGCGAACCCGACGAGACCCGCGGCCGCCACCCACCCCAGCTGGTGGAGGGGCTGCGGGTGCTGGAGCCGCCGCGTCGCTTCCCACGCCGCCACGATCGCCGACGACGCGATCACCGCCACGACGAAGATGCCGGCGAGGTCCTCGGCGCGCCCGTACCCGTACGTGTACCGCTTCGTCGGGGGCCGCCTCCCGAGCCAGAAGGCGACGCCGAGGGGAAGGGCTGTGAGCGCGTCGGCTGCGTTGTGGATCGTGTCGGCGAGGAGGGCCACCGAGCCGGTCACCAGCACGACCGCCAGCTGCACGGCGGCCGTCAGAGCCAGGGCCAGGAGCGAGACGAGCAGTGCCCGCATCCCCTCGTCGGTGGACTGCAGAGCGGCCGCGACCGATTCGCTCGGGTCGTGGCTGTGCCGGGGGATCACCGATCCCAGCAGTCGGCGGAGGCCGCGGGGACGGGAGTGCGTGGAGGCGGCGGAGGCGCGGGGACCCCCGCCGACGCGGTCGTCGCTGTGGCCGTGACCCTGGCCGCCGGCGCTGCCGTGGATGTGGGTGCCGCCGGGGATCTCGCGGTCGCCGTGGACGTGGGCGTCCGATGGCTGCATATCCACGCATACAGGGTAGATGGAGGAGTGTCGGAGGCGGCCGGCGAGTGGCGGCGGGTCGGGTCCGGCGAGAGCCGCCCGCCGGCTGGACGACGCCACGGGGCCGGTGACGGCCGACTGAGCTGGAGAACCGCGCCGGCGAGGGGTAGGTATGGGAACGTGGGTCCGCGCCGCTGCCGTCCGGGGCCGCTGGAGGATTACCGGGCGAAGCGCGACTTCTCCGTGACCCCGGAGCCCGAAGGGTCCCCCCCGGCAGGCGACCAGGAGGACCGGCCGGCAAGACGTCCGCCACGACGCGGCCGTGGCCGTGTGGGGCCGCCGGCCGGATCGCCGGCCGGGCCGGCGGCCGAGTCCTCAGCCGAGCCGGCGGCCGGGTCCCCGGCCGAGTCCCCGGCCGAGTCCCCGGCCGAATCCTCAGCCGAGTCTGGCGGGGACGGCAGGGACCGCAGCGCCAGGTTCGTCGTCCAGCGACACCGGGCGCGCCGCCTCCATTACGACTTCAGGTTGGAGGTAGACGGGGTGCTCGCCAGCTGGGCGATGCCGAAGGGACCGACCATGGACCCGTCCGTGCGGGCTCTCGCCGTCCAGGTCGAAGACCACCCGCTCGAGTACCGCGACTTCGAGGGCGTTATCCCCTCCGGCCAGTACGGAGCCGGCGACGTCATCGTTTGGGACCGCGGCACGTGGGAGCCGGCTCGCCCGGACGATCCTGCAGCGTCGATCGCGGGCGGCGAGATCCACTTCGATCTGCACGGGGAGAAGCTCCGCGGCCGCTTCGTCCTCGTTCGAACACGACGCGGCCGCAAAGGAAACGGGGATGGCGAGCAGTGGCTCATGCTGCACAAGCACGACGAGCATGCCCGGGAGGGTTGGCATCCCGAGGATCACCCGCGATCGGTGAAGAGCGGCAGAACCAACGAGGAGGTCGCCTCGGCTCCCTCAGCCCTATGGCGCAGCGACCGCCCGGCGAGCGAGGCAGAGGTGTCGCTCGCCGCCCAGCATGGCGGGGCACCCGCCGCTGCCCGCTCGGCGCCCGCCGCGGATTGGTCGGCGCCCTCCGCCGGGGAGCTCCAGGCGCTTGACGCGCTCGGGGAATCCGGCACCTGGGAGCTCCACGGGCAGGAGTTGCGGCTCACGAACCTCACCAAGGTTCTCTTCCCAGCCCGCGCCGGGGAGGAACCCGTCACGAAGAAAGACCTGATCCGCTACTACACGACTGTGGCACCGGCGATGCTCCCCTACCTCGCCGGCAGGCCGGTCAACCTCCACCGCTTCCCCAATGGCGCCGGCAAGCCCGGGTTCTGGCACAAGCAGGTGCCCCCGCACGCACCCGCATGGCTCACCCGCTGGCACAACAACGAGGCGGACCCCGGCGAAAGCGACTGCTACTTCGTCGTCGACTCCGCGCCCGCCCTCGCATGGATGGCCAACTACGGCGCCATCGAACTGCACCCCTGGACCTCCCGCGCGAGCAACGTGGGAGAGCCCACCTACGCGTTCATCGACATCGACCCCGGGAGAGGCACCAGCTTCGATGATGTCATCCTCCTCGCCCGCCTCTATCGCAGCGGTCTCGAGCACCTCGGCGTCTTCGGGCTCCCCAAGGTGACCGGCGGCCGCGGCATCCACATCTGGGTGCCCCTGGAACCGGGCTACACCTTCGACCAGACCCGCACGTGGGTCGAGAAGCTGTCGCGCGCCGTGGGGGCCACGGTGCCCGAGCTGGTGAGCTGGACGTGGGAGAAGGCTGCCCGCCAGGGACTCGCCCGGCTCGATTACACCCAGAACGCCCGCAACAAGACCCTGGTCGCGCCCTACAGCGCGCGGCCGGCTGCCGGCGCCCCCGTCTCGGCCCCGATCACCTGGGACGAGCTCGACGATCCCGAACTTCGAAGCGACCGCTGGACGGTGCGGACACTCCCCGAGCGCCTTGCCGAGCGTGGGGACCTCTTCGCCCCACTCCTCGAGCACGCCCAGCGCCTTCCCCGGCTCTGAGGGGCAGCGACGGCCGGGTCGCCCGACCGCTGGGGCCACCCTTTCCTGGCATGGATTCCCTTTCTTGGAGTGGATCCGGCGGCTGCGGACGTCATTTCCTCGCCAAGTAGGAGAAATCACTCCAAGTTCACACGACGCGCCCGCGGGCGGCCGCCGCCGGCCCCCCTCGCCGCCTCCCCGGCAGCCTGCAGCCTGCAGCCTGCAGCCTGCAGCCTGACCGGCGCTACTTGCCGTGCATACTGTGGGACTCGTGGGCGACACCGTGCGCAACGACTCCATGGAGGGCGTCGCGGACCGGTTGGCTCACTTCCCGGCGCTCGATCCCGAGCCGCCACCGCGAAGCCTGCGCCTCAAGCTTGCCGTGTCCGCCGGCCTGATGGCGGCCGCCGGCCTCGTCGCCGGCGTGACAGTCGCCCTGGCCGGCGGCTCGACGACGGCGGGGTCGCGGGGGCCGGCGGCGCCGACGGTGTCCCCCCCCGGGCGGGTCGTGTTCGTGTCGACAGCCGGGGTGCTGGGCATCAGCGACCCCGACGGCACTCACGTCGTACCCTCGCCGCAACTGACGACGGGGTCCGCCTTGCAGGCCGTCGTATCGCCCGACGGCCGGTACGCGGCCCTTTCGGGCGGGGCCGTCGTAGCCGTCAACAGCGGCAACCTCGTCATCCGTCACAGGCTCGACCTCGCCCGGGCCATGTTCGTCGCCGGGTTTGCCGACGGGGATCGGGACGCCGTCGTCCTGGACGACGGCAGGTTCGGCGGGTACCCGCACGCGACGAGCGCCGCCACCGTCCTGCTCGATCCCCTCGCCGGCGGCCCCCCGACGAGCCTGGGGGTGGCCGACGCCGCCGTTGGGGACCCCCAGCGGCGGGGGGCGTTCGTGACCGTCGCCGCCCCGGGCCCGCCACCCGAGACGTCCTCCAGCGTCCTGCCGCTTCCCGCCGACTCCCGCGTCGAGTTGCGCGACGCCGGCGCCAAGCCGGTCGTGCTCGCCACGGCGGCGAGCCTGGCCGGGGCGCTGAGCTTCGACCCGAAGCAGCCCGTCAGCTTCGCGCTCTACCCGGATGGTGCCGGCGACAAGCTGGCCATCTTGGTGGTGCCGATCGAAGGACGGCACCCCCTCGGCATCGCGGTCGTCGACCGTGCAGGCCGCCTGCTCGGCACCCAGGCGGCAGAGCTGGGGTCACCGTCGTGGTCCCCCGACGGAACGTCGCTCGCCGTCCCGACCGCGGGGGCCACTGGCGCCGAGGTGGACGTGTGGAACGTGCAGACGGGATCCTTCGACACCTGGCAGTACGTTGATTCGGCGCAGTCGCCGGGGCGGTGCGTCTGGTCGGCCGACGGCTCGTGGCTGCTGTGCCCGACCTTCCCCGACCGCACGACCGGCCGGGGGCACTGGGACCTCGTCTTGCCCGCGAGCGGCGCCGCCGCGTCCGTCGAGTCGCCGGGCCTGCCGCTCGTGTGGATAGGCCCCCCGTAGCCGTGCGGACCCGACCGGCGGGGCGTTGACTAGCGTGGCCCTCGCATGCTCGGGGCGGCGAGGCGACACGTCGAGGCTCGAAAGGTCCATCCTCGAAGGTGCGGCCCAGAGGGACAGCGGGCCGGCGCCGCGCATCTCCACATGAAAGACCGCCGGCCCGTGACGGGGATACCGTGATCCCCTTCGCCGGCGCCTTCCGGGGCCTCTCGTCGCGGGCGGGGTCCAACGCGATGGTGCTCCTGGTGGCGGTGGTGGCGGTGGCCGCAGCGGCGGCGGGCCCGGCGTACTACTCGGCGTCCCAGAGGTCGATCCTGCTCGACAGCGTGGCGCGGGCGCCCGTCATCGGCCGCGGCTTCGAGGTGACCCAGAGCGGGTCGGTGAGCGGCACCCTGCAACCGCTGGAGGGGGAGGTGGAGCAGAGCGTCAGCGGGCTCGGGTCGTTCCACGCGCCGATCGAGGCGATCGAGGGGACCGGCTACCTGCCGGCGCTGCTGGAGTCGTTCCCCATCGTGTGGCGGACCGACGTGTGCGCCCATCTCCGCGTCGAAGGAGCCTGCCCCACCGCGAAGGGCCAGGTGATGGCCAGCCGTTCGCTGGCGGCCGCCAACCACTGGACGGTGGGCCAGCCGGTCACGGTGCCGGATTGGGGCACGCTGACGGTGACGGGGATCTACGGGCCACCGCCGCGGCCGGTTCCGGATTACTGGTTCGACCGGGAGTGCGTCTATTTTCCCGTGGAGTTCGCCAGCGAGTGCTCTCGGTCCGGCGGGTCGCCAGGTGGCGACGCCCTGTTCACCCCTCGCTCCACGCTCCAGTCGGCGGCGGCAGCCAACCAGGGGACCATCGTGATGGACTTCATCCTCGAGCAGTCCCGCATGCGCACCTCGGACGTCAAACCACTTTCGGCAGAAATACCGGGCTTGCTCGACAACCCGATGCTCGGTATGAACCAGGCGGTGGTGACGAGCAACATCCCCGCGACCCTCGCGGAGGTCGATCGGGGGTGGTCCTCGCTCGAGGTGCCCGTGGTGGTCGTCAGCGCGCAGCTGCTGGTCCTGGCGTGGCTGCTGCTGTTCCTGCTCGTCACCGATTCCGCAGCGGCGCGCGGCCCGGAGGTGGCGCTCGCCAAGCTGCGCGGCCGCGGCTGGTGGAGAACGCTCAGCTTCGGCCTGTCCGAGCCGGCGACGATCCTCGCCGCGGCCTTCCCCGCCGGCGCCGCCGCCGGATGGGGCTTCGCCGTGCTTCTCGGACGCGCCCTGCTGCGGCCCGGGACACCCGTCGGGCTCCCGGGCCTCGGCTGGGGGGCCGCGGCCGCGGCTACCGCCGGCGGCCTCGCCGCCGTGGTTTTCGCTTCCCGGCGCACCCTCCGCCGCCCGGTGATGGACCAGTGGCGGCGCGCCAACCGCCGGGCCAACGACCGGACCTGGGTGGTCGACTCCGTCCTGCTCACCGCGGCGGCCGCCGGGCTGGGCGAGCTTCTCGTCACCGGCACGGTCTCCTCGGCGCACACCAGCGCCCTCGGCCTGCTCGTGCCGGGCCTGCTCGGCCTTGCCGTGGCGGTGGTGGCATCGCGGCTGCTGCCGTTCGCCTCCCGGATAGCCGCCGGGGGCAGCGGCCGCCGGGGCGGTCTCGTCGCGTTTCTCTCCCTGCGCCACATCGCCCGCCGGCCGGCCGGGACCCGCACGACCATCATGCTGGCCACCGCCTTCGCCCTCGCCACCTTCTCGCTCGGGAGCTGGGAGGTCGACCAGGCCAACTACAGGACCCTCGCCGACGCGCAGGTGGGGGCGCCGGCGGTGGCGACGGTCGAGGTGCCCGAGGGTCACACCCTTGCCGGGGTCGTCGCCAGGGCGGACCCGAGCGGCCGGCGGGCCACGCCCGTCCAGACGTACAGCAGCCAGGACACGACCACGCTCGCCGTGGACCCCCGCTCGTGGGTCGCGATCGCGACGTGGACATCCCCGCCGGCGGGTTACGGCCGCCAGGCTCTCGCCGCGGCGCTCGACCCCCCGGAGCCGCCGCCGCTGATGCTCGAGGGCGACGAGGTGCGCGTCCACATCGACGTCTCCAGACTCTCGCCGGCGCGAAGCGACCTCATCCTCGACGTCGACACCTCGACGAGCCCCGGCTCGACACCGGTCGACCTGGGAGTCCTGCCGACGTCAGGGGTGCTGACACGGACGGCGCCGCTGGCGGGATGCCCGTGCCGGGTGCAGGACTTCACGCTCGAAGCCTCGCCGCAGGTCCCGAAGACGGCAACCCTCGCCGGCCACGTCGTCTTCACGGGCGCCGAGGTGCACGGCCCCTCCGGCTGGAAGCCGATCGACGCCGGTTTCACGGACGCCTCCCGCTGGAGCGACAGGAGCGTCGGCGAGTCGCGGAGGGCTCTGAGCGCCGGCGCCGGCGGGCTGCGCTGGACTTTCATGATGCCGGTCGTCGACAGCGCGGTGCTGGGCTCGGTCAACCGCCCCGCCCGGCTCCCCGCGATCGCGTCGTCGGCGATCACGGGAAAGAAGACCGGGCCCCTCGACGCCGTGGGCCTCAACGGGGGAACCCTGAAGGTCGACGTGATCTCCGCCGTCGCATCCGTGCCCGGCGCACCCGCGAACGGCGTGGTCGTCGACGGCCGCTACGCCACGATCGCCGCGGACAACAACACGATCGGCGCCGTCCAGCAGGTCTGGTTTGCCCCCGGCGCCGCTGCGACGATCCTGCCGCGCCTGCGGTCCGAGGGGGTGGGCATCGCGGGCGTGCAGACCGCAGGTGCGGCCGCGGCTCTGCTCGGCCGCCAGGGCCCCGGTCTCGCCAGGGTGCTGTTCCTCGCCGAGGCCGCCGCCGCGGCGCTCCTCGCCGCCGGCGGGGCGGTGCTCGGGCTCTACCTGTTCGCCCGCCGCCGGCGCTACGAGATGGCGGCCCTCGCCGCGACGGGGCTGCGGCGGCGAACCCTTCTCGGGGCGCTCGCCTCCGAGCAGCTCGTGGTCGTCGCCTTCGGCGTCCTCGTCGGCATCGGCGCGGGCCTGGCCGCGATGGCTCTCGCCCTGCGCCACGTGCCCGAGCTTCTCGTGGCGCCCCCCGCGCCGGCGCTGTCCTACTCGCCGCCCGCCCTGGCGTTCGCGGGCGTGCTCGCCGCGGTGGCCGTCGTCGTCGCGGCCGCCGCGACGGCCGCCAGCGTCACCCTGGCGCTGGGCGTCCGCCTGGACCAGCTGCGAGAGCCGCCGGCGTGAGCAGCCTGGCGGTGCTCTGCGAGGGCCTCGTCCACGTCTACGGGGCGGCGGGCGAGGAGGTCACCGCGCTGCGCGGCGTCGACTTCGAGGTCTCCGACGGCGAGACCGTCGCGCTGCTCGGCCCGTCGGGGGCGGGCAAGTCGACCCTGCTGTGGCTGCTCGCCGGGCTGATGCGCCCCACCGCCGGCGTCGTCGAGGTGTACGGCCGGTCGCTCGCCACGCTCACCCGCGCGCAGGCCAGCAGCATGCGCCTGCGCGACGTCGGCGTGGTGCTGCAGACGCCGGCGCGCAACCTCCTCTCCTACGAGACGGCGATGGGCAACGTCCTGTTCGCCCAGCGCCCCACCCGCCGCCCGCGCCGGGCCAAGCGGCGCAGGGCGGAGGCGCTCCTCGACGCCGTCGGCCTCGGCGCCGCCGCCCACCGGCGGGCCGGCAGGCTGTCCGGCGGCGAACAGCAACGCCTCGCCGTCGCCGTGGCGCTCGCGAACGGGCCGCGGCTGCTGCTCGCCGACGAGCCCACCAGCCAGCTCGACCGGGACTCGGCGAGGGCGGTGCTCGAGCTCGTCGCCGCCGCCAACCGGGATCTGGGCACCACCGTGGTGGCGGTCACCCACGACCCCGACGTGGGCGTCGCCCTCGGGCGTACGGTCACCATCCGCGACGGCCGCGTCGGTGCGGAAGGACGCGCCGGGGAGGAGTACGTGGTCGTCGGTCGTGACGGCACCGTCCAGCTGCCCGACGACGTCCTCGAAATCCTCCCACCCGGCTCGCTGGCCGAGGCCCGCCGGACGGCGGAGGGCGTCGAGCTGCTCCCCGTCGATCGGCGGTACCCGTGACCCCGCTCCTCGAAGCCCGGGATCTCGCCTACGCCATCGACGGCAGGACCGTCTTCTCCGGCGTCAGCCTCACGGTCGACGCTGGTGAGCGCCTCGCCGTCGTCGGCCCGTCGGGATCCGGCAAGACGAGCCTGCTCGCCTGCCTCACCGGCCTGGTCACCCCGACCGCCGGCGAGGTCCTCCTCCAGGGCGAGCCCGTCCGGGGCCTCGCGGGCCCTTCCAGGGGAGTGGCGATGGTGCTGCAGGGGTACGGGCTCGTCTCGCTCCTGAGCGCCGCCGAGAACATCGAGGTTGCGGTGCGAGCGGCCGGTACGCGCCCCTCCGACGCCCGGCGGGTGGCGCGTCAGGCGCTCGCGGCCGTCGGTCTCACCCCCCACGCCGACCAGCTCGTGGACGAGCTCTCCGGTGGCCAGCAGCAGCGCACCGCCGTCGCACGGGCGCTCGCCCTGGGTCCGAGGCTGCTCGTCGCCGACGAGCCGACCGCCGAGCTGGACCCGGCCTCGCGGGTGCTGGCCGTCGCCCGCATGCTCGAGGTCACCGAGCGCGGCGGAGCCCTCGTGCTCGCCACCCACGACCTCGACGTGGCGGCCAGCTGCCACCACGTCCTCGATCTCCACGTCACCGCCGCCCGTTCCGGGTAGCGTCATTGCTGTGACGGTGGCTGCAGGGGAGGGCGTCGCTGCCTACGGCGAGGCGGTCGAAAGGCTCAAAGCCCGCTACGGCGCGATTCCCGCAGGGGAGCGGGTCAGGATCGCCAAGCGGACCTCGAACCTGTTCCGGGCGCGCGACCGGGCCCCCGCCGGCGCCCTCGACGTCACGGCGTTCGACGGGGTGATCGACATCGACGCCGCGGCCCGGACGGCGGACGTGGGCGCCATGACCACCTACGAGACCCTCGTGGACGCCACCCTGGCCCACGGGCTCGTGCCGCTGGTGGTCCCCGAGCTCAAGACCATCACGCTCGGCGGGGCGGTGACGGGTCTCGGCATCGAGAGCTCCTCCTGGCGCAACGGCATGCCCCACGAGTCGGTCCTCGAGATGGACGTCCTGACAGGGGACGGCCAGGTCGTGACCGCCCGCCCCGAGGGGGAGCACCGCGACCTGTACCACGGCTTCCCCAACTCCTACGGCACCCTCGGCTACGCCCTGCGGGTGCGGATCGAGCTCGAGGAGGCCAGGCCCTACGTGCACCTGCGCCACGTGCCCTTTGCCGACTTCGCCACCCTGGTGCGCGCGATCGGGGAGCTGTGCGCGGCCGGCGTGTACGCCGGGGAGGGCGTCGATTTCATCGACGGGTGCGTCTTTTCCCCGACGGAGAGCTACCTGACGCTCGGCTCCTGGGCGGAGCACGCCCCCTACGTCAGCGACTACACCGGGACCGGGATCTACTACCGCTCCATCCAGCGGCGTTGCGAGGACTGGCTCACCGCACGCGACTACCTGTGGCGGTGGGACCCGGACTGGTTCTGGTGCTCGCGGGCGTTCGGGGTCCAGCGGCCGTGGGTGCGGGGGCTGCTCGGCCGTTCGGGCGCGGGGCGGCGGCTGCTGCGCAGCGACGTCTACTGGCGGCTCGTCGCCTTCGAGCGGCGTCACCATGTCAAGGCCGCCGTGGACCGCTGGCGGGGCCTTCCCCCGCGGGAGTACGTCGTTCAGGACGTCGAGATCCCTCTGGACCGCCTCGCCGAGTTCCTCGAGGGGTTGCAGAGGGCCGTGCCGATCAGCCCGTTGTGGCTGTGCCCCCTCCGCCAGCGGGATCCCTCAGCGGTGTGGGAGCTGTACCGTCTCGACCCCTCGGTGCTGTACGTCAACGTGGGTTTCTGGTCGACGGTACCGCTCGAGGCGGGCATGGACCGCGCCCATCACAACCGCTGGGTCGAGGCTGAGGTCGACCGGCTGGGCGGGCGAAAGTCCCTGTACTCCACCGCCTTCTACGACGAGGACCGCTTCTGGGAGCTGTACAACGGTCCGGTTTACCGGTCCCTCAAGGACCGCTACGACGCACCGGGCCGGCTGTCGGACCTCTACGCCAAATGCGTGGGATCCCCGTAGCCGCCGGCCGGCCAGGCAGCCACACAGTCAGACAGTCAGACAATCACGACGCACGAGGAGGTCGCAGCAACACGATGACACCGAGGAGCCAGCTGGCGCCGCTCCTGGCCGAGGTGGTCGGGGAGAGCTCCATCGAGTTCACCTGTTTCGACGGGAGCAGCGCCGGCCCCGCCGGCGCCACGGGACGCGTGGTCGTCAAGGACCCCCGCGCCCTCAACTACGTGGCGACCGCCCCGAGCGACCTCGGCCTGGCCCGTGCGTACGTGGCCGGCTTTCTCGACGCCGAGGGAGACCTGTACTCGATCCTGACGCTTCTCGGGGGTGAGCGGGTCGGCGCCATCGGCTGGCGCCGGCGGCTCGAGGTCCTCCGCGCGCTCGGCCCCGGAATCCTGCGTCCGCTTCCGCCGCCCCCCGAGGAGGTCCATCCCGGCTGGTGGTGGGGGCTGCGCCACTCACCCGGCCGCGACCGGCGCGCCGTGAGCCACCACTACGACGTGTCGAACCGCTTCTACGAGTGGCTGCTCGGCCCGAGCATGGCCTACACCTGCGCCGTCTACCCCGCCGAGGACGCCACCCTCGACGAGGCGCAGGAGGAGAAGGTCGACCTGGTGTGCCGGAAGCTCGACCTCCAGCCCGGCCAGCGGCTCCTCGACGTCGGCTGCGGCTGGGGCACCATGGCCATCCACGCCGCCCGGCGCTACGGGGCGAGGGTGCTCGCAGTCACGCTGTCGCGCCAGCAGGCCGAGTGGGGGCAGAAGCGGGTCGCCGAGCTGGGCCTCTCGGACGCGGTGGAGATCCGCTGCGACGACTACCGGAACGTCACCGAGACGGACTTCGACGCCGTCAGCAGCATCGGCCTGACCGAGCACATCGGCTCGAGGAACCTGCCGGCGTACGCCTCGTTCCTCGCCTCCAAGCTCCGCCCGCAGGGCCGCCTGCTCAACCACTGCATCACGCGCCCGGCCACCTACCTGCCGGCTCGGACCGGGGGATTCATCAACCGCTACGTGTTCCCCGACGGCGAGCTCGAAGCCGTCGGCACCATCGTCTCCGCCCTCCAGGACGCCGGCCTCGAGGTCCGACACGCCGAGAACTTCCGGGAGCACTACGAGCGCACCTGCGCCGCGTGGGGGGCCAACCTCGACGCCCACTGGGACGAGGCCGTGGCCGAGATCGGCGAGGGCCGAGCCCGGGTGTGGCGGCTCTACCTCGCCGGCTCGCGCCTCGGCTTCTCGCAGCGCCGGATCGAGCTGCACCAGGTCCTGGCGGTGCGCACCGAGGGCGGCGTGTCGGGCATGCCCCTCGAGCCCCTCGACTTCATCCGGAGGGATCGCGCCGGGGCCGGCGCCGCCTGGTGACCGGCGCCGGCGCGTGACCGGCGCCGGCGCCTCACCGGCACCCGCCCGGGCTGGCCGGGTCAGCGGGCGGCGCGGGCTGCCCGGGAGGCGCCGACCTCCTCGTAGGCGAGGATCTCCCGGCCGGCCTCGGCTGCGATGGAGTCCTCCCAGATGCCGCGCGGCGCCAGGCGCCGGCGGACGTAGCGCAGGGCGACGAGGCCCTTGCGGGCGTCTCCACCGGCGGCGGCCTGCTCGACCAGCAACGCCGCGGACATCGCGGCGACCAGAAGCGCTGTCAGGCGGCCCGAGCCGGACTCGACGCGATCGGCGTCGAAGGCGGCAAGCGCCTGTGTAGCGGCGCCGAGGCGGTCGCGGGCGGCCGACACCGCCGCCACCGCCTCGCCGAGCCAGGCCGGCGCCGGCGCGCCCGCCGCGACCGAAAGGCACCGGTCGATACGGGCGAGAACCGCCTTGTGCGCGCCGTCCCGCCGGATGGCGCGAAGCACGTCGAGCACGCAGATGTTCTCGCTGCCCTCCCAGATGGGATGGCACTGGGCGTCGCGAAGCTGGCGGGTGAGGCCCCAGTCCTCGCAGTAGCCGTTGCCCCCGTGGAGCTCGACAGCGAAGGATGCGGCTTCAACTCCGAGCCGGCACAGCCGGACCTTGGCCGCCGGCACGAGGATCCGGCGGAGGCTCAGGCCGTCGTCGCGCCGGGTTGCGGCGGCGCACTCGAACCCCAGCGCCAGGGCCGCCTCGAGCTCCACGAGCAGGTCCACCAGTTGCTCGCGGGCGAGGGGCAGATCGACCAGCAGGCGGCCCTTCGCCCGCCGGTTGTGCGCCCAGATGGCAGACTCGAGGAAAGACCGGCGGGCGATGCCCAGGCCCATCATGGCGACGCCGAATCGGGATCCGTTGACCATCTCCATCATCCGGCTGAGCCCGCCGGCGTCCCCGGTGGCCGCCTGGCCGCTGCCGTCGCGGGGTCGCAGGGCGTATCCAAGCGCACCGTGGAACTCGACCTCGCCCGTGGGCACGCTGCGGGTGCCGAGCTTGTTCTTCAGTCGCCGTATGACGATGTTGTTGCGGTTCCCGTCCTCGGTGTCGCGGGGGACGAGGTACAGCCCGAGGCCTTCCGGACCGTCGGGGGCCCCTTCGGGCCGGGCGAGCAGGACGATGGCGGCGCCGTCGATGTTGGAGCAGAACCATTTCTCCCCGTCGACGAGGACCCGGCCGTCGCCGATGTCGCGGGCGCGGCAGTGCACGGTCCGACCCAGATCCGAACCGCCGTCGCGCTCGGTCAGGTACATCGAGCCGTCGGCTCCGGTGCCCAGGTCGGCCGCGCGCAGCCCTTGCAGCAGCCGTTCGCGCACGTCCGCAGGGGCGTAGGCGTCGACGAGTCCCGCCACGCCGCTCGTCATACCGAGGCTGCACACCATGCCCGTGTCGGCCTGCGACAGCAGGTAGTTCGCCGCTGCCAGGACCACCGCCGGCGTGCTGCGGCCGCGCTCGCGCTGATCGGCCGCGAAGCCCGACACGTACCCCGCCTTCCACAGCGCCGCCTTGGAGTCGAGGGCGGCCGGGTGGTGGACGACCGCGCCGACCTCGTTGGCCCAGCGGTCCCAGCGCTCGAGCCGGGGTGGGGCGGCGTCGATGACGTCCGCGTTGCGGGCGATGCGGTCCCCGACCAGTGAGCCGAACGCCCGCAGGGTGCTTCGGGCCCACTCGAGATCCTCGGGCGGGCACCCGGCGTGGACCCGCGCTTGCAACTCCGGGTCGACGTCGTACCAGTTGGCGCCGACCGCCGCGCCGAGCGCTCCGTAGTCGACCATGGCTCCCTCCCCTGTCGGACCCGCCCGACACTACAAGGGCGCGGCGGCGGGCAAGCTCGCCGCGCTCGCCCCGAGTCGCTTGCCCGCACGCCGCCGGACGGGCAAGATGTGGCATCCTCGGCGTGATGATTAGTCCTTATGGTGGTCCTGGTGACCGGGGGAGGCAAGGAGAAGGATGACGACACAGGGACAGCAGGCAGCAGAGGCGTGGAGCGACCCGGCGATCGCCAACGCGTGGGTGGAGCGGGACGCGGCGGTCAACCTCCTGGACCTGCCGCGGGCGATCGCTGCGGAGCTGGTCGCGGCGGAGCCCCCCGCCTCGGGAGTCGTGCTGGACATCGGCAGCGGGCCGGGTGCGTTCCTGGCGGCTGTGCTCGACCGGCTGCCCGACACCACGGGAGTCTGGTCCGACGCGTCCGCCACCATGCGCGAGCACGCCGAGGCGAACCTGGCGCGCTTCGGCGGGCGGGTCCGGTTCGTGATGGCGGACATGACCGCTCTCGGCGGCGCCGACCTCCCGCGCGACGTCGGCGTCGTGCTGTCCTCGCGGGCTACCCACCATCTCGACGTCGCCGCCCTCCACTCCTTCTACGCCGACACCGCCGGGCGGCTCGTCCCCGGGGGGTGGCTGATCAACCTCGACCACGTCGGTCCGAGCGACGTGTGGGACCGGCGCCTCCGCGCGATCCGCCCGGGCTTCGTCGGCCGCAGCGGCGGCGAGTCGACCCACCACCACAACTATCCGCTGGCCGCCGAGAGCGACCACCTGGCGGGCTACGCCGCGGCCGGCATCGACGACGTGGAGATCGCCTGGAAGGCCTTCTACACCTGCCTCTTCGCCGGTAAGAAGCCGACGGCCGCCACGGACCACTGACCATCATCACAGGGAGGAGCCGCATGGCCACCAGGACCACCACGACGGTCACGCACTACCACGTCCAGAAGCGGCGGCGAGCCGAGTTCCTCGAGGAGTGGCGGAGGTACCGCAACACGGTCGTGCACCTCGCCGACGTTGCCATGTACGACACGGCCCGCCGGACGCGCCGCGGCGTCTACGTCGGCGCGGACGGAGACCGCCCCACGCGGTCGATGGACGCCACCGCTCACGAGATCGACCCCGGGGCGGTATCGACCACCCACCGCCACTCCTGGGACGCGATGATGCTGTGCGTCGCCGGCCGGGCCACGACCGAGATCGACGGCTCCCGTGTCGACTGGGGTCCGGGCGACGCCCTCCACCTGCCGGCGTGGGCATGGCACCGCCACCGCAACGACGGGGCGGCCACGGCGAGGTTCCTGACGTTCTCCTCCGAGCCGCTACTCGAAACGATGGGGATGGCTATCCAGGAGGACGCCGGCGACGCGGCGCCGGCGGAGTTGCCCGGCCGGCCGGCGTACTCCCCGCCCCTCGACGGCCAGGACCCCTACGCGCGGCGGATCCGGCGCCTGGCCGGCGACCAGGAGCGCCGCCGGGCGGGCCGCCTGCACACCAGCTGGGACGACCTCGAACTGCTGGCGACGCCGCGGGGCACGCGCACCACCTTTCTGCTCGACCGCGCCATCGGGTACCAGGCCTCGGGGATCACCATGGCCATGTTCGAGATCGCCCCCGGGCGGGGCCAGTCGATGCATCGCCATCCGGGTGAGGCGTGGCTCTACGTGCTCGAGGGTAGCGGGCACAGCTACCTGGGCTCCGAGCCCGAGGGCGGGGAGGACCACCCGTGGCAGAAGGGGGACATCATCGTCGTCGACCACTTCCTGTGGCACCAGCACTTCAACGACGACCCCGCCCGCACGGCCAAGGTGGTCCGCATCCACATGTTCGACAGCCTCCTCGAGACCATGCGCGCGCTGTGCGACCCGCTGGTTCTCTTCGAGGAACCCCCCGATCGCATTCGTGACGCCCAGGCGGGGGACCCGACGACCGTTGCCTGGCCGGATCTCACCCGACCGACGTGGCCGTGACCGCAGTTTCGAGAGGCCCTGTCCGCGGGGGCGGGTGCGGCGTCGCCGGGAGGGCCGTGGCGTGAGCGCTGTGCCGTGAGCGCGGCGTCACTGCCCCGGGGGGTGCTGTCGATCCACGCGCTGCCGGCGGATCACCACGACGGACCGTGGGACAGCATCGTCACCCCGGCCGAGACCAAGGAGCGGCTGCTCGGAGCGCTGGTCCTGCGCCTCCTGCACGGGAGCCGCCTCGCCGCCGGCGACGTACCCCTGCATGGCATCGTCATGCTCATAGGGCCGCCCGGCACAGGCAAGACGACGCTCGGTCGCGGCGCCGCCCAGGAGGCGGCGCGCGCCGTCGCCGCGCGCGGTGCGACGACCTTCGCCGAGATCGATCCCCACGCCCTGCCGAGCGACCTCCTCGGCGAGACCCAGCGGAACGTCACCCGCCTCCTGCGCGAGGTGATCCCCGAGCTGGCGGCGTACCGGCCGCACACTGTGGTGCTCGTGGACGAAGTCGAAAGCTTCGCCGTTCGCCGGTCTGCCGCGTCGTTCGAGACCAATCCTGTGGATGTGCACAGGGCCACGGACGCCGTCCTCGCCGGTGTCGACGAGCTGGCGCAGCGATGCCCAACGGTGGCCTTCGTCGTCACGTCCAACTTCGTCGAGGCTGTCGACGAGGCGTTCCTCTCGCGCGCCGACCTGGTCCTGCACCTGGAGCTCCCCGACGTGACGACGCGCACGGCGATCCTCGCCCTGGCCCTCCGTGACCTCGCTTCGCTGTGGCCACCCCTCGCCCACCTGGCATCGGACGCCGAGCTGTGCGACGAACTCGCCAAGCGAT
Organism: Actinomycetes bacterium; assembly: GCA_021788115.1. Classification (GTDB taxonomy): domain Bacteria; phylum Actinomycetota; class Acidimicrobiia; order Acidimicrobiales; family Palsa-688; genus JAJYLA01. The sequence continues at coordinate 27,259 of JAJYLA010000001.1, read as the reverse complement.
GCGACGGCTGGGACGGCCGGCGCCTGCGCAAGCTGCCCCTCCAGGCGATCGCGCGCACGGCCCGCACGGCGGCCGACCCGAGCCGCATCACCGCGGCCGACCTCCTTGAGGCAGCTGCCCAACCCCTTCTCCTGCCGGGGGTCGCCACGGGCGGCGGGCCGGCATGGGGCGGCTCGCCGATCAGGGGCTGAACGCCGCCCTGTGACCCCGCAGCAGCCCGTCGATCCGAGCCGCCGAGTCGCCGAGGTGCTGGCGCATCAGAGCCGCAGCTGCGGAGCCGTCGCCGGCGGCGACGAGCGCCACCAGCTTGCCGTGCTCGTGGGATGCCGTCCCGGCCACGCCGGGCTGGTTGGCGAGCAGGAAGTAGCGGTACCGGTCGGAGCGATCCCACAGCGAATCGAGAATCTCGATCACCACCTCGTTGTGAGCGGCGCGGTATAGAGCCCGGTGGAAAGCCCGGTCGGCGCGCAGGTGGTCGCGGGGATGCTCCGCCGGGGGGCTGTCGAGAAGGCGGTGCATGGCGTCGACCTCCTCTCGTTGCACGGCCGTGGCCGCCAGCACCACGGCCAGGGCGTCGAGCTCGATGCGCGCCACGTAGAGCTCGTGCAGCTCTGTGCGCGACAGCGGGGCGATCACGACCTGCCTGTGGGCGGCCCGGTGCACCAGATGCTCGGCTTCCAGCCGGCGCAGGGCCTCGCGCAGCGGCGTCGTCGACACCCCGAGGGTCGCCGCCAGCAGCTCCTGGTCGAGGCGGGATCCGGGCGCGAGCGTGGCGTCGACGATCCGGCTGCGCATCTCCACGTACGCCGCGTCGGCCTTGGTCACCGGCCGGACCAGGGTCAGGTCCAAGGGGTCGGACGCAGCGAGCCGATCGCTGTGCGTGTCGCCAGTCTCGATGGCCGAGTGTACCGGCCCCCCCGGCCGCCGGAGCGCTTGCCGCAACCGAGGGTTCGACAGATCACTCGCGCGTGTTCGCCGGCTGCTCGTCCCCGGAGGCCGAGCAGAAGACGGCGGAAAGACCGGTGCGGACTTGGCGCAGGGCGGCGGCCGTGGTCGTCACCGTCCTCGTCACCTCCTGGACGGCGCGGCCGGGCAGGCCAGGGGGCCGGGGCCCGGGCGGCCCTCAGCGCAGCCGGCGGACCGTGCGCACCAGGTGGCGCTCCATGATCTTCACGGATCGCTCCACGTCGCCCGCCCGCAGGGCGTTGAGGAACTGGCGGTGGTCTTTCACCCCGAGCGAATCCATGCGCGGGTCGGCGTCGTGCGCCTCCTGGAGCGACCCGAGCAGCGGCCTGCGGAAGGACTCGACGAGCATCACGATGGCCGCGTTGTGCGTCGCCTGGGCGACCCCCAGGTGGAACTCCGCCGACAGGCTCAGCCGGTACTCCCCGCGGCGCAGAGCCTCCTCGGAGCGGTCGCAGATTTCCGCCAGGGTCTCGAGATCCGCCTCGTCCGCCCGCCGGCACGCCAGCGGAACCAGGCCGACCTCGAGGACCTGGCGCGCCTCGGTCACGTCGGAGGAGGACATGGCGTCGGTGGACAGGAGATCTGCCAGACCCTCTCCGACCCGGTCGCTCGACGGTGCCCGCGCGAACGCTCCGCCCCGGGCCCCGACCCGGATCTCGATGAGGCCGGTGGACTCCAGGACCCGCAGCGCCTCGCGCACCGTGACCCGGCTCACCCCGAACTTCTCGCACAGCTCCCGCTCCGAAGGCAGGCGGTCTCCGGGTTTGAGCGCCCCGCGGCGGATCAACCCGCGGATCTGCTCCACGATGACCTGGGAGATCCGCCCCACGCTCACCTTGTTGAACAGCTCGCCGGCCGGCGGGGCGCCGGCGAGCGCGCGCCCGTCGTCGGACGATCTCACGGCCATGGTCGGTGTCGAATGACGGTCACGCAGCCTCGATTCGTCGGCGGCTCTGGAGGCCGATGATACCAGGGAGCATGCCGCCCCCGGGGCATATTGGTATGACCTTGCAGCCGTTGCGGCGCGCGGCGGAGAGGGTAGGCAGCCGCAACTTACGGGCCTTGTTCGCTATGCGGCGGCGCACGCTACGCCCCCGCCGCTGAAGGACCGCGCTCCGAGCGGGGGAGCACCGGGGCCGAAGGCCCCCGGCTTATGCGTTCGAGGGGACGGCCAGCCGCCGCCGGCTGATCGTTGCGGCGTCGGGCCAGCGGACATCGTGCACCCAGCGGAACTTCTCCAGGACCCAGATGATTGCGGCGCTGGTGTCGACCTCGAGCAGACGAACGCCGTGGCGGGCGGAGGTCGGCTCGGCGTGATGGAAGTTGTGCCAGGCCTCGCCCATCGACGGCAGCGCCAGCCACCACACGTTCCTGCTGCTATCGCGCGTCCGGAAGGGACGGCGTCCCGCGACGTGGCAGACGGAGTTGATGGCGAAGGTGACGTGGTGCAGAAGGCTGACGCGGACCAGGCTCCCCCAGAAGAAGGCGGTGAGCGCGCCGGCCCACGACCATGACCACAGGCCACCGACGAGGGGCGGCAGCAGCATCGACACCGAGACCCACAGGGGGAAGGTCCGGGACACGACGCGGATGTCCCTGTCGGCGAGCAGGTCCGGCGCGTAGCGCCTCGGCGAGGTCTGCTCCCAGTCGAAGAGCCAGCCGACGTGGGCGTAGAAGAAGCCCTTGGCGAGCGCCCGCGCGCTGGTCCCGTATCGCCACGGCGAGTGCGGATCCCCCTCGCGGTCCGAGAACCGGTGGTGGCGCCGGTGGTCGGCGACCCACTGGAGGACCGAACCCTGGATCGCCATGCTGCCGGCGACGGCCAGCAGCACCCGCAGCCAGCGCTTCGCACGGAAGCTGCGGTGGGTGAAGAGGCGGTGAAAGCCGATCGTCACCCCGTGGCCGGTGACGGCGTACATGACGGCGGCTATGAGGGCGTCGCGCCAGGTGAGACCCCATCCCCACAGGACTGGGACCGCCGCGACGACCGCGGCGAAGGGCACGACGACGAACAGCAGGAGCACCACCTGCTGCCACATCGCCTTGAACTCAGGGGGATCGGGCTCCCCAGCCGGACCCATTCGGGGTAGGTCGAGCACGGCCTCGGCGTGGTGCAAGGAAGACCTCGTTTCGGCGCGGGCGTCGCCGTCGCCGACGCCGCCAGGTGAGAGGGGATCCTGTCGATTGTCGCATGATTCCCCCCCGGTGTCGACCCCATCGCAGGAGCCCCGACGGCGGGCAGAGCGGCGATCGCCGCCCGGACCACGCCCACGGCACCGCCGGCAAGGCTTCCGGTCCGCCCCTGAGAGAGTCGCAGGCTCCCGATATCGTGCACCCGATGGGAGACGCAGCTGAGCTCGAGCCGCTGGCCGCGGAGATGGTGCCCCTGGGGGTGGCGTTCGACCGCCTGGCGGCGGACGAGCCCGAGGCACCGGCTGTCACCTGCCGGGGCCGGACCCACACGCGCGCCGAGATTGCACGCAGGTCCAACCAGCTCGCCCGGCGGCTCTCGTCGCTCGGGGCGGGCGAAGGGTCCCTGGTGACGATCGGCCTGCCGAACGGGGTCGGTTTCTACGAGGTGACGCTGGCCGCGTGGAAGATCGGGGCAATCCCCCAGCCGGTCTCCCCCCGGCTGCCGCCGCCGGAGCTCGCCGCCCTGATCGAGGTCGCCGATCCCGCGGTGGTGGTCGGGCTCGAAGCCGGCGACGGGCCGTACGCCGGTGGCCGCCGGTGGCTGCCCGCCGCCGATGTCCGCGACCCCGGCGGTGTCGACGACGGGCCGCTGCCGCCGGTCGTGTCCCCGTCGTGGAAGGCACCCACGTCGGGGGGAAGCACCGGGAGGCCCAAGCTCATCCTCGCCGGCGCCCCTGCGCTCCTCGACCACGTGGTCGCGGCGGCGCCGATGCTGCGGATCGGCGAGCGAGAGACGTTTCTCTGCACAGGACCCCTGTACCACAACGGCCCGTTGCTCTTTTCGCTGACGGCTCTCCTTCGGGGCGGCCACGTCGTCGTCATGGAGCGCTTCGACGCGTCGGCAAGCCTGCAGCTCGTGGAGCGCCACCGGGTGACGCACATGTACCTGGTCCCCACGATGATGTCCCGGATCCTTCGGCTTCCCGCCGAAGAGCGGCTCGCTCGCGACATGTCGTCGCTGCGTACCGCCTACCACCTCGCGGCGCCGTGCCCTCCCTACGTCAAGCAGGCCTGGATCGACTGGCTCGGCCCCGACGTGATCGCCGAGCTGTATGCGGGCACCGAAGCCCAGGCCGCCACGGTGATCGACGGCAGCGAGTGGCTCGCGCACCGCGGGTCCGTAGGACGGGTGGTCATGGGGGAGATGCGCGTCGCCGGCGCCGACGGGGCGGTGCTCCCACCGGGCGAGGTGGGCCAGGTCTGGATGCGCCCGCCCCCCGGCCTGGTCACCTACCGCTATGTCGGCGCCGCAGCGGTGGAGCGCGACGGCTGGGAGACGCTCGGCGACATGGGGTGGTTCGACGAGGACGGCTACCTCTATCTGGCGGACCGCCTGTCGGACATGATCCTGGTAGGCGGCGCCAACGTGTACCCCGCCGAGATCGAGGCCGCCCTCGACGAGCACCCCGCCGTCCTGTCGTCCTGCGTGATCGGCCTCCCCGACGACGACTACGGCAACGTGGTGCACGCCATCGTCGAGACGCAGTCCGGGGTCAGCGACGAAGAACTGCGGGCGCACCTGGCGGCGCGGCTGGTGCCCTACAAGCTGCCCCGGAGCTTCGAGCGCACGTCCGAGCCGCTGCGCGACGAGGCCGGCAAGCTCCGCCGCTACGCCCTGCGCCAGGCGCGGCTGACGGGGGCGGGCGGGACGTGACAGCAGGGGTGACCCACGCGGCCGCCGCCGAGGAGCTGGCGGCCCGCGACCCGGTGATGCGAGGCCTCGTGGGGGCTGCGGGGCCGATCCGCCTGCGCAGGCCGGTGGACTCCCACTTCGCCGCGCTCGTGCGGTCGGTCCTCCACCAGCAGCTGGCGGGGGCCGCGGCGGCGGCCATCCACGCCCGGCTGGTCGCAGCCCTCGACGGTGCCGTCGAGCCGGAGCGGCTCCTGGGTCTGGCGCCCGAGATGCTGCGGGCGGCCGGGCTTTCGGCGAACAAGGCGGCGTCCATCCGCGACCTGGCCGCGAAGGTGCTCGACGGGACCGTGGTGCTCGACCCGCGCGGCCTGGCCCGTGAGCCCGACGAGGAAGTGATCGCCCGCCTGACCAGCGTCCGGGGGATCGGCGTGTGGACCGCCCAGATGTTCCTGCTGTTCCAGCTGCGCCGCCTGGACGTGTGGCCGACGGGCGACCTCGGCGTCCGGCGGGGCTACGGGCTCGCCTGGGGAGTGCCGATGCCGAGCCCGCGCGACTTGGGGCGGTTCGGGGAGCCGATGCGACCGTACCGGTCGGTCGCCGCCTGGTACTGCTGGCGGGCGTGCGAGCTGTTCGCCGGCGCGGCCGGGAGCGCCCTCACGCGGTGAAGCGGCTGCTCGTCGTCCACCACACTGTGTCGCCTTCGACGCACAGCCTGCAGGTCGCGGCGGTCTCGGGCGCGACCGACCCTGCCATCGAGGGGGTGGAGGTGGTCGTGCGTCCGGCGTTGACCGCGGCGCCCCTCGACGTCCTCGAGGCCGACGCCTACCTGCTCGGCACCCCCGTCAACCTCGGCTACCTGTCGGGCGCCATGAAGCACTTCTTCGACCAGATCTACTACCCCTGCCTGGAGGCCACCCGGGGCCGCCCGTTCGCTGTGTACCTTCACGGCAACGGCGACGCGACCGGTGCGCTGCGGGCCCTCGACTCCATCACCGCGGGGTTGCAGTGGCAAAAGGCGCAGGCGCCGCTTGTCGTCGTCGGGGACCCGAGCCCCGGAGACCTCGCGGCAGCGCGCGACCTCGGGGGCGCGCTCGCCGCCGGCCTGACGCTCGACGGGTGACCCGGCCCGGTGACGGCGTGGCCCCCTAGGACCTGCCCCCGTTGCCCGCGGCCGCCAGATAGCGGCGGCCAGGTAGTAGAAAGGGCCGCACACTCAAGCGGACGAGCCGGGGGAGGTTCCATGAAGACCAGGGCCGCCATTCTGTGGGAAGTCGGCAAGGACTGGAGCGTCGAGGAGATCGATCTCGACCCGCCCAGGCACGGCGAGGTGCTCGTCCACCTGCTCGGATCCGGCCTGTGCCACTCCGACGAGCACCTCGTGACCGGCGACCTGCCGTTCACTCTCCCGATGGTCGGCGGGCACGAAGGCGCCGGGGTGGTCGAGGAGGTCGGGCCGGGTGTCGACTGGCTCTCCCCGGGAGACCATGTCGTGTTCGGCTTCATCCCCGCCTGCGGACGCTGCCCCTCCTGTGCCTCCGGCCACGAGAACCTGTGCGACCTGGGCATGTACCTGGCCGAAGGCCTGCAGGTCTCCGACCACACGGCCCGGCACCACGCCGGGGGCAGCGACCTCGGTCTCATGTGCCTCCTCGGGACCTTCGCCGAGCGGACGGTGGTCAACGAGGCGAGCTGCATCAAGATCGACCCCGACGTCCCGCTGGACAAGGCGTGCCTCCTCGGGTGCGGGGTCGTCACCGGATGGGGTTCCGCCGTCTACGCGGCGGGCGTGGAGCCGGGGGAGGACGTCGCCGTCGTGGGCATCGGCGGCATCGGGATCAACGCCATCCAGGGGGCCAAGCTCGCCGGCGCGCGGCGGATCTTCGCCATCGACCCCGTCCCGTTCAAGCGCGACAAGGCGGTCGAGTTCGGTGCCACCCACACGGCCCCCTCCCTGGAGGAGGCGATGGAGGTCATACGGGAGACCACCCAGGGGCGGATGGCCAACAAGGTCATCATGACCATGGGCCTTGGCAAGGGGGAGGCGATCGGCGCCGCTCTCGCCATCACGTCCAAGCTCGGCCGCGTCGTGGTGACCAATCTCCACGCCGCCACCGAGACCCAGGTGACCATGAGCGCCCTCGACCTCACGCTGATGGAGAAGCAGGTGGTCGGCTCGCTGTTCGGCTCGGCCAACCCGCGTCTCGACATTCCCCGGCTCCTGGGCCTCTACGCCGAGGGGCAGCTCAAGCTCGACGAGCTCGTCACCCGCACCTACCGCCTCGACGAGGTCAACCGGGGCTACGAGGACATGCGCCAGGGCCGCAACCTGCGGGGCGTGATCACCTTCGAATAGCCTTCCCGCTGGCCTCAGGGGGAACGGTGCGGCCGGGCCGGCGGGAGCCCGGCCGCACCGGGCATGCGCCCCCGTGACGGCCGTCGGAGGAGAAGCCCCTTGCCTTGCGGGGTTCGGGCCGCCATGATGGGTGCCGCCGTCGCGCCCTGACCCGTCGAGGTCGGGCGGGAAACGGCTGTCGAGGCGCATCCCGCCTCCTTGTCGCACGCCCCGGGCGTGCGGGATCGCCGGGGTGACCCGGCCTGTTCCCCGACTACGAGGAGGTCGTGATGTCACGGTCCGTGGACCTGTTCATCGACGCGCCCGCGTCGCCCGACGAGGTGGCCGAGGCTGTGGCCCGGCTCGCCGCCGAGATGCCCGGCTCCAGCGTCACCCCCGGGGATCAACCCGGGACCTGGGAGCTGCGCCATGGGGACACGGTGGCCGTCCTGGCGGAGCACCCCTACGTCGACGACGGCGACCTGTTGTTGCGGCGTTATCGCTACGCCCTCTCGGCCCGGGTCGACAGCGGCACGCGCCTGGCGGACTCGCCCGCGACCGCCCTGCTGCGCCGAGTCGGCCAGCACCTTTCCCAGGCCACCTCGTGGCCGGTGCTCCTGGTGCTCGACCTGCAGTTCAGCGAGCGGCCGGCCCGGGTCACCAAGAGCGAAGAGGCTCGGTCCGGCGACGGCGACGGCGACGGCGACGGCGACGGCGCTGCCGCCGGGGCGCCGCGGGAGACCCGCCGGTGACCCCGAAAGCGCTGCCGACGGATCCGCCGGCGCCGGGCGCCCCGCCGGCGCCGGGCGCGGCCCGGGGCGCCACCCCGGCGCCGCGATGGCGGCCGGGGGCCGGGAGGGTTCCGCCGTGCGCGGGGCATGATGCCCCCGCCGGAGGCGGGCCGGCGGGGCGGCTCGACGAGAGTGCCCGGCGCCTGAGCCACGAGGAGCTCGCCGTGGCCGAAACGCTTGTGGCGGAAGGCCACCACGTGCGGTCTGTGGCCGAGCGGCCCGGCCGGGGGAGGACACCGGACCTGGACGTCTGTGGCACGGGCGTCGAGGTCAAGTCCTGGGCGTCGCTCGACGGCCGCCCGCGGCGGGTTCCGACGCGCGGCTCGATCGTCAACAAGCTCGTCGGGGCGCACGGGCAGGGTGAGGTGGTGGTGCTCTACGCCTGCGGCAGCGGTCTGAGCGCCGGGACGGCCCTGAGAGGCATGGCCGACTACGCCCGGCGCCAGCGCGCCGGGGAGCTCCGGGCCGTGCGGATCCTGGGAGACGGCTTCGACCTTGCCTGGGTGCGGGACCGGATCGTCGAGCGGGTTCCCGGGGCGGGCGCCGCACGCGAGCCCGCTTCGCCGGCCGGGCGCGAGCCTGCAGGAACCGGTGCCCGCCCGGCGCGGGAGCCCCGGAGGCGCCTCTCGGCGCCGGAGGCGGCACTCGGCTGGTAGACCAAGGCGACCACCGGGTGCGCGAAGCTGCCAGGGTGAGCAGTACAGAACCGTCACCTGACGGGGGGGTCACGTCAGTGGATCCGTGGGTGGAGCAGCTGGCTCCGCGGCTGCCGGGCGAGGGCGCTGCAGGGCGAGCCGCGGGGTTCGCGGCACGGGCCCCCGCCGGCTACCGGGAGCGGACCTCACCGGCGGAGGCGGCGCTGGACCTCGCCGAGATCGCGGCGCTCGTCGCCGGCGCGGCAGGCCACCCCGGCGCGCTGCCGGCCGAGGCCGCCTTCGGGGGCCCGCATCGCCTCGCCCTGCGCCCCTCCTCCGACTCCGGCTGCAGCTTCCGGATCCGCCGCTTCGGCCTGCACGGCGTCGAGCTGACACAGCTGCTCCCGGTCCTCGAAAGCTTCGGGCTGGTGGTGGTCGAGTCCGTGCCGCACAAGATCCTCCCGGGCGCCGACGGCGAGCCGGCGGTCCACGTCGACGACATCGGCATCCGCACCGGCGCCCACGACCGGCCCGAGGCCCGCTTCGTCCCCGAGGTCCACGGCCGGCGCCTCATCGACGCGATGGAAGCGCTCGCTCGCGGCGCGACGGAGGTCGACCCCCTCAACGAACTGGTCACCGTCGCCGGTCTCGACTGGCGGCAGGTGACGGTGCTGCGCGCCTACCTGCGCTACCGCCTCCAGACGGCCACGACCCTCACGGCGGACATCCTCGCCGGAGCGCTGCTGGCCTTCCCGGACCTCGCGCGGAGCCTCGTCGGCTACTTCGAGGCCCGTTTCGACCCCTCCGCGCTCCGCGAGCAGGAGGCAGCCGAGCGGGCCCGGTGCGTAGCCCAGCTCGACCTCGTGCCCACCCTCGAGCAGGACAGGGCCCTGCGCGGATACCTGGAGCTGATCGATGCCACCTGGCGCACCAACTTCTTCCAGGTGGGCCCCGGCGGCGAGCACCGGCCGAACGTCGTTCTCAAGCTCGACAGCGCGGCGGCCCCCGACCTGCCGGCGCCGCGCCCGCTGACCGAGACGTTCGTGCACGGCCCGACCGTCGAGGCGATCCACCTGCGCGCCGGCCGCATCGCCCGCGGGGGCATCCGCTGGAGCGACCGCCCCGACGACTTCCGCACCGAGATCCTGGACCTGGCGTTCGCCCAGGTGAAGAAGAACGCCATCATCGTGCCGACCGGCGCCAAGGGCGGCTTCGTCTGCCGGGCGCCCGGGCGCGCCCACACGCCGGCGGGCGCGTCACCGGAGGAGGTGCGCGCCGCCTACGAGGCGCTCATCCGCGGCCTGCTCGACATCACCGACAACATCGCCGGCGGTGCCGTCGTCGCTCCCGACGCCGTCGTCGCCCGAGACGCAGCGGACCCCTACCTCGTCGTCGCCGCCGACAAGGGCACCGCCACCTTCTCGGACCTGGCGAACACCATCAGCGAGGAGCGCGGGTTCTGGCTGGGCGACGCGTTCGCGTCCGGGGGCTCCCACGGCTACGACCACAAGAAGATGGGCATCACCGCCCGCGGCGCGTGGGTGGCGGTTCGCCGGCACTTCCACCAGCTGGGCATCGACGTGCAGTCCGACCCGGTCAGGGTCGCCGGAGTCGGCGACATGTCCGGGGACGTCTTCGGCAACGCGATGCTGCAGAGCAGCTCCATCCTCCTCGTCGCCGCGTTCGACCACCGCCACGTCTTCATCGACCCCTCCCCGGGCCCGGACGCCTCCTACGCCGAGCGGCGCCGGCTGGCCGGCCTCCCGCGGTCCAGCTGGGACGACTACCGGCGGGAGACGATCTCGGCGGGTGGCGGGGTGTGGCCCCGCGACGCCAAAGTGATACCGCTGTCCCCCGAGGCGCGAGCCGCTCTCGGAATCGAGTCGGCGTCGATGAGCCCCCCGGAGCTGATCTCCGCCATCCTGGCCGCACCCGTCGACCTGCTGTGGTTCGGGGGGATCGGCACCTACGTCAAGGCCCCGGAGGAGTCCGACGCCGAGGTGGGCGACCACACCAACGACGCCCTCCGCGTGACTGCCGACCGGGTCCGCGCCCGTGTCATCGCCGAGGGCGCCAACCTCGGCGTCACGCAGCGTGCGAGGATCCGCTACTCCCGCCGGGGCGGCCGCATCAACGCGGACTTCGTGGACAACGCCGCCGGTGTGTCCACCTCCGACCGCGAGGTCAACCTCAAGATCCTCCTCGCCCTCGCCGTGGAGGAGGGACGCCTGGCCGCCGACGACCGGGACGGCTACCTCGAGCGCTCGGCCGACGAGGTCGCCACGGGGGTGCTGCGCCAGGTCGACCATACGGTGGCGGCCCTCGGGCGGGCGGTCCCCGCCAGCGCACGGGAGATCGACGCCTACGAGGCGCTGATCGAGATCCTCGTGAAGTCGGGGCAGCTCGACAGGGCCGTCGAGTCTCTGCCCGCCCGGGAGGAGATAGCGGTCCGCCGGGCGGCCGGCGCCGGGCTCATCCGGCCCGAGCTGGCCGTGCTCCTTGCCTACGCCAAGTCGGACCTGGCCGCGTCCATCGAGGGCTCGGACCTGGTGCGGGCGCCGGCGCTTCTCGATGCGGTGATGCCGTACTTTCCGCTGCCGATCCGCCAGGACTTCGGCGAGGTCATTCCCCGCCACCGCCTGTACCCGCAGCTCGTGGCGACCGAGGCCGCAGCCGAGATCGTCGACCAGCTGGGGGTGGTGTGGGCGCACGAGACGGCGGCAGAGCTCGGTGTGGGGCTCGCCGAGGTCGCCGGCGCCTTCTGGGCAGCGCGCGAGGTGCTCGGCGCCGGGCGGCTGTGGGCCGAGCTCGAGCAGCTCTCGCCGGGCCTGCCCGCCGACGCGGAGGCGGCGCTTCACGCGACCGTGGACGATGCCGTGGTGCGTCTCGCCCGCTGCTACCTGGCGCGCCCCGAGGTGTTCGACGTGGGATCGACCATCGAGCGCGACGGACCGCTGGCAGCCGCGATCGCGGCCGGCGCCGGCGAGGCGGTCAAGGCCGAGGAGGAGGAGGCGCTGGTGGACCTGGGCGCGGACCGGGAGACGGCCCGCCGGTTCGTCAGCGCTTCTGCGGGCGCCGTGGTCGGCGACGCCGGGCCCGTCGCCACGGCCAGCGGGCGGGATCTTGCCGTGGCGGTCGAGGCTCTGGCACTCGTCGACCGGGCCGCCGGCCTGGACCGCCTCGTGGCGGCGGTCGGCCGCCTTCTCGCCGGACCACCCTATCTGCGGAGGTTGACGGCGTGGCAGGCCCGCGCCCTGCTCGACGACACAGGCTCGTGGCGCCGGCAGGCGGCCGTCGAGGTCCTCGCTCGGGGTGAGGAGCCGGGATCGGCGACGTCGGCGTGGGAGGCCGCCCACCAGGGCGAGCTGGCCCGAGCCTCCCGCCTTCTCGAAGCCCTCCACGACCCCGCCGGCGATCCGCTGGCCGTCGCCACGCTGGTGCTGCGCCGCCTCCACGCCACGCGCTGAGCAGCCCGCCGCCGGCGCCTCCTACACGGCGGTGTGGAGGTCGCCCAGCCCGGCGTCGCGGGGGATCTCGCCCGACGCGGTCCCCGCCCCGGTCCGCGTGGCGGCCGCCGGTCGCCCGGCGCCATGGTCCGGCCCTGCCGCCGCGTCCACGGCGCCGCGGTCCGCACCGGGCGTTGCGGCGGTGTCGCCCGAAGCCAGGAGGCTTCGCCCGGTGACACGCTCGTTGCCCGCGAGGGGGCTGGTGCCCCCCGGCGCGGCGACCAGGGCGTTGGACGCCGCCCACGCCGCCTCGATGGCATCGAGGCGCGCAGGGGCGCTCTGGCGCAGCCGGGCCGCGACCCCGGCGACGAGGACGTTCGCCAGGGCCACGCCCCCGGTCATGCTGTCGAAGGGCCCGACGCCCTGCGCCGCGATGAAGAAGGTCTCCGAGGCGCCCGCGACGAGCGGCGACAGGGGGCTGTCGGTGATGGCGAGGATGCACACCCCCCGCTCCGCTGCCCAGCGCGCCGCCGCCATCACCGACCGCTCGTAGCGGCGGATGTCGATGGCAACGAGGACATCGCCCGGTTCGAGGCCGGCGAGGCTGCGGCCGAGGGTCACCTCGGACCCCACCAGCAGCGCCACCCCCTCACGCAGCTGCCCCAGCTGGTTGGCGAGCACGACCGCGACCGGGCTGGTCATCTCGCCGGCGAGGATCCACACCTGGTGGCGGCGGTCGGCGAGCCGGCTGACGGACGACTCGAGAGCCTGAGCGCTGATGCCGTGCAGCGTGCGCAGGACGTTGTCCTGCTCGGCGGCCTGGACCCGGGCGAGCAGGTCGCTCGGGGGGCGCTGCCGGATCCGCTCCCGTGCCGGGCCGAGCTGGCGGGCCAGCTCCGACTGGACGTCGGCCTGGAGGCCGACGAAGCCGTCGTAGCCCAGCTTGACCGCCAGGCGCACCACCGACGGGCCGCTGGTGCCGGCTCTCTTGGCCACCTGCGCCACGGTGCCGAACGCGACGGTCTGGGGCTCGCCGGCGAGCACCTCGGCGATCTTGCGCTCCGTCCCGGTGAGCCGCTGGGCGTTCTCCATGATCCGCTCCACGACACCCATAGGTTGGGGAAGCATAGGGCCCGCGCGACGAGGGGCCCCGCGGTTGTCGCCCGCCTAGCGGGTGTCGACCACGAGAGACTGCACCGCCCGCCCGACCGGGCCGGCGGCGTCGAAGATCAGGCTCTCCGAGTGCCCGAAGCCCCGGTCCGACAGGCGGGACACGACGTCGAAGCCGATCCACTCGCCCTCGGGGACCCGGAACAGCGACACGGTCAGGTCCGGGTTGATGAACGTGTGGGTGTCGAAGTCGACGATCCTGCTGACGCCGTTGCCGAAATCGGCGGCCGCAGCGGTGCGCTGCAGAGCGGTCGTTTTTTCCCCCTCGACGACGGGGACCACCAGCCGGCTCCACATCGTCACCGGGCCCAGCTCCTCCCAGCGGCCCCGGACGAAGCGGAGGTCGACGGCCTGGGCGAACGCGGTTCGCGGGCTCAGCGACGGTCCGGGCCCGTCCGGCACCGGAGGGCTCGGCGGCTGTGCCACCTGGCGCGGAACGTCGACCTCGGCGACGCGGATGCGCAACGCCCGGGCGCGGGCGACCTCCTGGGCCCCGGACGCCAGGGATGCGTCGACGAGCTGGACCTTGCGGCCGGGGCGGCTCACCTCGGCGGACACCCGCAGCGGGGTGAGCGGCACGGGTCGCAGCAGCTCCACCGTGAGGCGCACCACCTGCATGGGCGCCGGCGCCTCGACGCCTTCCACCGCCCTGGCGAGCAGCGCCGCCACCGGCCCGCCGTGCTGGGCGTCGGGGTCCCAGGGGCCGCGGGTCAACTCGCCGGGAACCATGGTGTCCCCGTCGGGGGTGAACAGGGCGGCCACTACGTGGTCTTCAGGTCCAGCCCCAGCGACCGCAACTGCTCCGCCGGGCGGTGGTAGCCGCGCTCGAGGTGGTGCACGCCTCGCAGGAGGGAGGGGCCCTCGGCGGCGGCGGCGGCGATGACGCTCGAGAAGCCGGCGCGCACGTCGGGGATGTCGACCTCGGCACCGTGCAGCTTCGACATCCCCCGGACCACGGCGGAGTGCACGCTGCTGCTCTCGTAGAAGCGGCACGCAGGGCCCCCGAGGCAGCTGGAGAACAGCTCGATCTCCCCGCCCATCTTCTGCAGCGCCGCGACGTAGACGAAGCGGTCCTCGTACACGGTCTCGTGGAGCACCGACATCCCCTCCGCCTGGGTGAACAGCACCATGAGCGGGGTCTGCCAGTCGGTCATGAACCCCGGGTGCACGTCGGTCTGGACCGCCGCGGCGTGCAGCCCGTCGGGGGCCGAAGCGGTCATCGAATGGTCGTCGACGTCGACGCGCGCGCCCATCCGCATGAGGGTGGTGATGGCGGTGACCAGGCGGTCCTGCGCGCAGCCGACCACCCTCACCTCGCCCCCGGTGATGAGGCCGGCGACGAGGTAGCTGAACGCCTCGTTGCGGTCCCCCTGCAGCCGGGTGGTGGCCCCGCGCAGCGTGGGCACGCCCTCGATGACGATGCGCCTGTCGGGCCTGAGCTCGATCCTCGCGCCCATCCGCTGCAGGAACAGCGCGAGCTCCAGCACCTCGGGCTCGGTCGCCGCGCCGCGGATCACCGACTTGCCCTCGGCCAGCGCGGCGGACAGCAGCGCCGACTCTGTCGCCCCCACGCTCGGGTAGGGCAGCTCGATGATGGCGCCCCGCAGGCGGCTGCACCGGGCGGCGATGCCGTCGTCGGTCACCTCGATCTCGGCTCCGAGGTCGCGCAGCGCTTTCACGTGGAAGTTCACCGGGCGGCTCCCGATGCGGTCGCCGCCGACCCTCGGCACGAACGCCTCGCCCGTGAGGTGCAGGAGCGGGCCGAGGAGCAGGACCGGGATCCTGTTGAGGCCGCTGAAGGACAGGGGTACCAAGGGGTTCACCGAGTCGGGGGGATGGACGGTGAGCATCCCTTCCGCCTGCTCGACCCGCGCGCCGACCGCCTCGAGGATCCGCGCGGTGATCTCCACGTCGCCCACCTCGGGGACGTTGGTGATCGTGCTCGGCCCCTGTCCCATGATCGCCGCGATCATGTGCTTGGTGACGGCGTTCTTGGAGCCCCGCACCTCCACCTCGCCGCGCAGGGGTCCCGACGGTTCGATCTGCCACGCATCGGACACGCCCCGAAGGGTAGCGGCGCCCGGAGCGCGCCGGTGTCGCCCGCCGGGTCTGGTAGAGCTGGAGGGGTGGCGCAAGCGGGCACGGGTGCGGCCGGCACGGGTGCGGCCGGCACGGGTGCGGCCGGCACCCCTCTTTACGCCGGCGTGGCGGCGGTCGCATCGCCCCCGGGCGGATCCCCCGTGACCGCGTCGCTGCTTCTCGGCGCAGCGCCGGGGCCGACGACCACCGCGCCCGGCTCCGTCGTGACCATCGTCGGGGGGCCTTACTCCAACCCGAACGTCACCGGGCCCCACAGCGACCCCTTCGACTTCTACGGCCCGGTCATCGCCCTCGCCGCGGTGGTCGTGGCGATAACGCTCGCCCGGCTGGTCTTCTCGCGGCGCGGCCGCGACTCGCACGTCGAAGGACCCCGTTGACTGTCGAGCCGCGCCGGCCGATGCGGGCGGCCGCGGCGGCGGACCGGTGGCCACCCGGGCGGAAGCCCTACTGGCGGGGACCGGTGAGGCGGGGGCGGCGGGCACGGGAGCGCACCACCGTGCGCTGCACCCAGCTCGGGTCGGATCCGAGGGGGGAGCGATCCGACACCCACGGCGCCGGGGGGGCTTCGACGAGGCGCGCAAGCTTGAGCAGTACACCGTCGTAGTTGACCCGCCAGCCCTTCCACGCCCGCCATGCGGCGTCGCGGTCGGAGAGGACCTCCACCCCGGCCGCCTCCATCTCGTCCATCGCCGCCTCCCACTCCTCGCGCGACACCGATATCGGGTCGTCCGGTGCCGGGTCCGGGTCGTAGGCGACCCCGAAGACGTCCGCGATGCGCCGCAGCGCCAGGTACCCGGCGCGGATGCACAGCTGCACGTCGGGATCCTTCGGGTGCTTGACGGCGCCGGCCCAGAAGGACGCACCGTCGAGGAGGGCGCCGGCGGTCGCGATCCAGGACTGGTACCGCTCGGCGGACCGGAACAGCACGAGGACCGGGAAGGTCGTGTGCGTCTCCTCGACGTCGGTGAACCACACCTCCCACTGCCGCCACAGCTCGGTCAGGCGGTATCTGCTCTGCTCGATGCGCTGGTAGCGGATCAGCATCGTCGCCGCACGGGGGGGCGTCCCGGCCCGAACCTGCAGCAAGGACACCCCCGTCTCCCTGCGGGTGTACGCGCCATAGATCGTCGGCAGGTAGGTGATCGTCAACGCCACCAGGAGCAGCCCGAAGCCTGCCTCGGCGTAGGTCAGCAGCGAGGGGAAGAGGTGGCTGTCGCTCGTCGTCCCCAGCGTGAACATCGACGACCCCGACAGCTCGATCGACCACGCCAGGGACCGCCCGCCGATCGCCAGGAACGTCAGGGTGAACCCGGCGAGGATGAGCAGCAGCCACAGGGCCAGCAGGCAGAGAAGAGCGATCGGCGCCAGCATCGCCATGGCCCGGTCCCGCCGCTCGTAGCTGGACACGGTCCGGGACCGCAGCCGGAACGCCGCCCGCACGGCGGCTATGACGACCCGCGAGAGCCGGCTCTGCGTTCCGCGGGGCAGGATCGTCGAGCGGATCGCCGACAGCACGGTCAGCGCGACCAGGACCGCACCGGCGGCGAAGACGACCGCCTGCAGGGCGACTCTCATCGCCGTCGGGTGCTAGGCGACCGACGCTGCGAGCGGGTCCCATCCCCGCAGGTTGCGCAGGCGGGGATCGTTGGAGAACATCTCCACCACCGGCGCCGAGAGGCCCAGGCGCTTCTGGATCCGCTCGACGTCGGCCTGCTCGTTCCAGAGGACCAGGGTGACCGCCAGCCCCTCCCTGCCCGCGCGGGCGGTGCGGCCCGACCGGTGCAGGTAGCTCTTGTGGTCCTCCGGCGGGTCGTAGTGGACGACGACGTCCACGCCGTCGACGTCGAGTCCCCGTGCCGCGACGTCGGTGGCCACCAGCACCGGCAGCCTTCCCTGTGCGAAGCTCCGCAGCGCCCGCTCGCGGGCCTGCTGACGGAGATCCCCGTGTATGGGGCGGGCGGACACCCCTTCGCGGCGCAGGGCGTCGGTGAGCCGGTCGGCGCCTCGCTTGGTGCGGGCGAAGACCAGGCAGCGCTGCGAATGGCTGGAGATGGCGGCGGCGACCTTCACCTTGTCCATCTGGTGGACCAGGATAAAACGGTGCTCCATTGCGCTCACGGTCGGCTGCGCCGACTCGGCTTCGTGGCGGGCGGGTTCCTGGAGCTCGTGCTGGACCAGCCGCTCAACCTGACCATCGAGGGTCGCGGAGAACAGCATCGTCTGGTGCCGTCGCACCACGTGACGGAGGAGCCACTCGACCTGCGGCAGGAAACCCAGGTCCACCATGCGGTCCGCCTCGTCCAGGACGACGATCTCGATCTCCTCGAGGCGGGCGTCGCCCCTTTGGCGCAGGTCGATGAGCCGCCCGGGGGTCGCCACCACCACGTCGGTGCCCTCCCGGAGGGCCTTGATCTGGGCGTCCATCGCGGTGCCCCCGTAGCACGCGGTCAGCGTGATCCCCGACGCGCCGGCCAGCGGCTCCAGGACGTCGGCGACCTGGCGGGCCAGCTCCCGTGTGGGGACCAGCACCAGAGCCCGGGGCGGCCGTCCCCCTGCCGGGCGCCCCCCCGCCACGGGGCCCTGCAGGCGCTGCACGAGGGGAAGGCCGAAAGCGAGCGTCTTGCCCGATCCGGTCTTGGCCTTGCCGCACACGTCCCGTCCGGCAAGGGCATCGGCGATCGTCAGCGCCTGGATCGGAAAGGGGGCGCTGATCCCCTGGGCGACGAGGGCGCTCACGAGCTCGGGCGCCACCCCCAGGGCTGCGAACGAGCCGGGAAGCTCGGTATGTGTCAAGCGGTCTCCTGTCGGTTTGTCGTGATCGGCCCGGCCTGTGGCACCCGGCGGGGCCCACGACACCGGGTCGCGACGAGGCGCCCCGGGGATGCCGGAAGCGGTTCCGCGATCGACCGGGCGGGCGACCTGCGGGCCGTCCGGCCGGCGGGATCGTCCGGAACGAAAATCATTGTACTAGGCGGAGGCGCGGTCACACCGTCTGACTAGCCTGACCACCGATGACGCTGCCGTTGTTCGACGACCGGCAGGCCCGGACCCCCCGGCGGGTCAGCCTCGTCCGCCTGGCGGGCGAGATCGCCCGCGCCCTCGGGGCCGTCGGCCGGGTGGCTGTCGAGGGGGAGGTGTACAGGCCGACGGTGTCGCGCGGCGGATGGATCTTCTTCACCCTCCGGGACCGGGCCGCACAGCTCGACGTCAAGGTGCCCTCCGGCGCGGCGCGCTACTGCCGGGCGGTCCAGGGCGAGCGCGTCTGCGTCGTCGGTGCGCTGCAATGGGCGAACGACCGCGGCCAGGTGCACCTCGTCGCCGAGGAGGTCACCGCTGTCGGTGCCGGCGCGGTCGCCGCCCTCATCGAAGAGACCAGGCAGCGGCTTGCCGCCGAGGGTCTTCTCGGGCGCCCGCCCCGGCCGATCCCGCGGCTGCCCGCAGTGATCGGCGTCGTGTGCGGCAGCGACGCCGCCGTGCGCAAGGACATCGAGTCGGTCGCGGCGGCCCGCTTCCCCGGCTACCCGCTGCACTTCGAGGAGACCACGGTGTCGGGTCCGGGGGCGCCGGTGGGCATCGTGGACGCGCTGCACAGTGTCGCGGCCCGCGCCGGCGTCGAGGTCGTGATCCTCGCCCGTGGTGGCGGCGACGCCCCGTCGCTGCTGCCCTGGAGCACCGAGGAGGTGTGCCGCGCCGTCGCCGCCTGCCCGGTTCCTGTCGTGTCGGCGATCGGCCACGAAGGGGACCGCCCGCTCTGTGACGAGGTCGCCGACCTGCGGTGCGGCACCCCGTCTCTCGCTGCCACCGCCGTGATCCCGGAACTAGCCGCCCTGGAGTCCTCGCTCGATCGGCTGCTCGACTCGGCGGCCCGGGGCACGCGATCCCTGCTCGAGCGTGCCCAGCGGCGCGTCGACGCGGTCGACACCGGGCGTGCCGTCGACTCGGCGCTGGAGCGCGCCGGGTCCCGCCTTGGCCGCACCGCCCAGCGCCTCGGCGACGTTCATCCCGCCGTCCGCCTGCAGTCCTGCCGGCAGCGGCTCGCCGGCTGCGACTGGCGCCGGCCCGCCGGCGAGATTCTCGGACGGGCGGCGGGGAGGCTGGCTGCGGAGGAGCGGCACCTCCGGGCGCTCTCTCCGCAGCGCACCCTCGAGCGCGGGTACGCCGTGGTCACCACCCCCGCCGGCACCGTCGTGAGGCGTGCCCGCACCCTCGCGCCGGGAGGGGCGGTGCGGGTACGCCTGGCGGACGGACGCTTCGACGCCCGCGTGACGGAGGTCCGCGATGAGTGAGGCGGGAGCGGGCGGCGCCGGCGGGGCCCGGCAGGGCGACGAGCGCCGCACCTTCGAGGACCTGATGGCCGAGCTCGAGCAGATCACGGAGCAGCTCGCCGCCGGCGAACTCGGCATCGAGGCCGCCGCCGACCTCTATGAGCGTGCCGAGAGCCTCCACGCGCAGGCCGCCGAGCGCCTGGCGCAGGTCCACGAGCGCGTCGAGCGCCTCGGGCGGCCCAGAGGCTGACCGCCGGTGGCCCCGGGCCTGCGGGCCCGGCACGCAGGCTGCACGGGCCGGCCGGCTCTCACGCTCTGCCTGCCGCCCGGCTGCCCGAGGCGGCCCGAGGTGCCGAGCTGTCGTGCTCGCGCACGGGCCACTCCAGGGTCCAGCAGCGATCCCGGAGGCCGCCCGGACTCCACCGTGCCCAGATCCCGCCCAGCGCACGGCCGGTCTGCTCGGTCCAGGCGATCGCGTCCGGCCGAGCGATGCGGCGGACAACCTGGCGGATCCCGCCTTCGTGGACGGCGTAGCCGGCCCACTGCCCGGGGTAGTCCTTCGTCGAGCCGACCTCGGAGACGGGGACCCCTCCGACCCGGTACAGGCGATTGCGGTGCGTGTGGGCCGCGACGACGATCGAGGCGGGGTTGGCGGCGGCCAGCGCCGCGAGGAGCCGCCGCGAGTCGCTGCGGTCGAGGGACGGCGGGTAGTGGGTCTGCACGGGCCAGCGCCGGGGCGGATGGTGCAGGACGACCATGGCGGCACCCGGCGCGCCACCCGCCAGGGCGGCGATCTCGCCGGCGGCGCCTCCACGCAGACGGCCGGAGTGCAGGTGGGGAACGGGCGTGTGGCCGAGCACGATGCGCAACCCGGGGACGTCGACGGCCTTGGCGGTCGTAGTGACCGGCACCCCGCGGGCCTCGAGGACGCGGGCGACCACGGGCTCCCGGCGCACGTCATGGTTGCCGAGGATGACCTCGACGGGGATCGCGGCGTTCCGGAGAACAGCGGCAGCGATCTCTGCTTCGGCCGGCCGGCTGGAGTAGGTGAGGTCCCCCTTGACCAGCAGCAGCTGCGCCCCCCAGCTCTTCGCCTCGTCGATCGCCGCGCGCATGCACCGCGTGGTGTACGGCTCGAGCCGTGGGGGGCGGGGCTGCGGATCGTGCAACCGGTGCAGGGCGCCGAGCGTCCGCTCCCCGATGTGGCAGTCGCTGATCGTCGCGATCCTGTAGAGGAGATGTCCCGCCGGTGCTTGCAGCGTCGTCGCGGTCGTGATGTGGACGCTGGCACCTCCCGGCCGTGACACGAGCACGTCGTAGCGGGTCGCCGGGTCGAGGCCCTCCACGGCCACGGCCCCCGGGCCGCCCGCCCGGGCGGCGAGCCGGCGCCCGAAGCGCTGCCGGTACCACGCGGGTGGCGGAGCCTCGACCTGCAGCCGGCGGCCACCGACCTCGATGGTCACCTCGGGCCGCGGAAGCCACGGCCAGGACAGCTGGATCGCCTGATCCTCGACGGCGAACACCGTGATGGGGGCTCGCCGGTCACGCACGAAGCCACGATAGGGGCCCGGCCCGCCCAGCCGGCCCCATCCCGCCGGGGCCTCCACCGGCGGCCCGTCCGCAGCGCCGAGCGGTTTGAAAAGGACTGGGGAGGGGTAGAAGGCGCCCAGAGGTGGCGGGTACCTCGCTGGGTGGGCGGATTCCCTCCGCCCGCCCAGCGCGGCACGCGCCACCGCTCGTGGGAGGCGGGGGGCTCCTCCCCGGCCGAGGGCCGCCCGTCAGGCACCCAGGGCGTCGCGGAGGGTGCCCCGGAGGCGCTGCGCCAGGACGACGTTGATGTCCATCCGTTCCAGCAGCTGGTCGAGGCGGGGACCTCTGAGAGGGAGGTCATGGGTGTCCGTGAAGGCGTGGACCGACGCGGCGACGTCGGCGTCCATCAGCGCGGGGATACCCTCGACCACACGGGCGACGAGCAGGTTCGGGACCCGCTCCTCGAGGTCGTCCCAGTGCTGCTCCAGCCACTCCCACGCCAGGGTCGAGCCGTGCCGCTGCATCATGGCCAGCTGGACCACGAACGGGGCGTCCTGGGTGCGGACTTCGGCTCCGAGGACCATGTCGAGCGTGCGCGACAGGAGCTCCGGCTCGGTCGCCTTCGACAGGGCGAAGAGATAACGGACCTTGTCCTGGGGCGTCCGGCTCTGCCTGTAGCGCTGGAGGACGGCGTTCCAGCCGTCCTCCCCCCCGGAGGCGACGACGATCTCGGCGACAGGGGTGAGCAGGTCCGGCGCCAGCGCGCCGGGGTCCGAGGCCGAGCGCGCCAGGCGGGCGGCTGCCTCCGCGGCGACGCTGCGGTCGGCGCCGACGAGCCCGAGCGCCCGGACCACGCGACCGCGACAGATGCGCTCCCGGTCGGTCTCCGACGCCCGGGCGTCCCAGCCGAGCCGCTCCCACACCGGGCCGGCGGTGCGCCGGGCGAAGGCCCGGAGCGCCTCCCGATCGCGCTCGTCGGCGACCAGGTCGAGCAGCTCGAGCGGCCCGACGATGCCCGACCACACGTCGGGGTCGATCTCCTCCCCGAGGGCTCCCACCACCGCGGCCCAGTCGGCGAGGGACGCCTCGCCCGCGACGACCGACGCCCAGACGTCGACGACGAGACCCAGCCTCTCCAGCGGGTGGCACACCTCCCCGAGCGGGCCGGCTGCGAGCCGGCCGAGAAGGTTCGGGCTGTAGCGGA
Organism: Actinomycetes bacterium; assembly: GCA_021788115.1. Lineage (GTDB taxonomy): Bacteria > Actinomycetota > Acidimicrobiia > Acidimicrobiales > Palsa-688 > JAJYLA01. The sequence goes on along the minus strand of JAJYLA010000001.1, from coordinate 4,994 downwards.
CACGGTAGAAGCCCCAGGCTCCCTCGTTGACCACGATCCAGTCGACGGGCTCGTCGAAGCTCACCGTGGACTCGTCGCCGTCGAGCAGCAGCCGCTGTCGCTGAACCCTCCCCCCGACCGACGCCCGCATGTTGACCGGGACGCCCCAACTCTGCTCGGGAGGGGCGCCGCTGCGGTCGTACAGGAAGCGGCTCTGGCGCAACCGGATCGAGGCCGGGTCCGGGCCCTCCTCTACCGTCACGAGGGGGTAGCCGGCCTGACGGATCCAGCTGTCCATGATCGCCCTGACCGGCTCCCCCGACACCTCCTCGATGGCATCCCACAGGTCGGTCGTCTCGGTGTTGGCGTGCGCGTGGACCGACAGGTAGTGGCTGATTCCCTTGCGGAACGTCTCGGGCCCCAGGTACTGCTCGAGCATCCTCAGCACGGAGCCGCCCTTCTGGTAGGTGAGGACGTCGAACATGGCCTCGGCCTCTTCGGGGCGGCCGACGGAGAACTCCACCGGCCTGCTGGAGCGCAGAGCGTCGGTCGCCAGCGCCGCCTCCTTCGCGGCCCCGAAGCTGGTCCACACCTGCCAGGCGGGGTGAAAGGCGTCGGTGGTGGCGAGCTCCATGAAGGTGGCGAAGGCCTCGTTGAGCCAGATCCCGTCCCACCACTTCATCGTCACCAGGTTCCCGAACCACATGTGTGCCGTCTCGTGCGCGATCACCGTCGCCACCCGCTGCAGCTCGAGCTGGGAGGCGACGGCCGGGTCCACGAGAAGGGCGTTCTCCCGGTAGGTGACGCAGCCGAGGTTCTCCATGGCCCCGAAGGCAAAGTTGGGGATGGCGACGTGGTCGATCTTGCCGCCCGGATAGGGAATGTCGAAGTACTGGGAAAGAAATCGCAGCGCGTGGCTCCCGACTCGCTCGGCGTACCGGGCGAGGTGCAACTTCCCCGGGGGCACCGCGACGCGCAGGGGCACCCCACCGGCGTCCACGGGGTCGGAGAGGTCGAAGGGGCCCAGGACGAACGCGACGAGGTAGGTCGACATCGGCATGGTCTCGGCGAACGTCACCCGCCGGCGCCCGTCGCCTGCCGGCTCGTCGGAGACGGCCGCCTCGTTCGCCAGGGCGACCAGCGTCTCGTCGACGATCAGCGTGAGCGCAAAGGTCGCCTTGAACTCGGGCTCGTCCCAGCACGGGAACAGCCGGCGGGCGTCGGCCGGCTCGAACTGGGTGGACGCGATGACGTGCTCGGTGCCGTCGTCGGAGACGAACGTGCTTCGGTAAAGCCCGCGCAGGTGCTCGGTGATGGCGCCGGCGAAGCGCAGCTCGACCTCGTAGCCGCTGCCGGCGGGCAGCTCGTCGGCCAGGGCGATCCTCGCTGTCTGCTCCTGCTCGTCGAGGGACACCGACGCCCGTGACGACCGGCCGTCGGGGGTCCTGACCGTCACCTCGTCGATGGACAGCTCCGCAGCGTTGAGCACGAGCTCGTGGATCGGCTCGACGACGTCGAAGTTCACCCGGACGCTGCCCTCGAACACGGACCGGCCCAGGTCCGGGGCCAGCTCGAGCCGGTAGCGTGTCGGCCAGGCGGTTCGCGGCAAACGGTAAGACGGTTCCTCGGCCACGAATGGCCACCCTATCCGGGTTACCCACTACCGTCGCAGCATGCAGCGACCCCTGGACGTGGTGACCCTCGGCCACGCCATCGTCGACGTTCTCTCGCCCTCCGAGGACGCTCTGGTCGAGAGCTTCGGGCTCGCGAAGGGCACGATGACCCTCATCGACCACGAGGACGCGGAGAAGATTTACAGCCGGCTCGGCCCCTCGACCGAGATGTCGGGGGGCTCGGCGGCGAACACGGCCGCCTGCCTCGCCTCGCTGGGCGCGTCGGTCGAGTTCGTGGGCACCGTGCGGGACGACACCCTCGGAACGGTTTTCTGCCACGACATCCGCGCCGCGGGGGTGCGCTTCTCCCGGCCGCCGCGCCGGGACGGGCCCGGCACCGGCCGCTGCCTCATCATGGTCACGCCCGACGCCGAGAAGACGATGTGCACCAGCCTGGGCATCGGCGCGCACCTCGGCTCCGCCGACATCGACACGGGCGTCGTCGCCGGGGCGCGGGTGCTGTACCTGGAGGGGTACCTGTGCGGGCTACCCGAGAGCGACGGCGGCGTCGAGGCGGCTGTGACCGCCGCCCGGGAGGCGGGAACCCTGGTGTCGCTGTCGCTGTCGGATCCCCTGTGGGTGGAGCTCCACGGCGACGCCCTCGACAGCCTGCTTGACCGGGTGGACATCCTGTTCGCGAACGAGCAGGAGGCGTGCGGCATCACCGGTACCACCGACGTCCACGCGGCTGTCGCCGCCCTCGGCCGGCGCTGCCCGACGGTGACGGTTACCCGCGGTCCCCTCGGCTCGATCACCGCCGCCGAGGGCGAGGTGGCCGAGGTGCCCGCCGTCGCGGTCGAGAGCCTCAGGGACACGACCGGCGCCGGCGACAGCTACGCGGCCGGCTTCCTCGACGGCGTCGTCCGCGGCGCCGACCCGGAGCGCTGCGCACGGATGGGCACGCTGGCAGCGGCCGAGGTGGTCTCCCACTTCGGCGCCCGGCCTCTCGCGTCGCTCTCCGCGCTGATGGAGAAGGCGGGGCTGCTCAGCTGAGCCCGGCCGGCCGGGTTACCGTCCGCGCAGCGGCTTCTGCCCGTGGTTGGCCTTCTTGCGGCGGCCCCGGAGGCGGGCCTTCTTGGTGCGCTTGGACATGGGGCTGGAGCCTAGACGGCCGGCCGCCTGCGGCTGGTGCCGCCACCACGGCCGCCGGCCGCCGGTAGCCTGCGCAACGTGGAACGACTCGGCATCGTCGGCCTCCCGAACGCGGGCAAGTCGAGCCTGTTCAACGCCCTCACGGGCGGGTCGGCGCACGTTGCCCCGCACCCGTTCTCGACCACCGAGACGTCCGTGGGCGTCGCGCGCGTTCCCGACGAGCGGCTGGAGAGGCTGGCGGTGATGAGCGCCAGCCGCAAGGTGGTGCACGCCACCGTCGAGTTCGTCGACATCGCCGGCCTGGTGGCGGGTTCCTCCACGGGCGAGGGCCTCGGCAACAGGTTTCTGGCCGGCATTCGCGAAGCCGACGCGCTCTGCCTGGTCCTGCGGGCCTTCGAGGACGACACCGTGCCCGGCGACCACGACCCGCTGGCGGACCTGGGCGTCCTCGAGCTGGAGCTGGTGCTCGCAGACTCGGCGACCGTGGACGGCCAGATCGACAAGCGGCGCAAGGCGGCCAAGGCCGACAAGTCCCTCGCCGGGGAGGTGGCTGCGCTGGAGCGGGCCAAGGCGGAGCTCGACGCGGGCACCCCGGTGTACCGCTCGTCGCTGTCCGCCGACGAGCGCGCCCTTTTGCGACCCTTCTTCCTGCTCACCAACAAGCCGGTTCTCGCCGTCGTCAACCTCGGCGAGGACCAGGCGGGCGGCGCCGACGAGGTGGTCAAGCCGGTCGCCGACGCTCTCGCCGGCCACGGGGACGTCCTCGGGGTGAGCGTCGAGCTGGAGGCCGAGGCGGCGCAGCTGGACCCCGCGGAGCGCACCGAGCTGCTCGAAGGGCTCGGCCTCGGCGAGGGCGCCCTGCCGCGCGTCGCCCGCGCCGCCTACCACCTGCTCGGGAGGCGCACGTTCTTCACCACCGGCGAGAAGGAGAGCCGAGCCTGGACGTTTCGCGCCGGCGCCCGGGCACCCGAGTGCGCCGGGGTGATCCACTCGGACCTGCAGCGGGGGTTCATCCGTGCGGAGGTGATCCGCTGGGACGAGCTCCTGGCCACCGGATCCTGGCACCGGGCCAAGGAGGCGGGACGGCTCCGTGTCGAGGGCAAGGACTATGAGGTCGTCGACGGCGACGTCCTCGAGATTCGCTTCAACGTGTGAGAGATGTCGTGGCTGCTGCGTGACGGGGACGTGCTCGCCGCCCTGGAGGATCCGCACCGGGGCTGGCAGAGCTCGTTGCACGGCGCGGTGATCCTGCGCCGCCCCGCCGTGGTCCAGACGATGACCACATCGGTGGCACTCGACACCGCGTGGTGCGTCCCCGCCGTGGTCAACGGCGGCCAGCCCTGCCTGCGGGTGCGCAGGATCACTCTCCTGTCCCGGCGGCGGGTGTCGGTGCCGCACCTCGGGCACGGGGTCCTCCTCGTGGCCGCCGCCGGCACCTTCGAGCGGTGGCGCCTGCGAGTCGGCGACAACCTGGAGGTCCGCGCGGCATGAGCGCCGCCGGGCGGCCGCAGGCTCCCGGCCGGATCGTCATCGTGGGAACGCCGATCGGCAACCTCGGAGACCTGTCGCCGCGCGCCGCGGCCAGCCTCGCCTCGGCGGACGTGATCTTCTGCGAGGACACCCGCCGGACCCGCGCGCTGCTCAGCGCCGCGGCCATCCCGGCGCCGCGCCTCGTCGCCTCACACCAGCACAACGAGGAGGGCTCTGCTGCCAGGGCGGTGGCCGCGGCGGCGGGCGGTGCGACCGTCGCCGTCGTCTCCGACGCCGGCATGCCCGGCATCTCCGATCCCGGCGAGGCACTGGTGCGGGCGGCGGCCGCCGCCGGCATCCCCGTGCAGGTCGTTCCCGGGCCGACGGCCTTCGTCGCCGCGGTGGTGGCCTCCGGATTGCCCTCGGCGCGGTTCTGCTTCGAGGGGTTCCTGCCCCGCCGTGGCGGCGAGCGTCGCGCCCGGCTCCGCCGGCTCGCCGCAGAGACCCGCACCACCGTCCTGTACGAGGCCCCCCACCGCGTCGCGCGCACCCTGGCCGACCTGGCGGAGGCCTGCGGACCCGAGCGCCCGGTGGCGATCGGGCGGGAGCTGACCAAGCTCCACGAGGAGCTGTGGCGGGGCACCCTCGCGGAGGCCGCGGGCCGCGCCGCCGCCGTCGAGCCGCGAGGCGAGTGGGTGCTCGTCGTGGGCGGCGCCCCCGCCGAGCCGGCTGCCGGACCGGCCGAGGCCGACATCGCCGCCGCGCTGCGCGCCCGGCTGG
>JAJYLA010000175.1 GCA_021788115.1 Actinomycetes bacterium | reverse complement strand
GGCGCCGCTGACCGCCGCGAACGCGAGGGCCGCCAGCGCCAGCAGGACGGCTTCGATCATCCGGCCGTGCCGGCCGATCGGGTCGCGCCGCGGGTCGCCGCCGTGCACATCAGTCCGTGCCGCTCCAAGCGACATGACGAGGCAGAGGGGGCGAAGCGCGTTGACCATCTCGCCGAGCCAGGCACCCTAGCAACCAGCCCGGGATCGGCGGGGGCCCGAGAAGAAGGTCCAGCCCCTGACCGGCATCAAATCCGTACCAGCGCATGTCCGGTCTCGCCGTCGAAGAGGTGGAGCTGCCCTGAGCGCAGACCGAACGACAGACGTTGGTCGATGGCGACGGAGAAGCTCCCGTCGACCAACAGAACGAAGCGCAGACCCTCGGGCGTCACGACGCTAACAAAGCTCTCGCGGCCGAGTTCTTCGATCGACTCGACCGTGCCCCCAAACGGCCCGACCAGGTTCGCTGCGCCGTCCCAAAGACGAGCCTGCTCCGGCCGGACGCCCAACGTGACGGTGGAAGGCACGTCGCGGGAGAAGGAGGATAGCTCAAGACTGAATGTGTCCCGACGTAGCGTCAGGCTGCCACCCCTCCGCTCAGCCGCAAGCGCGTTCAGACTCATGGCCGGGCTCCCGATGAAGCTCGCCACAAAGACATTCGCAGGCTGGTCATAGACCGTGCCGGGAGGACCGACTTGCTGCAGCACGCCGTCGCGCATCACAGCCACGCGATCGCCCATCGTCATAGCCTCGACTTGATCGTGGGTCACGTAGACGGTGGTGATGCGAACGTCCTTCTGCAGCCGCTTGATCTCGCCCCGGGTCTGTGCCCGCAGCTGGGCGTCGAGGTTGGAAAGAGGCTCGTCCATGAGGAATACCTGGGGTTGGCGCACGAGCGCTCGAGCCAGTGCCACGCGCTGGCGCTGGCCGCCCGACAGCTCGCGTGGCTTGCGCTCTAGTAGCTCCCCGATGCCGAGCGTGTGCGCCGTCGCTGCGACCTGCCGTTCTATGTCTTGCCGAGGCACGTTGGCCATCCGGAGGCCGAAGCCCATGTTCTGGGACACACTCATCTGCGGATAGAGGGCGTAGTCCTGAAACACCATCGCGATCTTGCGCTCCTGCGGCGCTAGTCGATCAACGATCCGGTCACCAATCCACACGTGCCCCGCTGAGATCGAGTCGAGGCCCGCCAACAACCGCAGCGCGGTCGTCTTGCCGGAACCCGACGGGCCGACGAGCACGAGGAACTCCCCGTCCTCGACCGCCAAGGAGAAGTCACGGAGAGCGGCCGTTCTCCCGAACCACTTGCTGGCCGATTCCCAGCGCACCGTAGCCATCGACAACCTCTGGACGAAACTCGGCTCGTATACCGCACACAGTCAGCCCGCCCGAGACCCGCGAGCCTTCGCACCGTGCAGCCTGCACGTCACGTGATCCCCATTCCCCGACAGAGACGTTCGAACGCAGATCGGTCAGAGTTTGAGCGCACCGGACAGCGCGCCCCGCATGAAATGGCGCTGGAGGATGATGTAGACGAGGACGACCGGGAGCATGACGATGACGGCACCCGAGGCCAGACTTGAGACGTCGGTGACGTAGCGTCCCTGGAAGACGGCCAGCTTCAGTGGCAGCGTCTGAATACTCGGGTTCGAGAGCATCACGAGAGAGAGCAGAAAGTCGTTCCACGTCCACATGAAGACGAGCACCATAAGCGTCAGTAGGTGCGGCCGTGCGAGGGGAAGCAGGATGTGCTGTAGAGTTGCCCGGCTGGACGCGCCGTCAATTCGGGCCGCCTCGATCAAAGAGACCGGCGTGCTCAGGAAGAAGGCGCGCATCCAGAAGGTCCCGAACGCTACGGAGAGGGCAGTGTCGGGGAGGATCACGCCCCAATAGCTGTCGGTCAGGCCGAAGGCGCGAAGATCGTAGTACAAAGGCACGATGGGCGCCTCGAAGGGCATGACAACGCCGATGAGGAAGACGGCGAATATAAGAGTGTCACCCCGAAAACGCATCGTGCCCAGCGCGTAGCCGGAGAGCACCGAGAGAACGGCGGACGCGACAACTACAGTCGTCGTAATGACGACACTGTTCCGAAGGCCGGTCCCAAGGTCGCCCGCGTTCCAGGCGCCCACGAAGTTGTCGAAATGAGCGCCGCCCCCAAGCGCCACCACGAGGATCCCCAGAAGAGGGGCGACGGCTACGGCGCAGAACAACAGAAGAACCGTGTAGGTCACACCCTGTTCGAACCGCAGCCTCATGTCAGCCTCTCCTCCACGAGGCGCTGCACCACGATGACGAGGGCGAAGATGATGACCGCGAGCGTGGTGCCGACTGCCGCCGCGGACCCGACGTCGCCGACCTGAAAGGCCCGAATGTAAACCTCCAACGCGGGCACGTCAGTCGCATTCCCAGGACCTCCGCGCGTCATGACGTAGACGAGGTCGAAGTTCCGCAGTGCTGCGACCATCGTGAGGACAAGTGCCACGACGATTTCGTTGCGCAGCCCTGGGAGCGTGACCGCGAAGAACTCGCGGAGCGGGCCGGCTCCGTCGACCCGGGCAGCATCGTACAAGCTGCTCGGGATCTTCTGGATCCCGGCAAGGAAGAGCACCATGGCGAGCCCATACATGACCCAGGTTCCGACCGCGCCGATCGCGGGTAGCGCCCAGACGAAGTCTCCCAGCCAGGGATGGCCGAGGGAGCCCAAGCCGAGCGTGCCCAGGATCTGGTTGAGCGGACCGTCCGGTGCGTAGATGAGGCGCCAAACGACCGCGAGCGCAACCATAGGAATCACTTGGGGCAAGAAGAGGATGGTTCGGAAGACCGTCAACCCACGAATTGGCAGACGGGAGAGCGACGCGGCCAGGAGCAGGCCAATGGCCACGGGCAGCAACGAGTAGAAAACGATGAGGACAAGCGAATGCAGGAAGGCGCCCTGCAGCTGCGGATCGGCCACGAGCTGCTGGTAATTCTCCGCCCCGACCCAAGTCGGGGCGGAGACTCCGTCCCAGCTGAAGAACGACAGCCACCCAGCGTGGAGCAGCGGAACCACGGCGAAGGTGCCGTAGACGAGAAGGGCCGGCAGGACGTAGACGTAGCCGATGCGTCGGGGCGCACCCGGTGGGGGAAGATCCGGCGACCCGCGAATGGCTCGACCGGGCGGCGGCGACACTGGGGGCCTGTCCAGCGAGCTTGGCATCGCGACTCCAGACCCCAAGTAGGGCGCCGCAGCTCTCAATGAGAGCTCGAGGTGACGAACTTCCCGTAGTCAGCCTGACCCTGCTGAACGAAGGTACTGGGCGTGGTTTGGTTTCCCAGCAATTCCTCGATGCCAGCGGAAAGCGTGTTGTAGAGCGTCGGGGTGGCCCAGTCCATGAACGGCACGAAATTGTCGTTCTGCTCAAGTTGCGCCCAAGCCGCCAAGATGTCGGCGGTCGAGCTTCCTTGGGGTGCCGTACCGGCTGGCGGCGAGGTCATGGGATTATCTCCCCGTTGCACGAAGAGAGCAGCCGCCTGAGATGAGGTGATGAAGTCGATGTAGGCCGCCGCGAGGGTCGGATTCTTGGCCCGCGTGGGAATAGCCCACGGTAGTCCTCCAGCACCGGTGGCCACCGGTGCTTCACCGGCCGTCGCGCGAGGGAGCAAGAAGAACCCGACGTTGCTACCCATCGCGTCCAGAAGTTGCGTGTTATACCAGCTGCCCGTGATGATGAACAGGCCCTTGCCGCCTTGGAACCCGTTCACCCAGTCGCTGTAACCTAGACCAAGGAACCCGGGGGTGAAGTACCCCTTGTTGGCCCAGTCTTGCAGCATGGCGGCCGCCTGGATGACCTCGGGCGTGGCGAAGGAGACTCCGCCCCTGCCGTAGACGAAATCGTTCTGGTACTTCACGGGAGCGAGCGCATTGACGATCGCTTGGAAATCGTGGATACCCGGTGACTTGTCGAGGTCACCGAAGGCGATCGGCGTCACGCCCGCCTGTTTGGCCACGGCCAGATCGTTCGTGAACTGAGCGAGGGTTGTTGGCAGTTCGAGGCCGAGCTTCTGTAGCGTGGCCTTGTTGTAGTAGAGCCCGACGAGGTCCCCCGTCGCCGAAATGCCGTAGAGGTTCCCCGTCCCGAACTGCTTGCCGTCGGACGAGAACTTGCCGGCGTCGAGCAAGGTCGGCGGTTGGCGAGCCCCCCAGCCGTACTTCGTCGCGTAGCTATCGAGCGGCTGCAGAAGTCCACCCTTCACAAGGATGCCCATCGATTGATAGCCCTGGTTCACCTGCGTCACGTCCGGCGCGGCGGAACTCGACAGCTGAAGATTGAGGGTCGCCGTGAGGTTAGCAAACGGTTCCGAAGTGTGCTGAATGGTGACGCCGGGGTGCTGCTGCTCAAACTGCTGGTCAAGGAGCTTGTAGGTCCCGATCCGCTCTGTGCTCCCCGCCTCCCCATCTTGGACTACCAGCGTGACGGGAGCGCTCGATGCAGCGCTCGACGTAGTGCTCGATGCAGCGCTCGGCGCGAGGCTGGCACTGCTCGAGCACGCGCCGACGACGCCCGCGATGACCAGTGGCGCCAGCAGACTCCAACGGCGCCGACGTTGTATCCGGTTGAACCTCATGATCTCTCCTCCTTAGTCGATCGAGCCGCCGTCGCGGCTCACTTGCCACTCGCGGAGGCTCGCGCGCCGCTCTCCATCGGGGCCAGAGGGTTACGGTCCTCCCTAAGCGCCCGGCCTTTGGATCCCGCGTCGAACGCGCCGAAGACGATC
>JAJYLA010000174.1 GCA_021788115.1 Actinomycetes bacterium | reverse complement strand
CCCGATCACCCACAATTTCTTGACGAATCCACCTGCCAGGACACTAGGAAACGCAGGGCGCCCCCAGGCCACCGACACCCGGCCAAACACCATGGACACCATGGTCAGCCCAGCCTGTCCAAAAAGCCCCCTTGACAGCCGGCTTCACACAGGAAACGCTTCGGTGGGTGACATGCGGGCAGCGCGCAGGGCGGGCAGCAGTCCGGCGATGGCGCCGATGATGAGGGCGGCGGCGATGCCGCCCGTCCAGGCGATGGTGGGAATGACGATGGCCCAGTGTTTGGTGGTGGCGTAGACGGCGGTTGAGAGAATGCCGAGGGTGACACCAACCGTTCCGCCGGCTAGGGCGAGCAGGATGGCTTCGGAGAGGAACTGGATACGGATGTGGCCTTTGGTGGCGCCCAGGGCTCGGCGTAGTCCAATCTCGGAGCGGCGTTCGAGGACCGAGATGACCATGATGTTGGCGACGCCGACGGCTCCTACGAGCAAGGCGACGGCGCCTAGGCCGAGGAACAGGCCGTTGAAGGCGCTTTGGGCGTCGGCTCGGGCGACGAGTGCGGCGGAGGGTTGGGAGACGTTGACTTCGTTGGGGTTTTCGGGGTTGGCGGTGGCGGCGAGCACACCGTGTACCGCGTTGACCTGGTTGGTTTGGGCTCGGACATAGATGGTGGTGGGGTGGCCATCGAAGCCTAGGTAGTGCTGGGCGGCGGGGAAACCGACCAGTATCGAGCTGTCGATGTTGGGGGCGAGGGTGGCGGGGTTGAGGATGCCGATCACGTAGAACCATTGCTTGTCGAGCCAGATCCGTTCGCCTTGGTAGACACCCTCGATGCCTAGCCGTTGGGCGGCGGCCGGGCCTAGTACAGCGGCGGGTTCTCGGGCGGTGGCGGGGTTGAGGTAGACGCCTTGGGCGACGCTGGTTCGCAGGTCGGCGAGCAAGCCGAGGCTGGCGGCTTGGACGCTGAGGGCGTTGGTTTGGATGGTAGGGATGTAGGGGTTGCGGTAGGCGTTGACGTTGACGTTGCCGGTGTCTTCTATGGAGGTGACGGGGCCGATGCGGGCGATCATGGCCGGCGCGCCGGTGGGTAGTTCGGCGTTCTTGCCGAAGACGGTGGTGCCGGGCTGGACGGTGAGCAGGTTGGTGCCCAGCCGGCTGATCTCGGCGAGCAGTCCCGCTGAGGAGGAGGAGGAAAGGCCCAGCACGGCGACGATGGCGGCCACGCCGATGGCGATCCCTAGCGCGGACAGGCCGGCTCGGAGTTTGCGGGTGCGCAGGCCGATGCTGGCCACCCGGCCCACGTCGGAGGGTCGCAGCCGGCCGTGAAGGGGGATGGCGGCGGCGGTCACGGCTGCTGTCCTGGAGGTGCGGGTTGGCCGTGCCCGTCGGGTTCACCCGGCCCCGGGTCGGTGGTGTCGGCCACTATCCGCCCGTCTAGCATTTCGATCCGGCGGGGCATGCGGGCGGCGATGGTCTGGTCGTGGGTGATGACCGCGATGGTGACCTTCTGGTGGTGGAGTTGGTCGAAGAGGGTCAGGATGGACCCGCCGGTGGTCTGGTCGAGGTTCCCGGTGGGTTCGTCGGCCAGCACGATGGCGGGCTGGCCGACCAGGGCCCGGGCGATGGCCACGCGTTGGCGTTGCCCGCCTGACAGCTGGGTGGGGCGAGCCCAAGGGCGTTCGGCCAGCCCGACCAGTTCGAGTGCTTGGAGGGCTCGGGCTCGCCGTTGGGTGAGGGGTACGCTGGCGTAGAGGAGGCCGTCGGCCACGTTGTCGACCACGGTCTGGTGTTCGGCTAGGAAGAACTGCTGGAACACGAACCCGATGCGGGTGGCCCGCAGCGCGGCCAGGTCTCGGTCGGACAGGGAGGCGACGTCGACGCCGGTGATCCGGACGTGGCCGGCGCTGGGCCGGTCCAGGGTGCCCATGAGGTGCAGCAGGGTGGATTTGCCCGACCCAGACGGACCGACGATGGCGAGCAGTTCGCCTCCGGTGACGGTGAAGGACACGTCCTGCAGGGCGGTCACGGGCGGCTGGGAGGGGTAGACCTTGGTCACGTGGTCGACCTCGAGCACGGGTCGCGTCCCGCCGCTTGTGGGGTGAGCCTGGTTGTCGGGGCTGAACCGGCCGGCGGCCAGCGGGGCGGCAGCGGAGGTCATAGGGCCGGTACCACCACGTGCTGTCCGGCGGCCAGGCCGGACCCGGTGACCTGGACCAGACCGTCGGCGTCGTCGAAGAGGCCGAGGGATACATCGACGAGGTGGTGGATGCCACCGACGTCGATTACCTCGACCGCATATCCGCCGGTCGACAAGCCGAGTAGGGCGTCGATGGGGACGGCCAGGACGTCGCTGGCGGTGGCGGTGGTGATGGTGACGGTGACCGGGGCCTGGTCGACGCGGCCGGTGGCGGCCGGGTCGGTCGGGGTGACCTCGACGGTGATGGTGGGCGACCCGCCGCCGGATGGGGTGGTGGCGACCGTTCCCACCGAGGAGATGACCCCGGGGGTGATCGCGCCGGAGGGCAGGACGATACCTACCTTCTGGCCGGCTTTGACCTCCGATTGCAGGGCGGCGTCGAGGTTGATGGTTACCTGGCGGGCCGTCGACGTCGCCGAAAGCACCGTTCCGCCCCCGCCACCGCCGCCCGTCCCGTCGCCCGCCCCGACGGCCTGGCCGAGCGACGCCGTAACCGAGGTGACCCGGAGGGGACCGGGTTCGAAGATCGCCTGGCCCAGCAGGATCTCGCCCGTCACGGGGAGACCGAGAGCGCGCTGCCAGCGATCCACCGCGGACGCGGTGGCTGTGGAGTAGTGGTCGCTTTGCGTGAGCCCGGCGCCGTAGCCGAGGACGATCAGGTCCCCGGTCAACTCACCGACATCGGCGCCGTCAGACATGCCGAGGTAGAACGCCCGGCTGGCGGGGATGGAGCCGTAGAGGAGCGGCACCGGGTGGTTGGTGAGCGCGTAGACGGGCTGGTCCTCTTTGACGATGTCGCCCACTGCCGGCAGCCAGCTGTAGGTCGTGCCGGTGGTGACCGCGGTCGATCGCAGCGACGCCAACGCGGCCTGATCACCTTGCAGCTTGGTCTGGTCAGAGGCGACCTTGGCCTGGTTCTGGTCGTGGTCGATGGTGGCGTTCGACTGGGCGCTGGCCAGCTGCTGTTGGGCCTGGGCCAGCTGGGCCTGATCCTGGCTGACCTTCTGCTGGGCCTGGCTGCACGCCGGGGCGGAGGCCCCCGTCCCGGCGCAGGCCATCGATTCGCTGGCCTCGTCCGCGCTGAGCGTCGACAGGTCGGCGTTGACGGTGCTCTGGGCGGCCGCGATGGCCTGGTCATCCGCGGTCGACTTGTCGGATTCGGTCTGCTGGTCCGCTGACAGGGTCTGTTGATCTTGAATCACCGTCTGCTGGGCCTGGGCCACCTGCTGGGCGGTCGCCCCTGACGGGGCGGTAATGCTGTAGCTGCCGGCGTAGCCGAGGGTGGCATTCACGCTGGTCTTCTGGGAGATGTCCTGGCGGGTCACGGTGCTAGTCGAGGTGGGGTAGGCGTTGTCGACCACTCCGCTAGCCGATGTCTTGGCGCTGTTGTTGCCGAAGGGGCGGGTGACGCCGAGCACGATGGCGGCGATCACGATCACCGCGACCACGGCCGCCGCCGTTCTCTTGCCCCGCCGTCGGGGGCGCCCGCCGCCGAAGCGGTCGCCGATGGCGGCGACCGCGGCGTTGGTGCCTACCTCCGCGGTGCTCATGGGGCGCCTGGCCCGCTCAGCGACGGCCCACTGCCGGCTGGCAGCAGGTCCTGGCAGGCTTTGCTAGCGGCGAGGTACTGCGGCGAGTTCGGGTCGACGTTGCCGTTGCTCTGCGTGTTCGAGCCCGATGAGTCAAGGACATAGGGGCCGCTACTTGTCCCCTTGGACTGGGTGGAGGGGCCGCTGCCGGGTGGGTGGGGGTCGGGGACGTCTTCGCCGTGAGCCTGCATGCAGTGCGCCCACTTGAGCTGCGCGGCGTAGTCGCCGCCGCCCGACCCGCTCGCCGGGGATGTATTGAGCGACGGGGAACCCGGCGGAGCCGTCGAAGTGGTCGTGGTCGACGGCTCCTTCGCGGTGGTCGGCGCCGGCGGTGCCGTCGCCGTGGTCGACGGCACACCCGAGGATGTCGAAACCGGGATCGTGGTGGTGGCCCGGGCACCGTATCCGGTCGCCCTACCGGACCCCCCCAAACAGGCTGTCACCCCGACCGCGACCATGGCTAGTACGGCGACTACCCGCAGTAGACCCGGCACAGATGGCCCGAACGCCCTCGCGGCCCTAGCCAGATCCGGGCCGCCAGGATCGCCTCCAGCAGCTCTGTGCCGGTGGCCAGGGCGGGGCCGGCCGGTATCGAGGTTCATGATCCGCTCCCGCTGCCGCCCACAGAGGGCCCGCTGCCGGCCGGAAGGTAGTGCTGGCAGGCCTGGTTGGCGGCGATGACCTGCGGCGAGTTCGGGTTGACATTGCTGCCCGAGCTGGACTGCGAACCGAACGAGTTGGACTGCGAGGTCGGACCGCTCCCGGGTGCTTTGGGGTCTGGGGTTCCCCGCGTAGGATGGACACCGAATTACGCTGCGAGTTGAGTATATAGCGAAGCTTCGAACTCGTGTGGTGACTTGTAGCCAAGAGAGCTGTGAAGCCGCTCAGTATTGTACCAGATGATCCATTCGAAAATGGCTGTACGTGCCTCTTCTCTCGTTTTGAAATGAGCGTCATCGACAACCTCTCGTTTCA